>NZ_JBFOCX010000020.1:0-418700 GCF_040908025.1 Aeromonas sp. R9-2
CCCTTTGCTCTGCATGCACCGCATGCCTTGCGTCACCATTTATGCAAAATAAGTTGCATAAAAAATGGTGCTACTGACGGATAACACCTATCGCGAGCGAGAGCAGCCTCTCTTCTACCAGACGCATAAACTGACAATAAGACAATGAATCACCTGCTGTAACGGAATGGTTCTCAACGATGCGCCGAGCCGATGAGGTAGACAAGACAACCTGAAATCGTTTTCCCTTTTGAACAATAAGCTGTCTAAAATCAAATAAAGTTGTAAATAATCTTTGTTATGGTGAGCGTATAGCAAGCGGCCTCCCTGTCGCTTCCCCTGCTGGCTCCGCCAGATGCAGCATTTTCTGCGCCTTGAAAGCGAGTTTATGACGCCATGATCACCATCACCCTCGATGGGGCTCAGTTGACGGTTGACCCGACCAGAACCCTGCTCCAGATAGCCAAACAGCACCAGATCGACATCCCCTCCCTGTGCGGTGACAACACCAGCGGCCCCAAGACACCCTGCGACCTCTGCGTGGTCGAGATTGCCGGTCTCGGCATCCGGCGCGCCTGCGAGACGCGCCCCGAGGCAGGGATGGTGATCACGACCCAAAGCGATACCCTGCGCGCCCACCGCCAGCAGGCGCTCGGCCGCATCCTTTCGGATCACTACGCCGATTGCGAAGCCCCCTGCCAGCGCGCCTGTCCGGCCGGGGTGGACATTCAATCCTATCTGCACCATATCGCCATGGGGGATCACCAGGCGGCCATGGCCGTCATCAAGCAGACCCTGCCGATGCCCCTCTCCATCGGCCGGGTCTGCCCCGCCTTCTGTGAGGCAGAGTGCCGCCGCGCCTTGGTAGATGAGCCGCTCGCCATTCGTCAGCTCAAGCGCCATGCCGCCGATCTCGATCTGGCCGAGGTTGCCCCCTATCAACCGGCAAAGAAGCCCGCCAAGGGCAAGCGGGTTGCCATTATCGGCAGCGGCCCGGGCGGCCTGACCTGCGGTTACTATCTGGGTTACGAGGGGTTCGAGGTCGATCTGTTCGAGGCGATGCCCGAAGCGGGTGGCTGGCTGCGCTACGGTATCCCCGAATACCGGCTGCCCAAGGCGATCCTCGATCAGGAGATCGGCCTGATGTGCCAAAGTGGCATGCGGATCCACACCAGGCAGCGACTGGGCCACCAGATCACCCTCTCGGCGCTGTGCCGCGACTATGATGCGGTCTGTCTGGCCGTCGGCGCATCCAAGGCGGTGCCGATGGATTACCCGGGCAGCACCCTGGCCGGTTGTTATCTCGGGGTCGATTACCTCAAGGATCGGATGCTGGCCAAGCGGCTCACCACCGGCAAGAGGGTTGCGGTGATCGGGGGTGGTAATACCGCGATCGACTGCGCCCGCACGGCGGTGCGCCTCGGCGCCGAAACCACCCTTATCTATCGCCGCACCCGCGCCGAGATGCCTGCCGAAGCGTACGAGATCGACGAGGCGGAGCACGAAGGGGTGCGCTTCATGATGCTCACCAATCCGGTGGAGAATCTGGCCGATGAGGGTGGTCGCGTCTGTCAGGTGCGTCTCGAGAAGATGGCCCTCGGCGAGCCGGACGCCTCCGGTCGCCGCCGCCCGGAGCCCACCGGTGAGTTCTTCCTTGAAGAGTTTGATACCGTGATTGCGGCAGTGTCGCAGCAGCCGGACCTCAGCTTTATGGAAGGGGAGCCCCTCCCCCTCCCCTTCACCCGCTGGCAGACGCTGGAGTCCCACCCCGAGACCATGCACAGCGGCCACGGCAACCTGTTCGCCATCGGCGATCTGCGCCGCGGGCCCGCCACCGCCATCGAGGCGGTCGCCGATGGCCGCAAGGCGGCGCTGGCCATCGATCAGTTCCTCCACGGTGACATGATCGACCCGGTGCGGCCCTTCAACGCCTGCAAGGCTCCCACACTCAAGCAGGTCGATCCCGCCCAGTTTGCTCACCTGAAAAAAGTCGCCCGCACCATCATGCCCCATCTGGCAGAGAAGGATCGCGAGGGCAGCTTTGCCGAGGTGGAACGCGGTTTGAGTGATGCCGATGCCCGCAGCGAAGCCAGCCGCTGCCTCGAGTGCGGCTGTCAGGCCAACACCGATTGTGCACTGCGCGACTACGCCACCGAATACAAGGTCGAGCAGAGCGCTCTCGACACCAGCCAGTGCCAGAAGTTTGCAGTGGATAACAGCAGCGAATTTATCGTGTTTGATGCCAACCGCTGCATCGGCTACGGCCAGTGCGTGCAGACCTGTGGCGAACAGGCGGTACAAGGGGTGCTGCGCTTTGCCAAAAACAACGATGGCACCCTCTCGAACCGGCCGCAGTTCGACACGGGGCTCTCGATGGGCGACTCCCACTGCGTGCAGTGCGGCGCCTGTGTACAAGTCTGCCCCACCGGCGCTCTGGTGGATGCCCGCGACAAGTCGCAGGGGCGCACCGAGCTGCTCACGCCGGTCAATACTATTTGCACCTACTGCGGGGTCGGCTGCGGCGTCACCCTCTACGTCGATGAGGCGAACAACCGCATCCGCTATGTGGAGGGGAATCGCAACTCACCGGTCAATCAGGGGCTGCTCTGCGTCAAGGGACGCTTCGGCTTTGACTTTATTCAGAGCGAGGAGCGCCTCACTACCCCGCTTGTCCGTAAAAATGGCGAGCTGGTGCCCGCCAGCTGGCAGGAGGCCATCGCCCTGGTGGCCGAGCGTTTCACCGCCCTGCGCCAGCACTATGGCAGCGATGCGCTGGCGGGTTTCTCGTCAGCCAAAACCACCAACGAAGAGAACTACCTGTTCCAGAAGTTCATGCGCCGGGAGCTGGGCACCAACAACGTGGATCACTGCGCGCGGCTCTGTCACGCCTCCACCGTCACCGGGCTGGAGGCGTCACTCGGCAGCGGCGCCATGACCAACGACATCCCGAGCATTGATCACTCGGATCTCATCTTCATCATCGGCTCCGACACCTCGGCGGCCCACCCCATCATCGGCTCCCATATCAAGCGGGCCGTCACCATGAGCAAGGCGCGGCTGGTAGTGGCCGATCCCAAGCGGATCGAGATGGCGGACCATGCCAGCCTCTATCTGGCCCACCGCCCCGGCACCGACGTGATGCTGCTCAACGGCCTGATGCAGCAGATCATCCAGAACAACTGGCACGACAAGGCCTATATTGCCGATCGGGTGGAAGGGTTCGAAGCGCTGCAAGCGGAGGTGCTCTCCCCGGCCTATGCCCCGGACAAGGTCGCCCTCGTCACCGGCGTACCGGCCGAGCAGGTGATCGAGCTCGCTCGCCTTATCGGCACCGCCGAGCGCACCGCCGTCTACTACTCGATGGGGATCACCCAGCACACCACCGGCCACGACAACGTGCGCGCCATCGCCAACCTGCAACTGCTGTGCGGCAACATCGGCATTGAAGGGGGTGGCATCAACCCGCTGCGGGGCCAATCCAACGTGCAGGGCGCCTGTGACATGGGGGCGCTGCCCAACTGCCTGCCCGGCTATCAGAAGGTGGCCAACCCCGAGGTGCATGCCCGCTTCGTGGCAGCCTGGCAGCAGCCAGACTTGCCGCGCACGCCCGGCCTTACCCTCACCGAGACCATCGATGCCGCCTGCGCGGGTAGCATCAAGGGGCTCTATGTGATGGGGGAAAACCCGGTGCTGAGCGATCCGGATCAGCATCACGTCATCGAGGGGCTCAAGCAGCTGGAGTTTCTGGTGGTGCAGGATATCTTCCTCTCGGAAACCGCCCAGCTGGCCGATGTGGTGCTCCCTTCCTGCTCCTTTGCCGAGAAGAGCGGCCACTTCACCAACACCGAGCGGCGGGTGCAGCGCATCTCCCCCGCCCTCAAGGCGCCGGGTGACGCACGGGAGGATTGGTGGATCATCCAGCAGATCGCCAACGCCATGGGTGGCGACTGGCGCTATCAACACCCGCAGGAGATCACCGCAGAGATCTGCCGGGTCACCCCGCAATACGCCGGCATCCAGTGGGACAAGGTGGGAGCGCAAGGGCTACAGTGGCCTTGCAACGATGCGGCGCCCGAAGGCACTCGCCTGCTCCACGGCAAGCAGTTCACCCGTGGCAAGGGGGAGATGGTCGCCACCCCGTTCCGCTATGCCGCCGAGCTGCCCGACGAGACCTATCCCATCGTGCTCACCACCGGTCGCCTGCTGGAGCAGTTCCACACCGGCACCATGACCCGCAAGACCAAGGGGCTCGACAAGCTGGCTGGCCCACGGGTGATGATGAGCGTGGTGGATGCGCAGCGGTTGGGGATCAGCAACAGTGAGCGGGTGAAGGTCACCAGCCGCCGCGGCCATATCGAACTGCCCGCCTTCGTCACCAAGCGGATGCAACCGGGCGTAGTGTTCATCCCGTTCCACTTTGCCGAAGCACCGGCCAACCGGCTCACCATCAATGCCACCGATCCTCACGCCAAAATCCCCGAGTTCAAGGTGGCGGCGGTGCGCATCGACAAGCTGGAATCCCCGTCGCAAACTGGAGAGCTATCCATACAGAAGGAGCCAGCTAAGCCAGACATCGAGGTTGCCTGAGGGGAATAGCAAAAACTGCGTAGCCGCCTGCCGAGAGGGTTGGCCCGCTGCCCCTTCCCCTTTGGGGTTGCGATAGCAAAAGAGGGGTATGAGAAGGCGCCACCAGCCCAAAAGCACAAAGGGTTAGCTTCACCTAGAAGCTAACCCTTTGTTTTATATGGTGCCGATAAGGGGAATCGAACTCCTGACCTTCGCATTACGAATGCGCTGCTCTACCAACTGAGCTATACCGGCTTGTTGCTCTCCACATTCATAAAAAATGACCGGCAAGTCAATTGAGCCAGCTCGATTTTATGAGTTGGCTCATGGTGTTAGAGCCCGATTCACAGATCGGAAAACTCGGGGATATGGGCCCGGCCGCGGCTTTCGAGGAAATCGAGCAAGGCCCGGGGGGAGCGCACCAGGATCCGCTCCAGCGGAAAGCCCGCTTCGGTCACCAGACGGTGGCAGTGGTCAAAATCGCCAAGAGTAAATGCCACGTGGGAATCGGAGCCGAAAGTGAGATAGGCCCCCAGATCTCGCGCGGCTTCGACTATGGCACGGCAGTTGCCTTCGCTACCCGGGCGCGAGTGAATGAAAGAGGAGTTGTTGATCTCCAGCGCTACCCGATAGTCAGCGGCCGCCTTGACCACCGCCTGAATGTCGATGGGAAATGAAGGGTTGCCAGGGTGGCTGATCATGTCGACCCGGCCGCTCTTGATGGCGTTGATCATCGCCTGGGTGTGAGTGGCCTGATCGCAGGGAGGGAATACCTGCTCATGAAAGCCCGCCATGATCATGTCGAGGCGCGACTCATAGCGCTCGGGAAAATCGATCTCCCCCTCCAGGTTTTTGATGTTGGCCTCGATACCCCGCAGGATCCCTACCCCATCCACCACTCTTGGCAATATCGGCAAGTTAGCGAAATGCCAGACATGAGGGGCATCGGCCATCTCGGGGCCATGATCCGTGGTGGCGAACAGCTTGATCCCCTTGGCCCTGGCTATCGGCAGATAGTCGTGGATGGTGCTGTAGGCGTGGGTGCTGGCAATGGTGTGAGTGTGGGTATCGACCGGGTACTTCATCTTCTCTCCCCTCATATTTTGAAAGGGCAGCATAGCAAAGAGCGGCAGCGTGGGCCACGCCAGTGCTTGCCACACTTTGTCACAAAATACCGCGAAGCTGACATAGTCTGAGGGGCTCTGGCTGGCATACTGCCCCCGTCGATACATGCCTGAACTCGCATCGACAGTTTGCCGTCAGGATGACGCGAACTCACTTTCCCCACCGTCGCGCCCTGCGGCGGTTTTTTTTTTGCCTGCAAACCGCAAACCGGTAACAGACGCGCAAAAAAAGGCCCAACTAGCATGGTGCAGGTTGGGCGAGACTTAATGTTTAATTGCAGTGGCATAGATATAGAGTCCTGCTTTTTGACTAAGTTCCGCCCACTTTGCTTTTTTCATCGAAAAACATTCCGCTAACACTCATTCACATTCTCTTGACACTTCACGTTATGAAACGTACTTTTTAAACATTCGTTTAAGTGAGGTGTCCAGTGAGTAAAATCGATACCAAAAACCGTATTCTCGACGCCGCTGAAGTGCTGTTTGCCGAGCGGGGATTCGCCGATACCTCTTTGCGTCTGATCACCAGTGAAGCCGACGTCAATCTGGCGTCGGTGAACTATCACTTTGGCTCCAAGAAGGAGCTGATCCAGGCGGTGCTCGACCGCTATCTGAGCCTGTTTATGCCCGATCTAGATGCCCGCCTGCGGGTACTGATGGAGCAGGAGCAGCTGACCCTGCTGCAACTGTTTGAAAGTTTTGTCGAGCCGCTGATGAAGCTCTCGGCAGTACGGGCCAATGGCCCGGCCATCTTCATGCAGCTGCTGGGGCGCGGCTATATCGACAGCCAGGGCCACCTGCGCCGCTTTATCACCGCCCACTATGGCCCCATTTTGCAGCGGATCACCCAGGCCATCTCCAAGGCCAATCCGGCCCTGTCGCCAGCGGATCTGTTCTGGCGCCTGCACTTCACTCTGGGCACCGTCGTATTCACCATGGCCTCCGCCGATGCCCTGCGCGACATCGCCCTGGCCGACTTTGGCCAGCAGCTCGATGTGGAAGGGCTGGTGCGCAACGTTATTCCTTATCTGGCGTCCGGAGTCGGGGCGCCCGTGGAGTCGACCAGGCTCTCCCTGGCCGTGTAACAACCAACAATAAATCAACGGAAACAGTGAAATAGAAGGAACTTCGGTATGATCACATTGCTTGTCCTGCTGGTGCTGGCGATAGCCGTTGTGCTCGGCGTACCCTCCATCCGTAAAAAGGTGGTAACCCGTCCGGTGTTCGGCATCTTCAAAAAGATATTGCCGCCCTTGTCAGCTACCGAGCGGGAGGCCATGGAAGCCGGCTCCGTCTGGTGGGATGGCGAGTTGTTTCGCGGCAACCCCGACTGGAAAAAACTGCACGGCTACGGCAAGGCCGAGCTGACCGCAGAGGAGCAGGCCTTTATCGACAATCAGGTCGAAACCCTGCTCGCCATGGTTGACGACTTCAAGATCGTCAATGAAACCAAAGACCTGCCGGAACCGGTGTGGGACTATCTGAAGAAGGAAGGCTTCTTCTCCCTGATCATCCCGAAATCCTACGGCGGCCGCGAATTCTCGGCGATTGCCAACTCCACCATCGTCACCCGCATTGCCACCAAGAGCCTGAGCGTGGCGGTCACCGTCATGGTGCCAAACTCCCTCGGCCCGGGCGAGCTGCTGATGCACTATGGCACCCAGGCCCAGAAAGATTTCTGGCTACCGGGGCTGGCTAATGGCAAAGAGGTGCCCTGCTTCGCCCTGACCGGGCCGGAGGCGGGCTCCGATGCAGGTGCCATTCCTGACAAGGGGATCGTCTGCAAAGGGATGCACAAGGGTGAAGAGGTGCTGGGTATTCGCCTCAACTGGAACAAGCGCTACATCACCCTGGCGCCGCGCGCTACCGTACTGGGGCTGGCGTTCAAACTCTATGACCCGGAAAAACTGCTGGGTGACAAGGAAGAACTCGGCATCACCTGCGCCCTCATCCCCACCAGCCACCCGGGCGTGCGTGTCGGCGATCGCCACTACCCCATGGGTCTGGCGTTCCTGAACGGCCCGACCTTCGGCAAGGATGTGTTCATTCCGCTCGACTGGATCATCGGCGGCCCGGATTACGCCGGTCGCGGCTGGCGCATGCTGGTCGAATGCCTCTCCGCCGGTCGCGGCATCTCGCTGCCTGCCCTGGGCACCGCTTGCGGTCACATGGCGAGCCGCACCGTGGGTGCCTACTCCTATGTGCGCAAGCAGTTCGGCATGTCCATCGGCAAGTTTGAAGGTGTGCAAGAGGCGCTGGCCCGCATCGGTGGCCTCACCTATCAGCTGGAAGGGGCCCGTCGCATGACCGCAGGTTCGCTGGATTTGGGTCAGGCACCGGCAATCGTCACCGCGATTTCCAAGTACCACATGACCGAAATGGCGCGTCAGATCATGGATGACTCCATGGATATCCACGCCGGTCGTGCCATCCAGCTGGGCCCGAAAAACTACACCGGCTACGCCTACATGGGTATTCCGGTCGCCATCACGGTGGAAGGGGCCAACATCCTGACCCGCAACCTGATGATCTTCGGGCAAGGGGCTACCCGCTGCCACCCGTATGTCTTTGCCGAGCTGGAAGCGGCGGCTGATACCGACGTGGAGCGTGGTCTCGAGAAGTTTGACGCCCTGCTGATGAAGCACATCGCCTTCGGCGCCGGCAACTTCTTCGGTTCCCTGTTCCAGGGGCTGACCCTGGGCCAGTTCAACAGCGCGCCGGTGGCCGGTGAAACCGCCCGCTACTACAAGCAGCTCTCCCGCATGAGTAAAGGGCTGGCCCTGTGCGCCGACGTCTCCATGCTGATGCTGGGTGGCGATCTCAAGCGCAAGGAGATGATCTCCGCCCGTCTGGGTGACGTGCTGAGCCACCTCTATCTGGCCTCCGCCACCCTCAAGCACTACGAGGATCAGGGCCGCATGGTCTCCGATCTGCCGTTCGTGCAGTACGCGGTGGAGCGCAACCTCTACCTGATTGGCAAGGCGTTCGAGGGCTTCTTCCAGAACTTCCCGAACAAGGTGGTGGGTGCCGTACTCAAGCGTGTGGTGTTCCCGTTCGGCGTCGGTTACAAGATGCCGGCCGACGATCGCTGCCACGCCATCTGTCTGGCCATGATGAAGCCGGGCGAGTTCCGCGACCGTCTGACCGCCCTCTGCTACGTGGGTAAGGACGAGACGGATCCGGTCGGCCTGATGGAGCGCGCCTTCCAGGCCATGGTCGCTGTGCAGCCCTACGAGAAGAAGCTGGTGCAGGCCCAGAAAGAGGGCAAACTGCCCCGCAAACTGGCGCTGCCGGAGCTGGTTGCCGCCGCGCTGGCCGGTTCCATCCTAAGCAAGGACGAAGCGGACAAACTGCTGGCCGCCGATGCCCTGCGCTACGAAGCCATTCAGGTAGACAACTTCGCCCCGGGCGAGCTGGAAGGCTTCTCCCAGCAAGCAAACAAGCAGCCAAACAAGGTCGAGCACGCAGCCTGATCCCTTGGCAAACCAGTACCAAACCGGCCCTCGTGGCCGGTTTTTTGTTTGTTAACCATGCATTTACAAGTCGGGAGAATTCCAGTTAAATGCTTGAGTCCCTGTTGCAGGGGCTTTGGAAGCAAGGCCAGCGGAATGGCCGATAACAACAACTCAGGAAGAGTGAATGAACCTCGCCAAAACGGCGATCGAACGCCCCATCTGGGTGGCGGTCTCGATCGTGCTGATTTTCCTGCTGGGCCTGCTCAGCATCCGGGGACTGCCGATCCAGCTGTTCCCCGACATCGACCGTCCACACCTCAACATCTCGGTGAGCTGGCGTTCAGCCTCGCCCCAAGAGATGGAGTCGGAGATCACCGACCCCATCGAGCAGGAGATGCAGGGGGTTCAGGGGCTCAAGAGCCTTGTCAGCAACAGCTATCCCGGCTTTACCGAAATCGACATGGAGTTTGCCCTCGGCACCGACATGCAGCGGGCCCAACTCGACGTGATTTCGCGACTGAACCGGGTCTCGGGATTGCCGGACAAGATCGGCGGTCCCTACGTCAACAACTACAGCAGCAACGATACCCTCACCTTCTTCTTCATCCAGCAGCTGCCCGGTGCCCAAGGGGTGATCGATGATCATCAGGCGTTGATCGAGGCGCGGGTCAAACCCGAGCTGGAGCGCATCGAAGGGGTCTCGACGGTCGCAGTCGAGGGGATCAACGAGCGCCAGATCCAGATCCGCTTCGACCCCTATCGCGCCGCCGAGCTGGGGGTGGAGATCCCGGTACTGGCCAGCCGCGCCACCACCGGCTGGGACGTGTCGGCCGGTACCCTCGACATCGGTCGCTGGGAGTACAAGCTGCGCTTCGCCGGTCGTTACGATGTCGAATCGCTGGGGGACAAGGTGGTGGACTGGCGCGATGGCCTGCCCATCTATCTGCGGGATGTGGCGGAGGTAAGGGTGGCCAGGGAAGAGAACCCGGTGCTGCGGATCCAGAACGGCAATACCGCCATCGCCGCCCAGATCTTCAAGGAGAGCGGCGCCAATGCCCTGGCATCCCTTGAGGCGATCAAGGCCCGGGTGAACGAGCTCAACCGCGAGGTGCTGGAGCCGGTCGGGCTGCACATGGAGCAGTCGTTCGATGCCTCCCTCTACATCAATCGCGCCGTCAGCATGGTCACCGCCAACCTGGGGCTCGGGGTGCTGCTCTCCTGCGCCATCCTCTGGCTCTTCCTGCGCCAGCTCAAGGCGACCCTGATGATTGCCCTCGCCATCCCCATCAGCATCATGCTCACCTTCTGCCTGCTCAAGGTGATGGATCGCACCCTCAATATCATCTCGCTGGCGGGCATCGCCTTTGCCGTCGGCATGGTGCTCGATGCCGCCATCGTGGTGCTGGAGAGTATCTACCGGCGCCACGAGCGGGGGGATTTGAGCAAGGCGGAGGCAGCGCTCGAAGGTACCCGTCAGGTGTGGACGGCGCTGGTCGCCTCCACCCTCACCACGGTCGCCATCTTCCTGCCGGTGCTGCTGCTCAACGATGTGGAGGGTCAGCTGTTTGCCGATCTGGCGCTCACCATCGCCTGCGCCGTGACGGTCTCCATGCTGGTCGCCGTCATCGTGCTGCCCGCGGTGGCGGCGCGCTGGATGGGGCGTGAAACGCTGACCGATCCCTATGAGCCGCTGTGGCAGCGCACCACTCGTCATGTGATCCGCTGGACCTCGACCTCACGCCAGCGCTGGACAGTCATCACCCTGATGATGAGCCTACCGGCACTGGCCACCTGGGCGCTGCTGCCCAAGATGGACTATCTGCCGGACGTGAAACGGGACGCGGTGGATGTCTGGATGAACTTCACCCCCGGGGTCAACCTCAAGGCCCAGCGCGAAGAGGTGATCGATACCCTGATCGCCCGCCTCGCCCCCTACATGAAGGGAGAGAAAGAGCCTGCCCTCAAGAACTACTACATCTTGCGCTACCCGGGGGGCGCCCAGATTGGCGTGCGCCCCAAGGACGAGACCCGCATCAAGGAGCTGGAGAGCCTGTTGATGAAGCAGCTGCTGGTGGGTATTCCCGACACCCGGGTGTTCGGCGGTCAGGGGTCGCTGTTTGGCGGCTTTAACAGCGAGAACGGCGTCTCCCTGCTGCTGCAGGGAGGCAACCTGCCCGAGCTCTATCAGGCGGCCCGTGCCAGCATGGGGCTCCTCAGCAAGGACTTGCCGGGAGCACAGATCCGGCCCGAGCCGAGTCTCGACTTCACCGCCCCCGAGCTCAAACTGGTACCGCAAGATCGGCGTCTCGCCGAAGTGGGTTGGGATCGCACGCCCCTGCCCACCATCATCCAGACCTTTGGCGACGGCTTGCGGGTTGGCGAGTATTTCGACGGCGAGGATCGGCTCGACATCATGCTGATGGGGCAGAGCTCCGCCAATCCGGACGAACTGAAGGCAGTGCCGCTGGCCACCCCCTCCGGGCGCATCGTTCCCCTTGGCGAGCTGCTGCGGGTGGAGCACGACATGGGCCCGGCCAGTATCTTCCGGGCCGATGGGCGGCGCAGCATCATCCTGCAGATAGCGCCCCCGGCAGGCATGACCATGGAGCAGGTGATCGACACCCTGAAAAACCGCAGTTTTTCCGCCATCCGCCCCCTGCTGCCCGCTGGTGGCGAGCTGCGCATTGCCGGCAATGCCGACAGCCTGCAACAGGCGCTCGACAATCTGGGGACCATCTTCCTGTTTGCCGTGGTGATCCTGCTGGTGCTGCTGTGGGGAGTATTTGCCTCCATCAAGGATGCCCTGCTGGTACTGCTCACCCTGCCCCTTGCCTCGGTTGGCGGCGTGCTGGCGCTGCAACTGAGCGGGCTGCTGGTGCCGCTGCCGATGGATTTGCTCACCATCATCGGCTTTGTCATCCTGCTGGGACTGGTGGTCAACAACGCCATCCTGCTGGTGCATCAGACCCGCACGGCGGAGCGAGACGGCATGAGCCGCCAGCTGGCGGTGGCCGATGCCCTGCAAAGCCGGATGCGTCCCATCGCCATGACCAGTCTCACCAGCATCTTCGGCATGCTGCCGTTGATGCTGAGCCCGAGCGAAGGGAGCGAAATTTACCGCGGGCTCGCCACCGTCATTGTCGGCGGCATGAGCTGCAGCACCCTGTTTACCCTGATCCTGTTGCCTGCTTTCCTGCGTCTCGGGGAGCAGGTGGCGATCCCACAACCCCTGCGCCAGCGGGCCTGAGCAAGGAGCTCATCGATGACACATATGATTACCCGAATGTTGGCTGGCGCTGTGCTGATTGCAGGCAGTGCGCTACCGGTATTGGCCGATCAGGGCAAGATGGTGACCTTGGCGGATGTGACCCAAGGGGATGCGGCCGCCAATATCTGGGTCAGCGGCACGGTGGCGAGCCGTCAGCAGGCGGCGCTCAGTGCCGAAGTGAGCGGCCGGGTGGAGTGGGTCGCCGAATTTGGCAGCCGGGTCAAAAAAGGGGACGAGCTGCTGCGCCTCGACAGCGCAGCGCTGCGCCTCTCGCTGGAGCAGGCTCGCGCCGAGCAGGCGAAATGGCAGAGCAACTTGCGCTTCGCTCGCGCCGAATCCCAGCGGATCACCCGGCTGCACCAGCAAAAGAGCGCCTCCCAGAGCCAGTACGACAAGGCCAGTTATGATGTGGAGCAGGCCGCGCTGGCCGAGCGACTGGCCGCCATACAGGTGAACCAGATTGAAGAACAGCTGCGCCGCAGCCACATCTATGCTCCGTTCGACGGGGTGGTTAACAACCACTTCATCCAGCCCGGCGAGCATGTGGACGCGGGCGAGCAGGCGCTGGAGCTGGTCAACCCGGATCAGCCGGATATCCGCCTGCAAGCCCCCATTCTCTGGGCCCAGCAGCTGGCACCGCAAACCCGGCTGCGGGTGGAGGGGGAGCAGCTGAGCGTTCACGGCGTCTATTACCAGCGAGCCGCCAGCGCCGATCCCAAGTCGCGCCTCATCGAGCTGCGCCTCAAACCGGAAGCGGGCACCTTCATCATCGGCTCGCCGGTACGGGTTGCCCTGCCACTGGGGGATCAGCAGAGCATGCTGCTGCCCCGGGATGCTCTGGTGCTCGGCACCGATGGCAGCGTGGTCTATCAGGTGGCGCGAAGCGGCAAGGCGCTCAAAGTGAATCGGGTGCCGGTCACCGTGCTGTTTGGCGACAGCCAGCAAGTGGCAGTGAGCGGCGCCCTCAAGCAGGGGGATCGGGTGGTGGTGCGCGGCGCGGGCAGCCTGCAGGATGGCGACACCATAGCGCTGTTCAAGGGCTAACCACGCCCGACGCCGGCTGGCCAATCTTTACCCGCTTGACCCGGGACATACAGCCAAACGGGCCACAGTTTGCTATCTTGGCGGCCATCACTCGCGTTTAGAGCAATCAACACCCATGAGCATTATTTTGGGCATCGATCCGGGTTCGCGGATCACCGGATACGGGGTTATCCGGGTCGTGGGCGGCAAGGCCGAATACTTGGGCTCTGGCTGCATCCGCACCGATTGCGGCGAGCTGCCGGAGCGCCTCAAGCAGGTTTATGACGGGGTATGCGAGATCATCACCCAGTTCAAACCCACCGAGTTTGCTATCGAGCGGGTCTTTATGGCCCGCAACGCCGACTCGGCCCTGAAACTGGGGCAGGCCCGGGGCAGCGCCATCGTCGCCGCGGTCAACGCCTATCTGCCGGTGAGCGAATACTCCGCCACCCAGATCAAGCAGGCGGTAGTCGGCACCGGCGGTGCCGCCAAGGAGCAGGTGCAGCATATGGTGACCCATCTGCTGAAACTCTCCGCCACCCCGCAGGCGGATGCAGCAGATGCCCTCGGCGTCGCGCTCTGCCACCTGCACACCCGCCAGAGCCTGATCAAGATGGCCGGTCGCGCCAGCAGCTCGGTACGTGGCCGCTATCGCTGAGCCCTTATGTCGCCCACGACTCATCTCGGTATCGCTAAATAAAAAAACCGCCCCGGATCTCCGGGGTGGTTTTTTATATTTCCCCACATAACGGTGCCATCACTGATGGCACCGTTATGTTTTTCACGTTGAATGGATTTGCTCTACCCCACCTCCCCCAGCGCGCCGATCAGAGCGTCGAGTCCTTGATCGACCTTTGAACGCGGGCAGCCGACGTTGAGGCGGATATAGCCTGTGCCTTCGGGGCCGTAGGTGTCGCCACGCATGATGGCGACCCGGTATTTCTCCACCAGCAAGGTTTGCAGCGCATCCATCCGTTCGGTGGAGTCGATGCCAAGGCCGCTCAGGTCAATCCAGGCGAGATAGGTTCCCTCGGGCACCCGATAGTCGATGGCGGGGAAAGCCGCGTTGAGCCGCGCCGCCACATGGGTGAGGTTGCCGTGCAGGTAGGCTTTCAGGGCATCGAGCCAGGCAGCCCCGTCCCGATAGGCGCTGATATGGGCTAGCACCCCGAGAATGGGCGGCGATGAGAGGCCATGGGCCGCCTTGAGCCGCTGCAGATAGGCGGCGCGCGCCGCTGCGTTGGCGATAAAGGCGTAGGCGCCGCCAAGGGCGGGAATATTGAAGGATTTCGAGCCCGAGCTCACCAGCGCCCAACCATCGTCCGGCGCCACCTCGCTCCACGGCAGGTAGCGGGCAAAGCTCACATCCATATGGATGTCGTCCGAGATGACCTTGACCCCGTGGTGCTGGCAGATGGCGGCCATCCGGCCGAGTTCATCCCGCGTCCAGACCCGGCCAGTGGGGTTGTGGGGGCTGCAGAGCAGCAAAATCCGGCAATCGGGGCGGGCAGCCTGTTGCTCGAAGCAGGCCCAGTCGATCTGGTAGCTCCCCTCTGTTTTTTTGAGCGGGCAAGGCAGCAGCACCCGATCGTTGGCAACCAGCATATTGCCGAAGGCATCGTAGGCGGGGGTATGCACCAGCACACCTTCACCCGGCGCCGACCAGAGGTTCACCAGCTGGGCAATCACATAGATGACCGAGGGGCCGTAGACCAGCGTCTCGGGGTCGAGGCTCGCCCCGTAACGGTGGGCAAACCAGTCGCTCACCGCCCCCTTGAAGTCGTCGTGATTCCAGCGGCTGTAGCCAAATACCCCGTGCTCAAGACGGGCTGCTAACGTCTGGCGAATGCAGGGGGCGGTCTCGAAATCCATGTCGGAGATGGTAAAGGGGAGCAGATCGGCATGGCCAAAACGGTCGGCTACATAGTCCCACTGGGTGCAGTAGGTGCCGTGGCGGTCGACCACACGGTCGAAGTAATAAATATCGTGCATGAAGTTTCTCCCTCCATAAACAGGAGACATATTGGGAGAGGCAAACAAGGGGGGCTTGCGCCCCCCGTTCGGATCTTATTAGCCGGTTCAGGCCCCCATCAGGCTCTGCAGCTGGTTTTTCACCAGATGAACCTGCGGGCCGATCACCACCTGCAGGTTGTGCTCATCGAGCTTGATCACCCCGATGGCGCCGTTTGCCTTTAATACCTTGTCATCGACCCGGCTCATGTCCTGCACCGACATCCGCAGGCGGGTGATGCAGTTATCGAGCGCGAGAATGTTATCGGCCCCGCCCAAGGCGTTAAGGATGATTTCACCGTTGTAACCGCTGTTGCCGGCCTTCTTGCCTGCGGGCTGGGCAGTCTCGCTGGTCTCGATTTCACGACCGGGGGTTTTCAGGTTAAAGCGCACGATGGCGAAACGGAACACGCTGTAGTAGATGGCAAACCAGATAGCGGCCGCGACCGGCACCAGATACCACTTGGTGGCGGTGCCCTGCAGCACGCCGAACACCAGAAAATCGATGAGGTTGCCGTCAGTGTTGCCGATGGTGACGCCGAGCAGCCCCATGGTCATAAAGCCCAGACCGGTCAGGATGGCGTGAATGACGTAGAGCACCGGTGCCACGAACAGGAACAGGAACTCGAGCGGCTCGGTGATCCCACCGATGACGCAGGCCACCACGCCGGAGACCAGCAGCGCCTTGATCTTGCCGCGATTTTCCGGACGGGCGCAGTGATACATGGCGAGCGCCGCACCCGGCAGGCCGCCGAGGAAGGCAGGCATCTTGCCCTGAGAAAGGAAGGAGGTAGCAGAAACAGAGAAGCCGGTGGTGTCGGCGCAGGAGAGCTCGGCGTAGAAGATATTGAGGGCGCCGCTCACCTCGTGACCGCATACCAGCTGGGTGCCGCCCGCTTCGGTAAAGCGAATGAGCGCCACCAGAATATGGTGCAGGCCGAGCGGCAGCAGCAGACGCTCACCGGTACCGAACAGGAAGGGGCCGAAGGGACCGGCGTGGGAGATGAGCGCCCCGATGCCGTTGATGCCGGCAGCAAACCAGGGCCAGGCGAACGGCACGACCAGACCGACTACACCCAGCACCAATACAGTGATGATGGGCACGAAGCGGGCACCGCCGAAGAAGGCGAGCGCATCGGGCATCTTGTAGGTGTAGAAACGGGCGTGCAGTTTGGCGACGATCACCCCGACGATGATGGCCCCCAGAATACCGGTGTCAATGGAGCTGATGCCGAGGATCGATTTCACCCCGTAGGCCTTTTCGGCCGCCGCGTCACCGATGACGTTGGCCACGGTGAGGTAGAAGTTGATGGAGAGGTTGAGCGCCGCATAGCCGACGAAACCGGCAAAGGCCGCGACCCCCTTCTCTTCTCGCGCTAGTCCGAGCGGAATGGCCACCGCAAACATCACCGGCAGGTAGATAAAGGCCACCAGCCCCACCTTGGTCATCCAGAGGAACAGCAGTTGCAGCACGGTATTGTCGAGGAAGGGCATGCTCTGCTTGACCGCATCGCTGGTGAGCGAGCTGCCGACACCGAGCAGGATGCCCGAGAAGGCCAGCAGGGCGACCGGCAACATAAAGGTCTTGCCGAGGCTCTGCAGGAACTCCCAGATGGTGGATTTGGCTTGAGGCTTGGCCATGAAACGGCTCCTTGTGAATAGACAGCAATATCTGCGGCTGCCCTCCCCCGCTCGAGGCAATCTCGAAGCAATCTCTAAACAAAGGCGCGGGTCAGCATCAGGTTTTGCCGGATGATAAAACGTTTTATCAACTTACAAGTGCCGACAGGATCACAGAATAAGGGGGCAGGCTGGCAGAAGGATCCAAATCTGTGAGCCGGATCAGCCCAATGGTGATGTAACGTTTCACTTGGCAACCCAAGCAGGTATGCTGGGGCCTCGCTCTCAACATGCCATCGTCCGTTCACCCTATGTCGCCCAAATCCCTCTCTGCCAAAGCCACCAAGATCACTGATGTCGCCCAGCGGGCGGGTGTGTCGGTCACCACCGTCTCCATGGTGCTCAACGGCAAGGGGCGCATCTCCCCGGCCACCGCCGAGCGGGTGCAGCAGGCGATAAAAGAGCTCGACTACGTGCCCAACAGCGCCGCCGCCAACCTGCGCAGCCAGCAGTCCAATCTGGTGGGGCTGATCCTGCGCGACATCACCGACCCCTTCTATACCGAGGTGACCGCCGGGGTGAGCGAGGTGCTGGAGCAGCAGGGCTATCTGCTGTTTCTGACCCAGTGCGGCCACAGCCCGGAGCGGCTGCAGCAGAGCATCCACTCCCTGTCACGGCAGGGGGTGGCGGGCATCATTTTCAATCCGGTGCGCGGCGCGGCGGCCAAGACGCTGGAGACCCTGCTCGATTCCGAACTGCCGGTGGTGTGCGCCGCCCGTTCCTACTATCGGGATGACGTGGATTTTATCGGCCCCGACAACACCCACGCCGCCAAGCAGGCCACCACCTACCTTATCGAGCAGGGCCACCGCCATATCGCCTACGTCGGCGGACGGGCCGACTCCCTCACCCGCGCCGAGCGGATCGGTGGCTACTGCGCCAGCCTGCTGCAATATGGCCTGCCCTTCAAACCGGAGTGGGTACTGGAGTGCGAGCGCACCCAGCGCAGCGCTGCCGACACCATCACCCAGCTGCTGCACCAGCACCCCAAGGTGACCGCCGTGCTCTGCCACTACCCCGAGGTGGCACTCGGCGCCATCTATGGCGTCGAGGCGAGCGGCCGCACCGTGGGCAAGGACAACTACATAGGCCAGCAGGTAGCCCTGCTCGGTTTTGACGATGTGGCGGAGGCCGAACTCACCTCCCCCGCCCTCACCTTCGTCAGTTCACCGGCCCGCGAAATCGGCCGTCAGGCGGCAAAGCGACTGCTGACCCGGATGCAGCAACCCGATCTCGCCCCCAACCGCCATATCATCACCCCCAGCCTACAAAAGCGGGAGTCGGCCTGAGCTGGCCAGGCTGGCTCGCCCGCCTGCGAACCACCCTCTCTTCACTTTTCCTGCGCCTTGATCCAGCGCCGATAGCGGGCGTTGCCAAGCAGGGTTTGCCACTGTTGGCAAGCCAGCGCCAGCGATGGCGCAACCTTGGGGTGGCTCGGCTGACCTCGGCCCAGCCGTCGCAGCTGGTATTTCACCATCGCCATATAACCTACCGAAGCCAGCACCTTGCTGCGCCAGGGGATGGGTCTGAGCTCGGCGCTTGCCGCCTGCTCACGGCGCCATCTGGCAGGCAGATCTGGGGCGATGGCAAGCGCGGTGGCCATGCCGACGACCGCAACTCCGCTACCGAGCACTTGTTCCACCACCGGATAACGGCGGATCCCCCCGGTCACCATCACGGGCATATGAGCGGCACTCACTATCTCTTCGGCAAACGTCAGAAAATAGGCTTCCCGCGCCAGGGTGCGGCCATCGCGGGCCTGACCGTGCATGGCGGGCGCCTCGTAACTGCCACCGGAGAGCTCCACCAGATCTACCCCGAGCGGGTTGAGCATGTCGACCACAGCTCTGGCATCTTCGGTACTGAAGCCGCCACGCTGAAAGTCGGCGGAGTTGAGTTTGACCGACAGCGAGAAGCGCTCCCCCACCTGCTCACGGATCCCCTGCACTATCTCCAGCAGCAAGCGGGCACGATTCTCAAGGCTGCCGCCCCAACGATCGTGGCGCTGGTTGGTGAGCGGTGAGAGGAACTGGCTCAGCAGATAACCGTGCGCAGCGTGGAGCTGAACTCCGTCAAAGCCGAGACGCTGTGCCGACAGCGCCGTATTGATAAAGCGTGCTTTCACCTCGGCAATATCGGCCTCGCTCATGGCCCTGGGCGGAGAGAACTGTTTGGAGAAACTGCCGAGCGCCATGGGCACGGCGGAAGGTGCCAGGGTAGGTTGCCCCAGCGCCGCCGGCATCTGGCGACCGGGGTGGTTGATCTGCATCCAGATCTGGGCGCCCCCGCTTTTGGCCGCTTCGGCCCAGGCCCTGAAACGCCCGGCCAGCTGTGGGGATAGCGCCGGGGTGTCGAGCACCACGCCCCCCGCTCCCGTCATGGCGTGCCCATCCACCATCACATTGCCAGTGATGATAAGGCCAGCGCCACCCTCAGCCCAGGTACGATAAAGGCGGATCAGCGCCTCGGAGGGGGCATGATCACGGTCAGCCATGTTCTCTTCCATGGCGGCCTTGGCGAGACGGTTGATAAGCTGGCTGCCATTGGGCAGGGTCAGGGGAGTAAATGGGTTCATGGCGATCTCCTCGGTAGTGAGGGCCCCACCATAAGTTTGAAGCTGACTTGAAGGTCAAGCCCTTTGTCGAGATGCCGCTACGACCAAGGAAAGGCTATCCACCCACCCCTTGCTTGCTCAGGGCCGTTGACATTCAAGCGGGCTTTAACCCTAGAATCTCCCGGCACCCGCCCCTCAGCCTTAGCGTCAGGGGCCATCAACCCGCAGCCCAGGAGGCAAGATGAAGATCGGTGAACTGGCCAAACAGACCGGCATGGCGGCCTCGGCTATCCGCTTTTACGAAGCCAGGGGCCTGCTCAACAAGGTGCAACGGGGGGCCAACGGCTATCGCGACTACCCGCCCGAGACGGTGCCGTTGCTGACCATCATCAGCCAGGCACAACAGGCAGGCTTCTCCCTCGACGAGATCAAGCAGCTGGTACCGGCGGATATCAGCACCTGGCAACACGCACCGCTGCTGGCGGCCCTCAAGGCCAAGGTGAGCGACATAGAGGCGCTGGAGGCGAGGCTTGCCCACAGCAAGCAGCAGTTGCAGACCCTGATCCGGCTGGTGGAGTCCAAACCCGACGAGATGCCCTGTGAAGAGAACGCCGCCCGGGTATTGGCCAGCATGGGCATCCCCTCTCACAAGCACGTCGCAAAGGCTGCCACCACGGCCAAGTCTGCGTCACGCCACAAAAGGTGATCCTGTTCACAACCGGCGCACACCCTCGACCAGAAAGATTGAGAGCCAAGTGGAGATGAATATGATGGGTGCCTCCCTCTCTTCACGAGCCTTTTTATGACCAACCCGCACGACCAGAATCCGCCGACTGAAATCCACCGCTGTGACAAATGCGGCGAGCGTACACGCCATATCGTGGTGCTAGTCGCCCGCGATCACAGCCAGGACATCATGCCCAAGGATCCGCGCAAAGCCTTCTGGCAAGCCTTTACTTCCAGCAGCATCACCAACTGGGCGTTTGGTGAAACACTGGCCTACCAGACCACCCATGTAAAACATCTAATTTGTGAGCTGTGCGGGGAGAAGTTTCTGGAGTATTGAGTGGCGGTAGTACCCGGCAAGAGGTGAGGCTCTGCCTGCGGTTGCTGTACCAAGCGGATAGATAGCACCCATTAAGTGAGTAATTTATTGATCTTTTGCAGGTTTTTGCCCGACGGCGGTTTTACCCTGCCCCTCTCTCGATTAATATGCCCCACTTGGCAACCACTCTTGCAGAGACAACCCTGTGCAGCCGTTTCGCCATCCACCACATCGCCGGATAACCGCAGCAGGCTGGAGGCTGTAATCCACGGGCGGTAGCGTGGGTTTTGTAGGTTGGCGCAGAGCGAAGCCCCACAAGCGAGATATTTAAAAACATCGCGAACGTCCGATTATGTTGCGCTAATCGAACCTACGGGCTTTCTCGTGTAGTTAGTCCGTTACGCCTTCGGCTCCACTCCCATTTTCAAGCCCTGTAATAGTAGTTTCAAGTCTACTGTAAACCTTATAAAAACTATATTGCTAAAATTCCTGAATAACATTCCAGCACTTAAAACCTATATAAAAATATATCTAAAGACTATATTTTTATATTTCATATTAAAAATAGGAGATGGTTAGTGGGTAGCTATACCAATTTCATGACAGCTGTCATATGCGGAATGATCAAGATCGCGCCTGTGTTTTTTAGCAAAAAAATGAATCTTGCCAGCAAGTTCTACTACGAAACAAAAGAATATCACGCACATAATAAAGAACGTAAAACAAACAACATAATCACTCATTACAGTCTACTAAACCCACAACTAAAATGGAAAGCAAAAGCCATCAGTAGCTTTTGTTCCATCACTCAAGATAACGCAATAAAATTAAAATATTGGAAAGTTAAAAACAATTACTTAGATGACTCCTACGCCAAGAACTCCATGCTTAACAATAGTTTTTTAAATGTAGGTTTTTTTAAAATCGGAAGCACATCAAAAAGATATCATGTTGATGGATATATTCATCATCAAAGTGATTACATAGAAGCTTGCTCGATACAAATAATTCATATAGATGGAGGCTTAGCCTTTTTGGCTCTGTACTGGATATTATCCGACAAAGCTACAGAATTATTAAAAGACATTAATGTGACAGATATTGAACCCGAGCAGATACAATATTTAAGCTGTAACCCATTTAGCGCACAATTCGTAGCTTCAACCGTATCAGATCGATTCAGCTTATCTGAAGAACGTTTATCATCAAGACTTGAATTTTTACATAAAGAAACGCAATTGGCAGAAAGCAAGTTGTACAAGTTTTTTGGTATAAGTCAAACCGAAGTACCTGTATATACAATGGATATCCATATAGATGATATAAATCCATACTTTATTGAAAAAGCACCACCTCCAAAAGAAATAGATAATGATAACTGTGACACACACTTTATTAAGAGTTTCGATAGCTTTAACTTATCATTTAAAAGTGATGATTTAAAAAGATGCTTATTCTCCCTTCGTTATTTTAGGCCAAGATCAATCCCTCCTAAAATATCTCATCTATATATTGCATCCCAAACATCTGAAGAAATAGATGAACATCGACTTAATGACTTCTCAGTTCGTTTTTTTTCACCAATAAACTCGCACCACATCTATCAATTCTTCCATATTTGTGATGCCAGATTTAAACGTCTTGATCAAAACTATTGCCAGTCAATTATAGACACCTATAATCAAAGCCCTGATAAAAGTTACAATCACATTTATGACTCATACGTGGAACTATTGAAGATAGAGGAGTTACTTACTGCTTTAATCGCGTCAAAACTTGATTTCATGCATTACCAAGTGGATGATACATTGAACTATGAACAGTTTTTTAAAAAGGCTGATTCATATTTGAACAATGTTCGTAAAATAAAGGCGAATCTAGAATTAAAAAAACAAGCTTCCAATGAAAAAGTTCAATCTGCAAACTTATCATATCAAAATAGAATGTCGTGGTTTGTCGCCATTCTAGCAATCATACAAATATGGCAAACTGTTACCTTTCAACAAATTTCAAACTTCATCAATTGGATTTTATCGTTTGAAATTTCTTAGTTATAAACGAAAAATGAAATGATTACATTAACCCGTAGGACATTCGCGTCATCACCTCTACTTTCCAGCCTCCAGATATCTGTTCCAGAAAAGAGCCCCCAGAGATGAAACGAATTCTGATTATTGGCAACTCGGGATCGGGCAAGAGCTGGTTGGCGGCGCAGCTGGCTGAGGTATTAACTATCCGCGAGGTCAATCTGGACACCATCGTCTGGCAACCGGGCGGCTTTAACCAAAAACGGCCCCAGCATGAGATTGATCATGCCATTCAAACACTTGCTCAAGAGCCATCATGGGTGGTCGAAGGGGTATTTGGTGCCCTGGCCGAGCAACTGCTTGATGCCGCCGATACCCTGCTTTTTCTGGATCTCGACTGGTCGGTATGCCGTGATTCACTGCTATCACGCGGATCACAAAGTGCTAGGCAACGGGATACAGTGGCAGCGGAAAAGAACTTTCAACAACTGCTGGTGTGGGCATCGGAATATGGGCAGCGAGCTGGCAAAAGCTCCCGCCACTTCCATCGCGAGCTGTTTGATCGATTCCCAAACGACAAGCACCATTTCACGACTCGTGAAGCGGTAAATAGCTATCTCACTCAACTGACCGTTAACAGCTAACAAGAAACTGGATGGACCAATACAAACAGACTTCAAAACCTGACCATATGTTTTTCAGAAAATTTATATCCTATCTGGCTATTACCTTGCCTATCGGCCTGATCCCGGAATTTATTCGGCAGGACTTTCATCTGGATTTGCTCTCATGGCAGGAGGGCTGCCGCCTCACTCTGATCATGATTGGCGTCGCGGCGGCAATGGCGGGAATTGACTGGCTCGTGCATCGCTATCAAACCAAACGACAGCAGCCAAAGGGCTCGGTTGGACCGAACCGTTAAGGGAAGGTCGGGCTGCCACATAATATGGCAGCCCCGTGCCATCAAGAGAGCATGCTTCTTAGCATCCAGGCGGTTTTTTCATGAATATCGATGCGCTGGGTCAGCACATCGGCGGTGGGCTGGTCATTGACGGCATCGACCAGATCGAACAGTTTTCTGGCGGTTCTCGCCGTGGCTTCTTGCGCCAACACCAGATGTTTGAGCATTTCACTGGCACAGGGCACCCCTTCGACCTCCTCAATGGAGGAGAGACGGACAAACTCCTTGTATGTGCCGGGTGCCGGGAAGCCCAATGCGCGGATCCGCTCGGCGATAACATCCAGCGCATTCCACTGCTCGGTGTATTGATCCATAAACATATTGTGCAGACTGTTGAACTGCGGGCCGGTTACGTTCCAGTGAAAATTGTGGGTCATCAAATAAAGGGTGTAACTATCGGCAAGCAGTGCCGACAATCCATCTGCAATTTTCTTGCGATCGGCGGCTGAAATACCGATATCCATTTCTGGTAAAACCACACTCTCTTTTTTCATCACGCTAACTCCTGTTATTGGCTTTCGGCTTGATAAATTTGGCCGATGCTTTTGCAACAATCATCCCGCCGACCGACGCTACGGCATTCAGACGATAGATACCGTGACGCTGGTCGACTATTCTGGCCGACAGCACTACTTTGCTGCCGATATCGATGGGAGCAATAAAACGAACGGTCAGCTCCGCTGTTAATCCTCTTATTCCCCGTTGCAGCAACGCATGTGTCATCACCGCATCGAGCAGGGTGCTGGTCATGCCGCCATGCAAAATATCGCTGTAACCCTGATGGCGCTGGTTGGCAATAAACAGCCCTTCCGTTGTCCCTTCCTCCCCCTGATAAAAGCGAATTCCCAGTGAATCCGGGTTATGAGTGCCACACACCATGCAACGGGCGTGGGACATCATGGTCTGTTGATAGTTCTCTGATTGATATTCATCCACTTGATCTATTCACTCGCTATTTGGCCACTCGCATGTTGAGAACTGAGTGCCAGGAGAGCAACTCTTCGATGGCGGCATGTGCCTGGGTGCCATAGATGATGGAGGGGCCGCCTCCCATCAATACCGCGACATCCACGGTGGCAATCAGCTCCGCTCGCGAAGCACCGGCCTTCACGGCTCCGGCAACATGGGCGGCAATGCAGCCATCGCAGCGGGAAGCGATACCAATACCGAGGGCGATCATTTCCCGATATTTCAACGCCAGCGCCTCGTCCTCTTTCATAACGGCTTTGTGCAGCGCAATAAACGCATTCATGGTATCCGGGCTGCTCTTGCGATAAGCAGAGCCAAGCTGGTGTTGTTCTTTATTGATCTCTCGATAATTTTTCATCACGTTATTTCTCCGGTGTGAAAATCTCACCTTTATAGAATGACTGCACTGTCATGCTGATTAACCAGATGATCAATACAATCAGGGCACACACCACTATTTTGGCCAGATAATATGGAATGATATTCCCGGTTGCGTCGGCAAACATGGCCGAGGCTGCGGAAAATGCCGCCAGTGGAAATGAGTACGCCCACGAAGAGAGGAAAAATTTAAGTTTCAAAAAAGTGAGGGTGTTGTACATCAGCAAGATAAATACAAACAGCGCAAAATAATAAATGACATGGGCAAACAGGTCGCTGGAGCTGGCTATTTCGCTATACGAGATAAATCCGATGGAAGGCGGTGCCAACAGAATAAACATGGTGGGCATCAGCTTCTCGGGTAGGCTCTCATGAAAGAACAGCCGATAGAGCACTATGGTCAGCAGAGAGAACCAGAAAATAAGGCCAATGCTGAAGAAGAACAGGCTGACCTCGTGAAAGCCAAGCGGCACGCCCCCCAGGGGCACCACAATATTGCCGACAATCGGTATAAACCATGCCGGATTGGTGTGGGTGATTGTGAAATGGTCGCGATGGATCCAGTTGCTCATGATGTAGAGGGTGAAGAGCAGCTGCAAGCTGGCGCCCACCGACCAGAGGGCCAGCGCCGCATCATGCCAGCTGGCCCAGTAGGCGGATTGCAGCAGCAGGCTGATTGAGATGGTCGGGAAGAAATTGATCCTGACCGGGTGTTTCAGCTCATGCAGGAACTCGTCATTGTGTCTGAGGATTTTCCAGCCATACATCACCAGAAACGTCACCAGTAGCAGGGATGACAAGACCCCGAAAAGGAACCCTGCCGACTGCAACAGCAGCAGATCCGGAAACGCCTTGCGACAGGCAATTGCCGCCCCCGTCAGCCCCATGATGATTGAAAAGAGTGTGACAGGCATATGTGCAATCTTGGTTATGGAGGGGATTTGCTTACCCTCTTGATTCAGGTTTTCCATCAACGTTCCCCTCCAGTTCGACCTAGCGGTTGTGCTTACTCTTCACAACATTTCTTGTGGTTGCGCTGACGGTTACCCTGACAGCCCTGCTGTTGTCCGGAGGCTGACTTGCAGCAACCCCCTTTGCCAAGGCGGCCACGGGGAGCGCATTGACGGCTTCCCTTACCGTGATGGCCAGCCCCCTCGGCGCAGCGCGATGTACTGCCCTGTTCAGCGGATGTCAGCTCGGCCAGATTTCCCGACTCATTGCTCAGCATGTCGGCCATAGCGAGACGCCCCTGACTGGCCTGATAGACGGCAAGCCCACTGCCCAGCAGCTTGCCAAGCATCTTGCTACCGATATTTTTCAACACGATACGACGTGCCCCCTGCGCCTGAAGCAGCTCCGCCAACGCACTTTTGCACTCGTTGCCTGCCACCGGATTGGCGATCTCTGCCAAGGTGATCCCCTGTTCATCTACGAATACAAAGCGCTCTGCCTTGGCAAAATGTCCTGCGATATGGTCGTCACTCATCGGAATGGCTGTGATGATGGTCATTTGACCTCCTGCTATCACTGTTGATATTCCAGCCCTGCCCCTTGTCACTCTGCACTCGTCCCCTTGTTCAGGATCTTCCCGCAGGCTTGCCGGTTGGCATGGCCATGTTCCCAGCCTCTTGCAGCAACCAGATGAAGAGCCGTACGCATCAACTTTTACTGGTTTAGTCACGCATCATTCGGCTCGATAAGCGTCTGATCATGATGCCGCCGTAATTGGCATATGCCATGTATACGCTCAGTTTATGGCATATGCAACAAACTATTTTTTTCAACGAAGAGGTTTGGGGACTCATTAAAGCTCGCCCTGGCATCATTCCAGGGCGCGCCAATCCGCTATCAGCGAGGGCAAACGGCAGGGGGAGAAATGGCGCATAAAAATCCTAGTCCGCCCGGCTAAATGGCGACTTTTTGTGAGAATGGTCACATCTGATGGCGCCGTTTAACCACATATAAATCCAGACTCCACTGATGATTAATTTATTGATATGGCGTATTACAAATCTGATGGCGAGCCTGGCATCAATGCATTTATATGTTTTTAAAGAAAAAATGAATGGTTGACTGAAAATGGCGAGTCCTACCTGAAAACGGGATCTTCATCACATCGCGTTTTAATGCGCACAAAAATCCAGTGATTAGCACATTTGTCCGATAGGGAGGGTGCAGGCGAGCCGCGATAATGATCAGGTCATTTTTATCCAGTACGTCGATACGTACTCACGCATAGCTTCCGTCACCGGAAGCGGGGAGAGCGCCATGATCACCACCTTGATCAATGAACATCTGATCAACCTCGATTTGAAAGCGACGCGTAAGGAAGAGGTCTTCACCGAGATGGCCCGCCTGCTGGCGTCGCAAGGCAAGGTCAGCGACGAGCAGGCCTTTATCAAGGATCTGTGGGCCCGCGAAGAGCTGGGCAACACCGGCTTTGAAGAGGGCGTGGCCCTGCCCCACGCCAAGAGTGCGGCGGTATGCAACCCGGCGGTCGCCATCGGCATCAGCCGCAACGGCATCGAGTACGGCGCCGAAGATGGCAAGCCGTCCCATATTTTCTTCATGATCGCCTCCCCCGATGGCGGCGCCAACCACCATATCGAGGTGCTGGCCGAGCTCTCCGGCAAGCTGATCGAAGAGGGCTTTATCGCCAAGCTGCTGGCGGCGAAAACTCCGGCCGATGCGCTGGCGCTGCTGCTGGCCAAGAAAGAGGAGCAGAGCGCGGCCCCGACCACCAGCAAAGGCTTTATCATCGGTGTCACCGGCTGCCCGGCCGGTATCGCCCACACCTATCTGGCGGCCGAGTCGCTGGAGCGCGCCGCTCGCGAGCTGGGTTATGAGGTGAAGGTGGAGACCAACGGCTCCATCGGCGTCAAGAACAGCCCGACCGCGGACGAGATCGCCCGCGCCACCGCCATCGTGGTGGCCTGTGACAAGCAGGTGGACATGGCCCGTTTCGCTGGCAAGCCGCTGATCAAGACCGGCGTCAAGGCCCCCATCAAGGATGGCAAGGGTCTGATCGAACAAGCGCTGAAGGCCCCCGCCTATGTGGCTGGCAAAGAAGATAAAAAAGGTGAAGAGAAGAGCGCGGGCGGCAGTTCCGATCTCTACCGCTACCTGATGAACGGTGTGTCGCACATGATCCCGTTCGTGGTGACCGGCGGTCTGTTGATTGCGCTGGCACTCGCCATCGGCGGCAACCCGACCCCGAGCGGCATGCAGATCCCGGAAGGGAGCATGTGGAACCAGATCCTCAACGTCGGCGTGGCCGCCTTCACCCTGATGATCCCCATTCTGGCGGGCTATATCGCCTACGCCATCGGTGATCGTCCGGCGCTGGCACCGGGCTTTATCGGTGGCTGGATCGCCAACAACGGTAGTTTCTACGGCGCTGATGCCGGGACCGGCTTTATCGGTGCCATCATCGCGGGCCTGTTGGTCGGCTATCTGGTGCGCTGGATTGCCACCCGTCAGTACCACAAGATGGTGCAACCGCTGGTGCCAATCCTGATCGCCCCCATCGTCGGGTCGCTCTTTATCGCTGCGGTATTCATCTTCATCATCGGCGCACCCATTGCCGACATGATGACTGGCCTCAACGCCATGCTGCTTTCCATGAGCGGTGGCAGTCTGGTGCTGCTGGGTATCGTGCTGGGGGGGATGGCCGGCTTTGATATGGGTGGCCCGGTCAACAAGGTGGCCTTCCTCTTCTCGGTGGGCATGATTGCCTCCGGTCAGACCCAGTTTATGGGTGCCATGGCCTGCGCCATCCCGGCTGCCCCTCTTGGCATGTCGCTGGCGACCGTACTCGGTCGCAAGCTCGGTATCTTCGATGCCTCTGAAATCGAAGCTGGCAAAGCCGCCGGTGCCATGGGTCTGGTGGGGATCTCCGAAGGGGCGATTCCGTTCGCCGCCCGTGATCCGCTGGCCGTTATCCCGGCCAACATTCTGGGCAGCATGACCGCAGCTGTGATGGCTTTCCTGTTTGGCATCACCAACAGCGTTGCCCACGGTGGCCCCATCGTGGCCCTGCTGGGTGCGGTCAACAAGCCGCTGCTGGCACTGCTCTGCATGATCTGCGGTGCCATCGTCACCGGCGTGGTGGCGGTTGCCCTGAAAAAACTGCGGGTCAAAAAGAGTGATGAGGTAACTCTGGCCAAGGCGGCCTGAGTTCCTCCTCCCCGAGCAACTCACGCTCGCGAACCATAACAATGAGGCCACCCCGGGGTGGCCTCTGCTTTTTCCTTGTCTTTTTCCTTATAGGCCTCAACACCCTCTTTATCGCGCCCTCTCTTGCCACGCCAAAGCAGCGCCGCATTTGCCGCGCCATTCCCTCTCCTCCCACCCGGATACCGGCGGAAATATCGCCAATCCCGGGTCAGCTCTGTGATTGCACTCACGCTTTGTCCGCGAAATCGCAAAAACTAGGAAATTTTCCTAATTGCCCTAGGGATGGCTCTCAAGCCATTTTTTGCCCCTCTTATTAGAGTCACCTCACCTGATGTCGTGACCCGCACCGCGACGGGCAATGTGCCCCGTCATCCCGTGCCGGGCCCGGGTTTATATGGATGGAGCGTCGAGCGCTGCAACGGCTGACAGCCCCGATGTTCCGTTCCCCCTTCCGTGGCGTGACCTCGAACAACCTATCTACAAATGAGGGGCGCGGCGGAAATACCGTCTATCTCGCAGAGGATGAACGAAGATGTTGAAATTGCTCCAACAGGTCCGGGTCCCCACCCTCGACCTGCCGGTCGAAGCCCGGCGCAAGCTCTGGTTCAAGCCGTTTATGCAATCTTATCTGGTTGTATTTATTGGCTATTTGACCATGTATCTGATCCGCAAGAACTTCAACATTGCGCAAAATGACATGATCCAGGAGTACGGTCTCTCCATGACCGAGCTTGGCATGATCGGCCTTGGCTTCTCCATCACCTACGGGGTGGGCAAGACCATCGTCTCCTACTATGCCGATGGCAAGAACACCAAGCAGTTCCTGCCGCTGATGCTGATCCTCTCCGCGCTCTGCATGCTGGGCTTCAGTGCCAGCATGGGCGGCACCGGTTTCAGCCTCTACTTCATGATCTTCTTCTACGCCCTGAGCGGTTTCTTCCAGAGCTGTGGCGGTTCGTGCAGCTACTCCACCATCACCAAGTGGACCCCTCGCAACAAGCGCGGCACCTATCTGGGTATGTGGAACCTCTCCCACAACGTGGGCGGTGCCGGTGCGGCTGGTGTGGCGCTGTTCGGTGCCAACTACCTGTTCGATGGCAACGTGCTCGGCATGTTTATCTTCCCCTCCATCATCGCGCTGATCGTCGGCTTTATCGGCCTGCGCTTTGGTAGCGATTCACCGGAAGCCTATGGTCTTGGCAAGGTGGAAGAGCTGTTTGACGAAGTGGCGAGCGAAGAGGATATCGCCACCGAGGAGCAGAAGCTGACCAAGTGGCAGATCTTCGTGAAGTATGTGCTGCTCAACAAGGTGATCTGGCTGCTCTGCTTTGCCAACATCTTCCTCTACGTGGTGCGTATCGGTATCGACCAGTGGTCCACCGTCTATGCCCACCAGGAGCTGGGCTTCTCCAAAGACGTGGCTATTCAGGGCTTTACCTTCTTCGAAGTGGGCGCTCTGGTCGGCACCCTGATGTGGGGTTACCTCTCCGATCTGGCCAATGGCCGTCGTGGTCTGGTTGCCTGTGTGGCACTGGCGCTGATTATCGCGACCTTGGGTCTCTACCAGCATGCGACCACCCAGTTTATGTTCCTGGGTTCCCTGTTCACCCTGGGCTTCCTGGTGTTTGGTCCGCAGTTGCTGATCGGCGTCGCCGCCGTGGGCTTCGTCCCCAAGCAGGGCATCAGCGTAGCCGATGGCGTCAAGGGCACCTTCGCTTACCTGATTGGTGACAGCTTCGCCAAACTGGGTCTGGGCATGATCGCCGATGGCACCCCCATCTTCGGTCTGACCGGCTGGACCGGCACCTTCGCGGCGCTGGATATCGCAGCCGCCGCCTGTCTGGTACTGATGGGTTGTGTCGCCGTCGCCGAAGAGCGCAAGATCCGCCGCATCAAGCGCGAACTGAAAGCCGCCGAACTGGCCGCCCAGACCGCCTGATAGCCATAACAACAGACGCAGATTGTTCAGGGCCACCCATAGAGGTGGCCCTTGTTGTTTGGGGCAACCCCACTCCCGGCTGGCCCATATCAGCCTGCACTGCCGTTCAAGGGACGGGCATATCCCCATCAAGATCCCACTTTTCATATGCGCTTTTGGTAAAAGCCCCCCGCTGGCGCTATCTTGTTGCTTCCCCTTGTCAGCATCACAGAGAGCAGATGAAGATCGTCGCCGTCACCGCTTGCCCGACCGGTATTGCCCATACCTATATGGCTGCCGATGCCCTGCAAAAAGCCGCCACTGGGCTGGGACTCAAGATCAAGGTCGAGACTCAGGGCGCCATGGGCATGGAGAACATGCTGACCGCCCGCGATATTGCCAGCGCCGACCTGGTGCTGATTGCCTCCGATATCGAGATTGAGCAGAAAGAGCGCTTCCTCGGCTGCACCATCCATCAGGTGAGACTGGAAACCGTGCTGCTGGATGCCAACGCCGTACTCAAGGCCCTGCCGATCCCGGCCTGATGCTGGCCCGCGAAATCACCTTCTACTGCCAGCAGGGGTTGAGCATCACCCAGGCCAAGCAGTTAAACCGGCTGGCGGGGATGTTCAAATCCACCATCCGCTGCGCCAACCTCACCCGGCGTCAGACCGTTGCCGCCAGCAACCAGCTCTCCCTGTTGACCCTCGCCACCCAGCCCGGCGATCTCTGCCAGTTGCAGATCGAAGGGTGCGATGCCGAGCTCGCCCACATGGCCTTCACCTGCTGGTGCGGGGAGCTGGGTCAACCGCTGGTGCGCCTGCGCACCGCCGCGCTGGCGGAGTTGCGACTGGCCAACGTCCTGCCCGACTACCATTTTGCCCTGCGCCAGCTGGCCCACAGCACCGAACCGCTGACCAAGGCCGAGGCCCTCGAGCATCTGATCGAACTGCTGCCCGCCGAGCTGATCAGCGACCGCGCCACACTGACCGCTGCGGTAGAGCGGCGCGAGCAGGTCTCGGCCACCATCATCCGCCCCGGCCTTGCCATGCCCCATGTATTGAGCGCAGGGATCAGCCAGCCAGCGCTGACCCTGCTCAATTGCAAGGAGCCCATCGAGTGGGGCTCTCAAATCGGGCAGGTGCAGACCATTATTCTGCTGGCGGTGCCGGTTGGCAGCGGACGGGAGACCCTGCGCCCCCTCACCCGACTGGCGCAGGCGATGATCGACGATGTGGTCAGCCACGCCCTGCTGTTGGCGGGCTCGCCCCCCGCCCGTCAGGCTATCGTCATCGAGAGCCTGCTAAGCTAGGCGAATTGGCTCTGGGCGCTGCTTGCTGTAACACCAGCCATTCATCCTGCCCTCAGCACCCTGTGGTACACTCGCTGCCATCGTCTGTCTGAAGTGTGTATCCGATGAAATCTCCCCGCTCCCGTCTCTCTGTCAACCGTACGCCGCGCGATAACGCCCCGCGCACGGCGGCCAAACCAGCCGCACCCCGCCATGCATCCCCCCGCAAACCGGAGCTGGCCCCAGCGGATCGCAAGCTGTTGCTGCTGAACAAGCCCTACATGGTGCTCTGCCAGTTCACCGACGAGGCGGGCCGCGAGACCCTCAAGGATTACATCAAAGAGCCCGGCATCTATGCCGCAGGGCGGCTCGATCGCGACAGCGAGGGACTGCTGCTGCTCACCAACGATGGCAAGCTGCAGGCGCGCCTCACCCAGCCGGGGGAGAAGACCCCCAAGACCTACTGGGTGCAGGTGGAAGGGATCCCGAGCGAAGAGAAACTGGCCGCCCTTCGCGCCGGTGTGGAGCTCAATGACGGCATGACCCTGCCCGCCAGGGCGCGCATCATGGATGAACCTGCGGTGTGGCCGCGCAATCCGCCGATCCGCGAGCGCAAGGAGATCCCTACCAGCTGGCTGGAGATCAAAATCATCGAGGGACGCAACCGGCAGGTGCGGCGGATGACCGCCCATATCGGCCACCCCACCTTGCGCCTTATTCGCTACGCCATCGGTGACTGGACCCTCGATGGTCTGGCACCCGGTGAGAGCCGCAGCCTGCCCGCCCCCGAGCTGGTGCCGAGCACCAGCAGCCGCCCGCGTCCCTCCTCATCCCGTTCAGGCGCTCATACCGCCAAACCGGCCAAACCGACAGGGGATGCGCCACGGCGAGCCAGCCAGCCGAGACGGGACGAGCGCCCCCGCAGCACTCACCCAACCGAGCGTTCAACTTCAAACCCGACCGGCGGCAAACCCCGCAGCAGCGGGCGAGGAACGGCACGCAGACCCGCCCGAGCGGGCAATCCCGATAGCAACGACAAGGAGTCATGATGAGCAATCAGGCAGAGCAATCGACCACCAGCCACGCCCGCATGGAGGCGCGCCTGACGGTCGCCGCCCTGGTGCAGTGGCAGGGGCGCTTTCTGGTGGTGGAAGAGGAGATAAAAGGCCAGCGCCGTTTCAACCAACCCGCCGGCCATGTGGAGCCGGGGGAAAACCTGCTTGAAGCGGCGTGCCGCGAGCTGAAGGAAGAGACGGGTCTGACCGCCACGCCGACCGCCTGGCTTGGTACCTATCTCTTCAAACCGGCCGACAGCGAAGCCACCTATGTGCGCACCGCCATCATCTTCGACCTTGAAAAAGCGCCGGGTCAGCACCATCCAGAGGATCCTGACGGCGATGTGCTGGCTTGCCACTGGCTCACTCTTGAAGAAATAGCGGAATGCAAACCGGCCCTGCGCAGCCCCTTGGTGTGGCAGTGCATTCAGGATTATCTGGCGGGGACACGGCTGCCGCTCTCGGCCCTCAAGGCCTTTATCTGAGGCCATTTGACACTCTTTTTCGGTGACAAAGGCCAACGACAGAAAAACGATTTCCTGCTATCAGGCTCCTGATGGGAACTGCGGCATGGATATGTGACCGGGGGCGCAAAACTCTGGTAGAATACGCCCCGTTTAAACGAACTGGTAACTTCGACTAATGACAGACAACAGCCAAATCAAGGTGATCGTCGGCATGTCCGGCGGCGTGGATTCTTCCGTCTCGGCCTACCTGCTCCAGCAGCAGGGCTATCAGGTCGAAGGCTTGTTCATGAAGAACTGGGAAGAAGACGACACGGACGAGTACTGCTCTGCCGCCCAGGATTTGGCTGATGCCAAGGCCGTCTGCGACAAGCTGGGGATGAAACTCCACACCATCAACTTCGCGGCCGAGTACTGGGACAATGTGTTCGAGCACTTCCTCGAAGAGTACAAGGCTGGCCGCACGCCAAACCCGGATATCCTTTGCAACAAGGAGATCAAGTTCAAGGCGTTCCTCGAATTTGCCGCCGAAGAGCTGGGTGCCACCTATATCGCCACCGGCCACTATGTGCGCCGTGACGACAGCACCGGCCGCCCGCGCCTGCTGCGCGGTCTCGATACCAACAAGGATCAGAGCTACTTCCTCTATACCCTGAGCGAAAAGCAAGTGGGTCAGAGCCTGTTCCCGGTTGGCGATCTGGAGAAGCCCGAGGTGCGCCGCATCGCCGAGCAGCTGGATCTCATCACCGCCAAGAAGAAAGACTCCACCGGCATCTGCTTTATCGGCGAGCGCAAGTTCAAGGACTTCCTGGCCAAGTTCCTGCCCGCCCAGCCCGGTAAAATCGAGACCGTGGATGGCAAGGTGATCGGCGAGCATCAGGGTCTGATGTATCACACCCTGGGCCAGCGCAAGGGGCTCGGTATCGGTGGTCGTAAAGATGCCACCGAAGAGGCCTGGTATGTGGTCGACAAAGAGGTCGAACGCAACGTGCTGGTGGTGGCGCAGGGCGAACATCCCCGCCTCTACTCCGATGGTTTGATTGCCAGCCAGCTGCACTGGGTAGATCGCACCCCCATTCGCGAGCCGCGTCGCTGCACCGTCAAGACCCGCTACCGCCAGCAGGATATCCCCTGCCTGATCCAGCCCATCGACGACGAGACCATCCGGGTCATCTTCGACGAGAAACAGGCTGCGGTGACCCCGGGCCAGTCCGCCGTCTTCTACGACGGGGAAGTGTGTCTGGGCGGCGGCATCATCGAACAACGTTTCAGCCATCCGGTTTGAATCCTTAACAGAAGGCAGCAGACGTGAGCGATAAATTCCAAGACAGAACAATGGCCTTTGCCGGCATCTGCCAGGCCGCGTATCTGGTGCAGAAGGTGGCCCGAGACGGCAGCTGTGACGAGGCCGCACTGCGCGAGAGCCTCTCCAGCATTCTGGTGACCAACCCGAGCCACCCGCTCGAGGTGTTCAACAACACCCATCTGGCCATTCGCGACGGCTACCGCGCGCTGGTCGAGCAGCTGGGTGCCGATGGCAGCCAGAAGAATGCCGAGCTGACCCGCTATGTGGTGAGCCTGATTGCGCTGGAGCGCAAGCTGGCCAAGCGTAAGGACATTCTCAACATGCTGGGTGAGCGGATCAGCCAGATCGGCCGCCAGCAACAGCATTTCGATCTGCTCGACGAGCAGATCCTGGCCAACATGGCGAGCATCTACAGCGATCTTATCAGCCCCATCGGGCCGCGCATTCAGGTGGCCGGCACCCCGCTGTTCCTGCAGCAACCGCTGGTGCAGCACAAGGTGCGCGCCCTGCTGCTGGCAGGCATCCGCGCCGTGGTGCTGTGGCGCCAGCTCGGTGGCAGCCGCACCCAGATCATCTTCGCTCGCAAGAAGATGGTGGAACTGGCCAAGCGTTACTAATCATTGGCTTGCGCGCAGGCAGAGGGAGGACAAGGTGAACAGCCGCACATCAGCCTTGATACACCCCGCCCGGCGCGCAAGTGAATACGGATCCCCCACACCAATCATCAGGAGTTCACCCCATGGAGCTGTCCGCGCTGACTGCTGTTTCCCCGATTGACGGTCGTTATGGCGACAAGGCCGATGCCCTGCGCCCTATCTTCTCCGAATTCGGCCTGCTGCGTTTTCGCGTTGAAGTCGAGGTTCGCTGGTTGCAGAAACTGGCGAGCCACGCCGGGATCCCGGAAGTCCCAGCCCTGAGCGCGGCCGCGAACGCCCTGCTCGACGGCATCGTCAGCAACTTCAACGAGAGCGACGCCGCCCGCATCAAACAGATCGAGCGCACCACCAACCATGATGTGAAAGCGGTGGAGTACTTCCTCAAAGAGAAGGTTGAAGTGAACCCGGAGCTGGCGGCTGTCAGCGAGTTCATCCACTTCGCCTGCACCTCGGAAGACATCAACAACAACTCCCACGGTCTGATGCTGAAAACCGCCCGCGAAGAGGTCATCAAGCCTTATTGCGAGAAGCTGATCGGCGAGATCAAGCGTCTGGCCCACGAGTACCGTGACATGCCGCTGCTCTCCCGCACCCACGGCCAGCCGGCCACCCCGAGCACCATGGGCAAGGAGATGGCCAACGTCGCCTACCGTCTGGAGCGCCAGTACAAGCAGATCATGGCGGTGGAGATCCTCGGCAAGATCAACGGTGCAGTCGGCAACTACAACGCCCACATCAGCGCCTATCCGGAAGTGGACTGGCACCAGTTCTCCGAGCAGTTTGTTACCTCCTTGGGTCTGACCTGGAACCCCTACACCACCCAGATCGAGCCGCACGACTATATCGCCGAGCTGTTCGACGCCATGGCCCGCTTCAACACCATCCTGATCGACTTCGACCGCGATGTGTGGGGTTACATCTCCCTGGGTCACTTCAAGCAGCGCACCATCGCCGGCGAAATCGGCTCCTCCACCATGCCGCACAAGGTCAACCCCATCGACTTCGAGAACTCCGAAGGCAATCTGGGTCTGGCCAACGCTGTGTTCCAGCATCTGGCGAGCAAACTGCCCATCTCCCGCTGGCAGCGTGATCTGACCGACTCGACCGTGCTGCGCAATCTGGGCGTTGCCATCGGCTATTCCCTTATCGCCTACCAGTCCACCCTCAAGGGTATCTCCAAGCTGGAAGCCAACGACGCCGCCATGGCCGCCGATCTGGATGCCAACTGGGAAGTGCTGGCCGAGCCGATCCAGACCGTGATGCGCCGCTACGGTATCGAGAAGCCCTACGAGAAGCTCAAAGAGCTGACCCGTGGCCGCCGCGTCGATGCCGAAGGGATGCGCACCTTTATCGACACCCTGGAGTTGCCGGAAGCGGTCAAGGTTGAGCTGAAGAAGCTGACCCCGGCCAACTACCTCGGTGACGCCCAGCGTCTGGTTGATCTGCTGAAATAAGCGGATAAATGAGACCACCGGGGCCCTGTGCATGATCTGCAACAGGGCCCCGGTTATTTTATGTGGCACCCTATACACGGTTTGCAAGAGGGCTTGCCCGAGGCCGGCAGCCGCCTCTGGCAAGACCTCTCCTGACCTTTGTCGAACCCTTTGACGAGAAGATCTATGTACGAACTCAATCTGGATATCGCTCACTTCCTCGAGCACTACTGGCAGAAGCGCCCGCTCCTTATCAAGGGCGGCTTCAAGGACTTTCAGGATCCCATCAGCCCGGACGAGCTGGCGGGTCTGGCCATGGAGGAGGTGGTAGAGTCCCGTCTGGTCACCCGTTTCGACGGCAAGTGGGATGCTGCCCACGGCCCCTTCGAATCCTATGACCATCTGGGCGAAGAGAACTGGACCATTCTGGTACAGGCTTGCAACCACTGGGCCCCCGAGGTGAACGAGCTGGCGGTGCCGTTCCAGTTCATTCCGGGCTGGCGCTTTGACGATGTGATGGTGAGCTTCTCCACCCCTCACGCGGGTGTCGGCCCCCACATCGACAACTACGACGTCTTCATCACCCAGGGTATCGGCAAGCGTCACTGGCGGGTTGGCGATGCCAAGCCGCTCAACGAGTTTGCCGCCCATGCCGCTCTGCTGCACTGCGAGCCGTTCGAGGCGATCATCGACGTCATCATGGAGCCGGGCGACATCCTCTACATTCCGCCCGGATTCCCCCACGAAGGCTACGCCATCGAGCCCTCCATGAACTTCTCGGTGGGTTTCCGCGCGCCGGATGCCAAGGCGCTTATCTCCTCCTTTGCCGATCACCTGATCGACAACGAGGTGCGTACCGAGCGTTACGGCGATGCCGACCTCAAGCCCCGTGCCCGTCACGGCGAGATCCAGCCCCACGAGCTGCACCGTCTGCGCGAGCTGATGCAACAGGCCCTCGATGACGAGACCCTGTTCAAGGAGTGGTTCGGCACCATGATCTCCGAAGCCAAGCACGATCTGGATGTCAATCCGGTCGAGCCGGACTACAGCGCCGAGGAGGTAGCCGACCTGCTGACCCAGGGCGAGCCTGCCATCAAGGTGCCGGGCCTGCGCAGCGTCTGGTTCAGCGGCGAGAGCCAGCAGTGCTATATCGATGGCGAAGCCTGGACCCTGCAGAGCGAAGATGCGGCCGCCATTTCGCTCTTGTGCGACAAGGACATCATCACTCAGGCCGATATGGTGGAGCTGGCCGATCAGGCCGGTTTCCTGCAACTGCTGACCCGTCTGGTCAACCGCGGTTACTGGTTCTTCAACTGATCCGGCGGTAACCGAAGGATAAAAAGGCGCCTTATGGCGCCTTTTTTGTCACTCAGAGGCGGTTCAATTAACAATCGATGCGCGAAACTGAACCCACTCTTGATGAACCGACAAGTGGTGATTTATTGAGCTAATATGGATGGGTATCATGCGTCCGTCCCTGTTCACAAGAGAAGCGCCACCATGCAAATCACCTCCAGGCCCATGCCGCTGCCCGATTACGGCAAATACCCCTCCTCTCCGGCTGTCACACCCGAGCAGGTCAGTCAGACCCGTAACGAAGCACTGACCAAGAAGGATGAATTGCAGGCACAGAGCGAAGAGAAAGCAACGGCTCGCAGAACCCTGGCGGTCTCTTATACGGCTAATCAGCAGGAGAAAGCCGTGGTGGAGCGCTACCTGGAGGCCAGCGGTCAGGAGACCGACAGCAAGTCGGGCCCGAACACGGCTGATATGTATCAGGCTGCGAATCGCTACCAGCGCCAGCAGAATCTCAGCGACTACATGCAGTTCCAGCAGAGTCCGCTCGCCCAGCAGATGGGTGACATGGTGGGCGAAGATAATCGCAAGGGCACTCAGCTCGATATCATTGCCTGAGTCTATTTGCTCGAATAAGCCCGGCAGGGACTGATATAAACTGAAAAAGCCCTCGCTGAGGGCTTCTTCGTTATAGCTTGTCGCTGCGATGTCTCGCTATAAATGGGACACTTCTGCCTGCACGTCCGGCAGCTCGTCGGGGAGTTCATCAAACAGGGGGTGATAGAGCACCTCACCCTGCACCCCCGCAAAACCGCGCTCCTGCAGCTCCATTGCCATAAAGCAGTCGGCAGGCACCTCATAGATGCAGTGCAGGCCAAACTCGCTAGCCGGGCGGAAACCGAAACGGCTGTAATAGGCCGGATCCCCGAGTACCACCACCCCTTTCCAGTCCATCTCGAGCGCCGTATCAAGCCCTTCACGGATGAGATCAGAGCCAATACCCTGACCTTGCCAGTCGGGATGAACCGCGACCGGCGCCAGACCGAGCCAGGGCCCTTCCATGCCGTTAATGGTGATCGGGCTTAGCATCAGGTGCCCCATGAACTCGTACTCTTCCTCTTCGACCATGGTCACTACGGCAGCACCACATTCGCGCAGGCGGTTGACCAGTTCGGCCTCATCGGAACGACCGAAGGCGGCACTCAGCAGCTCATAGACCGGCAGCATGTCACCGGGGCGCTCGGTTCTCAACATCAGGTATTACTCCTCGTACAGCAGAGCGGGCATTATTCCACACAACGGCTGGTCATTCTGAGTACCTTTGTCCAAAAATGGGAGGGTGCACTCAGGAAAACGAGCGGCAAACTGCTGCTGCAAGACGGTTAGCGTAGCTGGGGTGACCCTGTTCATCGCCTCGCGGTAGGCCAGCCAGAGGGCGGGAGCCTCCCGCGCCAACCGATCAAAGGTCAGTTCGGGCGTTTGATGCCAACAGCCATCCAGCTCATCGACCAGCTCCGGCAGCTCCACCAGCAGCCGTAACTGCTGATAGCGTATCTGCGGCGAGTCACCGTTGCCGCCCAGCGCCAGCGCCATCAATTGGTTGAACCAGTGGAGCCGTGATGCGCGCTCCTTGCGGCTGAGCAGCTCGGGCCCCTGCCGCTGCAGCGCGGCCAGTTGCAGCAACCACGCCAGCCCCTGTTCATCCCTGTCTTTCAGCAAGACGCCGCCAAGATGGGACAACTGCTCCGGTTCGGCCTGCTCCAGCAGTTCGACGGGGTAACAGTGCAGCTCCAGAGACCTCTCAAGATGCGGTGGGCAGCGAATAGAGCAGGACTCCTCCCCCGCGCCCCTCTCATCCACAAAGAGCGAGATAGCCAGCTTGCCGTTGGCGCTCTGCCGATCCAACGTTACAGGATCCCACAGAATCACCACAGCAATCCGCTCATCAGCAAGCCAGCGGGCAATCTCCTCGGGAAAGGGATTGGGTAAGGAGGGAGCGCGATCCAGTCGCCAGTAACTCACCTCACACGGCTGGCGACCGCTGATATGGCGCCGCCCACGATAGTGCATGCCCAGTTTTGCCATCACCCGGCCGGAGGCTAAATTGTCTGGCATATGGCGAGCCGTCAGCGCAGGCAGTTGCAGTTGGTCAAAGGCGAACCCCTTGACCAAGCTGGCGGCCCGGGTCGCCAGACCGCGATTTTGCCAGGGCACGCCCACCCACCAGGCGAGCTCGCCATTCCAGTGCAGCGAGATCACCCCAAGCAACACCGCACCTTGCTCCTCTGGCAAGGTGATGGCCCAGCTCCAGCCAAGGCCAAGCGCCGCTTTGCGCCAGCTGAGCGCCAGCCAGTCGCGGGCCCCCTCCGGCGGATAGGGGTGAGGAATATTGAGGGTGTAGCGGGCCAGCGCCTCGTCGCTGCAGTAGCGCACTATCTCGCGCTCATCGTCGGCCTGCAGTGGTCGCAATACGACACCTGATAGCGAATGCCCCTCAGCCAGGGTCGGCACCATCACGCGGCGCGCCAGCAGGCGATTGAGCACGGCGCCCAAATCGGCCTCGGGGGTAAGCGGCAGATCGGCCCCCACAGGGCCAAGGGTGAGCAGCCCCTGCTCCCTGGCGAGGGTCAATAGGGAGGTAGAGGCGCTGATCAGAACCTGGCGGCTGGGATCAACATGAAAATCCGCCAGCAGATCCCCATCGAGCCAGGCAGCCAGCAGGGCTCCCGGGCAGAGCACCCCGTCTGGAGGGCTGCTCGCCCAGGGTGCATCGGTTTGATCGAGGGCGGCCGCCGCCTCTTTGCCCAGCAGCAGCTGCCAGCGATGACCTTGCTGCTGCCAGTGCAGCAACAGCGCAGCCCACTGCGGTTGCCACAGACTGGCCTCGATCAGCAGTTCCATCAGCTGGCCTGACAGGCCGCTGGCAGCGTCAGATGGCGGGGATGGGCTTCGATACGGGCGATCCAGCTACGGATAGCGGGCCACCCCTGCAGGGAGAAGATCCCCTCCTCTGCCACGTGGGTGTAGGCATAAAGGGCGATATCGGCGATGGTCGGCGCATCACCGCACAGATAGGGGCTCTGTTTCAGCTGCTGCTCCATTACCGCCAGCGCTTTCTCGCCACCGGCTTTCAGCCCGTCGAGACGCGCCTCCTGCGACTCGGGTCGGCCGAGATAGTGAACAATAAAGCGGGCCACCGCGATGTAGGGCTCATGGCTGTACTGCTCGAAGAACATCCATTTGAGCACCTCGGCCTGCTGGCGCGGATCGGTTGGCCACAAGGTGCTACCTTGCGCCAGAAAGAAAAGGATGGCATTAGATTCCGCCAGCGTATCGCCCTGGCCAATCTCCAGCACCGGGATCTTGCCGTTGGGGTTCATGGCCAAAAATGCGGGGGTACGGGTATCCCCCGCCTGAATATCCACCTCTACCCACTCAAGGGGCAGCTCCAGCCAGCGGGCCAGCAGCCACACCTTGTAACAGTTGCCGGAACGCAGATCACCATACAGATGCATACACACTCCTTGTGAAAACAGAATTGAACAGCGCGATCAGGGAGCCAGACGCTCGATATGCCAGCCATCCCCGTCGCGGGTGTAGTAGAAGCGGTCGTGCAGCCGGTGCTCGCCCCCCTGCCAGAACTCCACCGTCTCGATCACCACCCGGAATCCGCCCCAGAAGCTCGGCAGCGGCACTTCGCCATTGGCAAACTTCTGCTTGAGCTCGAGGAACTTGGCCTCCAGCACGCCACGGGCCGAGATGCGGGTCGACTGCTTGGAGACCCAGGCAGCGATCTGGCTATCCTTGGGACGGCTGTGGAAATACTTCATCACCTCGAAAGTGCTCATCTTCTCCACCCGACCGGTCACATGCACCTGACGGTCGAGCGTATGCCAGGGAAAGAGCAGGCTGATACGGGGATTGCCTTCCAGCTGCAGCGCCTTGCGGCTGCCCATGTTGGTGTAAAAAACCATCCCCTGGGCGTCGTAGTGCTTGAGCAGCACGGTGCGCTGCCAGGGCTGACCATCGGCATCCACCGTCGCTACCACCATGGCGGTGGGATCGGTCAGTTTGGCCTCACAGGCCTGCGCCAACCACTTCTCGAAAAGCGCCAGCGGCTCGGCCGGCAGATCGGCCCGGTGCAGACCGCCACGGGTATACTCACGGCGCAGATCAGCAACATCCATCATCTTGATTTTCCTTCAAATAAATAATGGTTCCACGACCATCAAGAGAGTGACGCAGGCATTGTGCGCTCGATAAAGCGACCTTGTAAACCATACAAAAAAAGCGAAGAGGCTAACGCCTCTTCGCTTGGTTCATCAATTTACCAAAGATGGGTAATCTCACCCTTGGGTTATCTGGTTTAGTAGCTCATGATCTCACGACGACGCAGCAGCGCAGCGATACCAAGGCCCAACAGCGCGAACAGACCGGTCGAACCGCCACCACCACCGCCGCCATTGCTTTCAGGCTGGGGAGCCGGTGTATCACTGCTCTTGGTCGCCAGTTTTGGCGTAATGGCATAGAAGATATTGTCGCTACAGGCCAGCTTGAGGCGAACAGCGCTGCCAGCATTGGCCGGAATGGTCACCTCATGGGCGCCATTGTTGTTCACGCCATTGACCAGCGGCTGCCAGCTCTTGCCTTCATCGTTGCTATAACTGATATCGACCCGCTGACAGTTGACAGGATGACGGTCCGTGCCAGCTACTTGCCAATTCACTGTGGTCGGGCTACCAACCAGCATACGCTGGTCAGATGCCGGTTCAATCTTGAAGGTTTGTGCGCCTGTATCGACCACCTCGACCGAGGTCTCACCATAGGCACCACCGCCTTTGCCATCACGGGCGACCAGACGGAAGTTAAGGGTGCGCGGCACATTGACCCAGACATCACCTTTCTCAGCTTCCCCTTTCAACTGGGTAGCCAGCGAAGGAAAGTGACGAACCGGGGAAGTTGTCGGCTCGGCGTAACGATACAGGGGGCCGGTTGCAAGGCGACCGGAACTCAATTGATCGCCACTGGTCGTTGCATCTCCTAGGTCGACCTGCTCCCAAGTATAGGTAAGGGTATCGCCGTCAACATCATTACCCTTGCCACTCAGGCTAAATGCCACCCCTTTGGGGATCACATGTTCTGCTGGCACATCGGTAATTTCTGGCGCCTGATTATCACCATTTTGGTTCGGGATCGCAGTGCCACAACGCGAAGAGGGAAAAGCAGCAAGTACCGATGGTACCCCCTCGATTTTTATCGAGCCATTACTCGCTTGCTCTTCTCTGTCGTTGATATGCTTGAGCATCTCCTCAATCGACTTGCTATGAAAATAGGCCTCGCTGTTGAGCTGTACGTTTTGCTCCCCCATCAGCCCCGCATAAGCCATGATGGAGCTACCACTACCTGGCTCCCATGCCATGGAGGACTCTCTCTGCCCCTTATTAGCGTTATAGGTATGGTCGGCACCAAATTGATGGCCAATCTCATGCGCCACAAAGTCAATAAAAAATGCATCTCCAACAGGATTTTTGTTTCCTGTAGCCGCGTTAGACCTATATGATGCATATGAGTCTACCTTATCACACAATGACCCTAGCTGTGCATCCCCCTCATCTTTTTCCGATTGCGTTACTACATGACCAATATCGAAATAGCCAAGGTCATTACTATTCAGCTTCTCTCTCTGAACCACAGCATTTATAGTGCTGATATTTTTAAATTTTGGATATTTACCGTTCACAAAAGGGTCGTCAACAGGATTTTCGAATATAATATTGTCATTCCCATCTGCCAATACAAAACGAACGCCCAAGTCCCTTTCATATACCTCGTTTAAACGGTTAGTCAAGGTTGTCAGTGACGCCAATGCTTGGGCTTGGCCACCAAAGAACCTGGTATATGAACCAGTAGTAGAGAATGCAATGCTGTACTGGGTAAGCTCTGGCTTGCTATAGCTAGCCTCGTTACGAGCCGCTTCAGTTTTGTATGCTAACTTTTTTTTCAGCTCGGATTTTTCAATGATCTCCTTGATATTCTTGCCATTCATTGAATGTGCATCTTTTTTGTAATAGACAGCGTAGGTACCATTACGCTGAATATCGACAAATATCTGCTCTCCGGCATGCATAAACATGCCGTTAAAACCACGCGGAGAAATATCAAAACGACCGGTATTACTGGGGGTGCCAACTTCATGTCCTTTATAAGTCATGATATCTGGGTATTTTGCTGCCAGCGCAGGCGGTAATACGGAGTAGGCTTCCAATTCATATTGCACCATCTTGCCATCAGGCAATGGTAGCGTAATCACGGTTTGGCCCAAGCGCAGATTTTCTAAAAAATCCGGTTCTACCTCAAAGATATTGTATGCGCGAGCCCTTACAGGTTCATCAGCCTGCTTGCTGCGTTTTTCGACCATATGCCATGGGGATGCCAGCGCGATATTGGCTGACATTGCGATGACAACTGAGATTGCATTTATTGTGAACTTCATCATTATTAATCACCTGACTGAACAGTCGACGAGAATAACGTGACACAAATCACATTTCAACTTTTTCAATAAAAATCAAACGAATTTTATTTCATTTAAAATCATAAAGTTAGTGAGTTATAGTTTATAAACAGCTCATTTTGTTAGCATTTTCAGCAGTTCTTTTTAATAGAGTTAAAACTCCAAAAAAAGTATATGGGGGCTCATATGTGAGTCATCGAATCATTCCCATGAGACTATCACTATGTTTGGAATATTAGAGTTATAACTCCAATCATGCCGATTTACACGCCGTTGTTGAGCAGCCACTACGGCCTTGAAATCGCCTCCGGCATGCACCTTTCCAGCATCTGTCGGTTATATCGGGTGGCATAGTCAATCCGCTGCTCAAACTCCGACTCCTTGCCCATCTCAATTACATCACCGAACCCTTTCAGATAACGGACTCCGCATCGGGTTCTCGCTTCTGCTTGCAATGACTCCACAACCCCCGGAGCCATACCGCCGCGCCCGCCACGCACGATGAGCCGATAATCCTGAGCAGCAAGACTTTCATCTATTGCCTCGGTCAGTGATGCGGCCACAACAGGCGCTGCGCAGATATATAGAAACAGCAAACTGACGGCTAACCGTAATACCTGCGCCATCCGGCTGCCCCTCCCATCAGGAGGATCACGATAAGATTCACTGCACCACCACCGCCGCCACCCGCATTGTTGTCGGTAATGACAGTTGCACTTTCCGTAGTAGCAGACGCATTACCTCTTATCCCATTGATAGAGAAAAAAATATTATTGCTGCATGCCAGCTTCAGTCTGGCCGTGCTGGTCAACGGTGCAGGCAACACCACACTGGCCGAACCGTTATTGGCAAGCCCGCTTGCCAGCGTAGTCCAAGTAGAACCACCATTCTGTGTCAGTGCCAAATCCACGCTGGGACAATTGATAGGAGGCTGATCGGTCCCGGCAACATTCCATGTCACTAGCTGAGTGCTACCCGCCACCATGGCGCCGATCTGCGGAGCTGTGATGGCAAATGCCGCGCCGGTATTGATCACCTGAACCACCATTTCATCACTGCTCACCGCCCCCTGACCATCACGTACGGTAAGGCGGAACTGGAGATTGCGATTGGTCGCAGGCCACGCCTCTCCTTTGGCCAAGACACCCGATATCAGAGAGCTCATGGCGGGCAATGTTCTACGGGGATCCGATGTTGGTGAAACAAAGCGAAACAGCGGGCGGGTTCCATCATCCACCATGGTTGCCACGCTGTAGGATGCATTGCCAAGATCAACCTGCTCCCAGGTGTAACTGAGGGGATGACCATCCAGATCCAGCGCACTACCGACAAGAGTGAAAGGCGTATTGGCGGGGATCACCCTATCGCCCCCCGCATCCACAACCGGCGCGTTATTGGCAAGCGCCAGGTCGGTGCCGCAGGAGGGCAGAGAGGCCATCAGAGCCCGCATCTGCTCGATCGACTTGCTGTGAAAGAAAGGTGTGCTGTTAACCTGCAGATTCTCCTCACCACAGATCCCGGCATAGGCCATGATGGTCGAGCCACTGCCCGGTTCCCAGGCTGAGCTAGCCTTGCGACCCGTGGCACAACTGTCGGCCATGCCATTGAAGGAGTGCTCTGCCCCCAGCTGGTGCCCCAATTCGTGAGCCACATAATCAATGAAGAATGCATCACCGATAGGCTGTGAGCCTCCGGTCATGCCCCGTGAACGGCTGAAAGGGTTGCATAAAGATCTCAGGGTCGCCACCCCGCCGCCTGATGTCGCCAGCAGATGGCCCAGATCAAAAGAAGGATTGAGCAACACCCCCTGTTGGGTCTGGTTGATTGCGATATCCTGGGTCGAGTTGGTGAAAGGATCCGTCGCAGGATCGGTGAAAATCACATTATCCGTATCAGCTGCAAGCTGAAACTCGGCCCCCACATCACGGCGATAGACTTCATTGACCCGATTAAGCAGTGTTGCAATGGCCGAGAGTGCTGCAACCTTGGTACCACCGTGATACTGGGTATATTCCCCGGTTGCCGAGATGGCGATGGTGTAGCGCTTGCGCAAATTGCCATCGACCAGCACAGCTCGCTCACGCTCGATACCATGAGGATCAATCACCTGATCCACATCCTGTCGCCGCCAGGCATCTTGCTGTTCATAAACGGCATAAGAGAAACCGTCCTGAAGCGGATCGACATAAAAGGTACGCCCCTGATGGGTAAACATACCGTGAAAACCATGTATGGTGACATCAAATCGGCCTGTATCCGCCGCCCGATCGATAGCCTTCCCACTGTAAGTATTGATAGAAGGGTAGCGCTGGGCCAAAGGCTCCGGGAGCAAGGCATTGGGATGAACATCAAACTGCACCGTAGTGCCATCCGGCAATGGCAAGGTCAATACACTGGCGAGATGCCCGGGTTCAAAAGGCTTGTCAGGAACCACCACTCTGACCTTTTCAGCGCGCACATCATAGACCCCTCCCCTTTCCAAGTTTTCATCCATGAAGGTCCACTGTGGTTCTGCTGCAACCTGAACAGACAAACTGGTGATAATCACCGCAATGCCATGCTTCATAGAGCCTCCTTGCCCTACCTTGGTGACAACAAGTATGGTGCAGCGTCAATTGACGATCTGCGTGACAGACAGAAAAGAAAATTCGCACAAAACTTCTGTCACGCTGAAAAATCGTGCTACACCCGCGCTCCCCATCTCAGGCAATACAGACTGGCCCCATTCAACAACGGAAAAAAGTGAAGGCGCCATTGGCGCCTTCACGGATAGATAGAGGGATGAATATCCCCTCCATTTGGATTGGTTCGTTGGTGTATTACTGCTTGCCAGCGCCCGATGCTATTGGGCAATGAATCACCATACGCTGGTTATACTCGCTGGCGTAAGCGCTCAACTTGGCATGTATCTCTTGCTGACCGGGCCTTATCACATCGCCCAATCCATCCAGATAACGCTTGCCACAGCGCGCCTTGGCCTCTGCCTGCTGCTCGGCTGCAATACCGGGGGCGAACTCTCCCCGCCCGGCTATCACTATCAGGCGGTAATCCTGCCTGGCGAGGTTTGCACTCAGCTCCTGTTCCAGCGTGCTGGCATCGGCCTGACAACCGCCGAGCATGACAAGCAGCAACAGAGGGACTCCCTTCATGTACGCCTCCGTTGCCAGCCGAGCAGCGCCAGAGCCAGCGTCCACAATCCGAGCGCCCCGCCACCACCGCCGCCACCTGAAGTCGAGCCACCTTGCACCAGAGGCAATTTGAGGGGACTGATGGCAAAGAAGATATTGTCGCTGCATGCCACTTTCAGCCTGACGCTGCTGGTGAGATCGGCAGGCAACGTTACCGTTGCTGCGCCGTTATTGGGTTGTCCGGCGGCGAGCATTGTCCAGCTTACGCCCTCATCCTGGGTCACCGAGATGTCCACCTTGCTGCAACTGATCGGCGCCACAGTTGTGCCCGCCACATCCCATGCCACTGCCTGACTGGCCCCCGGAGTGAGAGTCACCCCGTAAAACGGGTTGGTGATGCGAAATGCCGCACCGGTATTGATCACTTGCACTTTCATGTCATCACTGGCAACGCCACCCTGACCATCACGCACCGTCAGTCTGAAATTGAGATCCCGGTTGATAGTCGGCCAGGCCTCTCCTTTGGCAAGCGTGCCGGAGAGCAGGGATGGCAAACTCGGCAGGATCCGCTCCGACGATGCCGTGGGAGAGACAAAACGAAACAGCGGCCGGGAGCCATCGTCAATCATGGTGGCGGCACTGCTCGATTCAGTGCCCAGATCGATCTGCTCCCAGTTGTAGAGCAGAGAATCATTATCCAGATCTCCACCCGCCCCTTTTAACATAAAGGCCGTATTGGCAGGGATCACATAGTCCCCCCCTGCTGCTGCCTGCGGGGCATTATTGCTCAACACGAGTGTGGTTCCGCAAGTCGATAGAGTCGCCATGTGTGCACGCATCTGCTCGATGGACTTGCTATGAAAATAGGGGTCGCTGTGAGTCTGGATATTCTCATCACCACAAATACCGGCATAGGCCATGATGGAGCTGCCACTACCTGGCTCGAACGCCTGCTCGGCAAACCGGTTGCCCCCACCACAACTGCCCGTTGTACCGTTAAAGGTGTGATCGGCACCGAATTGGTGGCCAATCTCATGGGCCACATAGTCGATAAAGAAAGCATCCCCTACGGGGTCTGACGAACCCGTCATACCTGACGACTTGGCCCCGTAGGCGTAATAAGGCGGCATGGCATCAACACATAACACACCCAACCCCGCCAAGCCTCCGCCACCGGTGTTGAGCACATGGCCGATATCAAATGCCCCCAAATCCCCATCAGCAAAGGCCTGCGCCTGCACATCGACGTTGCGATCCGCATCCGCATCGGTGTTATCAAAGGGATCACTGGCAGGATCGCTAAAGATCACACTGTCATTACCACTGGCCAGCACGAACTCGGCCCCCACGTCGCGCTGATAGACTTCGTTCACCCGGTTGAGCAGGGTAGTGATGGCCGCCAGGGCCAGCACCGTGGAGCCACCGTGATATCGGGTGTACTCACCGGCTGCCGAGATAGCGATGGTGTAACGCTTGTGGACATTGCCATCAACCTGCACTTTGCGCACCAGTTTGCTGACACCCGGCCCGATTACCTTGTCGGCATCCTCTTCCAGACGACTATGGGCATCCTTCTGGTAATAGACGGCATACCCTTCGGCATTGCGCAGCGGATCGACAAACACCATCTGGCCCTGATGGCTGAACATGGCGTGGAAACCCTGTGGCCCCAGATCGAAGCGCCCGGTATCGACCGGATGCGCCGGGTTGTAACCCTTGAAGGTACGGATCTGAGGATACTTGGCTGCAAGGTCTGCGGGCAGCACGTCGTAAGCTTCCAGAGCAAAGGTGACCTCCCCCCCATCGGGTAGCGGCAGGGTCAGCTCACTCGCCCCGGCTTGCAGTCCGGCAAAATAGTCGAGCGGCACCTTGGCGACCCGGAACTGATGGGCCCGCACCTCATAGCCCTCATCTGCTGTTGCTCTGGCGGCAACCGTGCCCCATTCGCTGGCCATCAGGCTGGCTGAGCCCAGCATGCTGGCCATCAGCAAGGCCACCGTAGAGTATTTCGTCACATGCATTGTTTTTAGTCCTTGTATTAATGCAATCGCCTGAATTGCGGCCTGTACTTTATTTTTATTCGGCCACATCAATACAAAGCTGAAGCAACCCTTTCCACCATTCCCGAGTGGGAGTGTTGCGCCAACCCCGTCTAACCCCTATCATTGCGCGGATTTGTCAATTTTAGAACTGCCCCTCTTCACAAAGGTGCGGTTCATCTTTATCTGGCCAAGGTTAATCTCATGCTCAAATCCCCACTGTTGCCCCGTTTCGGGGATCTGGTCGTTGCCATTGTTGACGATGTACTCGGTCAGGGTCTCACCCTCGACCGCGCTTATGCCCGTCACTTCTCCGGCATCGAACTCAAACCGCAAGAACAGGCAAGGATTGCCCTGGTCACCGGCGACCTGCTGCGCCGTCTCAGCCTCTATTGTTTCCTCACCGGTATTCAGGTGCGTCAGGCCGAAAAGAATGTCTGGCCACTGCTGCACAGCTGGCATGCCTTCCACAAAATTGCCCAGCCCAACCACCCGACCCTGGATCGCTTCAATGAAGAGGCATTCCGCCGCCGTCTGACCGAGGCGAAGAAGAACCCGGTATTGATGGATGGTTGCCCGAGCTGGCTGGAGAAACTGGGTAGCGAGCAGCTGGGTGAAGCCTGGCCTGCCGAGCGTGCAGCCCTGGCCTGGATGCCCAAGCGCTACCTGCGGGTCAACACCCTCAAGTGCACCCGTGATGAGCTGCAAGCCATTCTGGCCAAAGAGCAGGTCACCACCATTCCGGTTGAAGGTGTGGAGACTGCCCTGCAGGTCACCTCCGACGCAGCCCTGTTCCGCACCAAGGCCTTTGCCGATGGTTGCTTCGAACAGCAGGACGCTGGCTCCCAGCTAGTTGCTGCCGCTTTGGAAGTTGCCCCGGGCATGCGCGTTATCGACGCCTGCGCCGGTGCCGGTGGCAAGACCCTGCATATCGCCGCCATGATGCAAGGCAAAGGCCGTCTGCTGGCAATGGATGTGGAAGAGTGGAAGCTGGAGAACCTCAAGCAGCGCGCTCGTCGCGCCGGTGCCCACAACGTGGAGACCCGGGTCATCACCAGCAGCAAGACCGTCAAGCGCCTCAAAGAGAGCGCCGACCGAGTACTGCTGGACGTGCCCTGTTCCGGTCTTGGCGTACTCAAGCGCAATCCGGATGCCAAGTGGCGTGATACCGCCGAGCGTCTGCCGGTGCTGGTCGCGCTGCAAGAAGAGATCCTGCAGCGTTACAGCCAGATGGTGAAAGTGGGTGGTCTGCTGGTCTATGCAACCTGCTCCATCCTGCCCGAGGAGAACCGCCAGCAGGTGGACAAGTTCCTCGCCGCCAACGAAAACTTCCGTCTGCGTGACGATCACACCGTGAGCCCGTCCGAGACCGGCTTCGACGGCTTCTACATGGCTCGTATCGAACGGATCGCCTGATCTGCCCGATGACCATATAGACAAAAGCGGCTGCCATTGGCAGCCGCTCTGTTTTGGCTTGCTGACACACTCCCGATGGGGGTGACAGTGTCTACTGCTTGCGTCGCCAGCAAATAAAAAAGGGAGCTATAAAGGCTCCCTTTTCAGCGATGTGAACACCCGCTTATTCAGCAGCAGCGTCATCCTGCTTGTACTTGGCAGCAGTCTCTTTGATCAGAGCCTGCAACTCGCCAGCCTGGAACATCTCGATCATGATGTCACAGCCACCGATCAGCTCACCTTCAACCCACAGTTGGGGGAAGGTCGGCCAGTTGGCGAATTTTGGCAATTCGGCGCGGATATCCGGATTTTGCAGGATATCAACGTATGCAAACGGCTCGCCGCAGGACATCAGAGCCTGGGAGGCCTGGGCAGAGAAGCCACAGCTGGGTAGCTTGGGGGAGCCCTTCATGTAGATGATGATGGGGTTGTCAGCCAGCTGCTGCTTAATCTTTTCAATAGTTTCCATAGGTGCCTCACTAGAGCGATTTCGGCGGCCATTCTACTGCAATCTTGCCCGAGCACAAAATGGCAAAGGGGTGACTCGGCTCGAATTGCGCAAAGAACCCACACAGGATTGATCGCGATCATGGCGCCAATCAAGAGTTGTTAGGCCATCTTTGATACTGCTACAATCCCTTGGCTTTGGGCTACCCAGCCCCATCATTTTAAAAACAACTCTTTTCACATATAGAAAAGAGTACGCAATGTCTTGCAACCGTCGCCTTCGCACGGTCCAGCCAATGGAGAGTAGAAAATGGCATTCGAACTTCCCGCTCTGCCCTATGCAATCAACGCTCTGGAACCGCACATCTCCCAGGAAACTCTGGAATATCACCACGGCAAGCACCACAACACCTACGTGGTCAACCTGAACAATCTGGTGCCGGGTACCGAGTTTGAAGGCAAGTCTCTGGAAGAGATCATCAAGACCTCCAACGGCGGCATCTTCAACAACGCCGCCCAGATCTGGAACCACACCTTCTACTGGCACTGCCTCTCCCCGAATGGCGGTGGCGAGCCGACTGGCGCCCTGGCTGAGGCCATCAACAAGGCATTCGGCTCCTTCGCCGAGTTCAAAGATGCCTTCACCAAATCTGCCATCGGCAACTTCGGTTCCAGCTGGACTTGGCTGGTGAAGAAAGCTGACGGCTCTCTGGCTATCGTCAACACCTCCAACGCCGGTTGCCCGCTGACTGAAGCCGGTACCACCCCGCTGCTGACTGTTGACCTGTGGGAGCACGCCTACTACATCGACTTCCGCAACCTGCGTCCGAAGTACATGGAAACCTTCTGGGCTCTGGTTAACTGGGAATTCGTGGCCAAGAATCTGGCTGCCTAATCAGCCTCGCTTGCCAAAACGCCCCGCACTGCGGGGCGTTTTTTTATCTCGAGATGGCTGCAAAAATGAATAAGGCGCCCGCAGGCGCCTTTTACATATCGAGATAACCCGCTTACTGGTCCAGCTCGTCCATGTATTCATCCAGATTGGCATCGTCGGCCTGCTCTTGCTGAGACGCTTTCAGCTCGGTCTGCTTGCCCGTCACCTTGCCCTGGTTATATTGCAGGTAGAAGTCCTTGGTCAGCGCATAGGGGTCGAGGGAGTTGTCGATGATCCGCTCCTGATCGATCAGCTTGGCACGTGTGCCCAAGCCATCCAGCGCCCAGTGTGCGACCTTCATCGGGAAGGTCAACAGGGCATAGGGGAAGTAGAAGCTGTCAATCGCATCACCAACCAGCTCCCGGGTGGTGGTCGGGCCGTAGACAGGCACCATGATGTAAGCACCATTACCGATATCGGCCCTGCCCAGCACTGTGTCCATCTCCAGCTTGTTGCGCTCGAGGCCGGCATGTTTGGCCACATCGAAGATACCCAGCAGACCGACCGTGGTATTGAGAGTAAAACGTCCCAGGTTGGTGCCTGCCCCTTTCAAATCACCGGTGATCAGATGGTTCACCATGCTGCTTGGCTCATCAAAGTTGGCAACAAAGTTGGCAATGCCATCCTTCACCCCTACCGGAATGTAGCGGGCATAGGCATGTACCACAGGACGTGCCACATAGGGCTCCAGCACATCATAGTTGACCGCCCACATGGCCCGGTTGGCCCCCTGGAAGGGATCGCGGGGATCGGCCGCCGTACTGGTGGCACCCGGATTATTCATGCCGGGATTGAGATCCAGACTCTCTGGGCCAGGCTTGGGTGGGCCACCGGCACAGCCAGCCAGCAAGAGGGCTGCCAGTATGGCCCCTGAACGAAGATACATATGATTGTCCTGACGTTTTATTTTGATTTATCAGAAGTATAGATAACCCGGCTCCTATCCAGGGGCCGGGTTATCCAAAGGCATATTAGAGGGCGTGATCTATGCGGATGTCAATCGGAGCAGCAGGGATCTCGGCCGTCCTGACCGACACGGATACCCCTTCGAAGGCTCCTTCCTTGTTCATCACATTGCCACCGCGCGAGAGACGTGCCTTGAACTGCAGCTCCGGATAGGCCGCCAGTTTGCTGCCTTCCATCATGGCATCGCCATCCCCGAGTGACAGGGTAACAGGCAAGGTTGGCCCTGCGATACGCTTCACAGCGATGGGCATGGGCGGCCCGTTGGGCACCACGGCAAAGACGAAGAGATGGGCATCTTCCGGCATCTGAATGCCCGCCGCCAACGTGACGTGGATGGGGAATTCCCCCTCCTTCACCGCCAGCGGTTGCCCCTCAACTGCGCCCGCTTTGGCTGCGCCTGAATTCGTCACCTCGATGCCGCGCTGCTTGAGCTGCGCGCGGGCATACTCCATGGAGCGCTCGACCATCACGTAACGGGGGGTACCTTTCTCCATCAGTGGCAACATCGCCTGCCAGCGAGCCAGCGCGGTCTGGAAATCCTCTTTTTGTAGCGCCATAAAGGCATAGACAGAGCGCGCTTCGATATTTTCCGGATCCTGCGCGATAGCAGCCTGCAACAGGGCATCCGCTTGCGCCTCATCCCCCGTCATCATCAGCGCCTGCGCGTAGGGCACCGCCACCAGCGATTTCTGGGGGGCAAGCGTGTAGGCCCGCTCCAGCGCCTCGCTGGCCATCTCGGGATCATTGCCATCCAGCGCCAAACGTCCCAGCAGCAGCCAGCCGCGGTAGTCGTTCGGTTCATCCTTGAGGCGGGTACGCAGTGCCAGCGTGAAATCCAGCAGATCCTGCTCGGTCACCTGGGCATCGCGTTCCACCAGAATGCGGTTGCTCAGCTCACCAAGACGGCTGCTGGCATCTTGCCAGCGACTCACCTCTTGCCAGGAGCCCAACTTGTAGTAGAGCCCCAGACTCACCACCAACAGCACCAGCACACCCGGGATCCAGATCAGACTCTTGCCACTGCGGGCAGTCTGCTCCACATCAGGGATATCATCCAAGAGACTTCGTTGCAGCTCGACCAGCGAGTCGGACTCCTCAGCCAGGACACCCTGCTCGCGCTCTTCGCCAATCTCCAGCAGCCGCTGGCGATAGAGCTGTTTGTTGAGCGCCGAGCGACTGATGCTCTGTTTGCCTTCACCACGCCACAGCGGCACGACGAGCGCCAGACTCACCAGCACCAGCAAGCCCGCAATCACTATCCAAAAAGCGGTCATTGTTTCTCTTCCTCTTTGAGCAGCTCGGCCAGTCGGCGCTGCTCCTCCTCGCTCAAGGCGTTATCCAGTTGTTTTTTCACCGCAGGGGGCCGGCGACTGCGCATCACGACCACAGCGCCACCGATCAGGATCACCAGCAGCGGGCCGAGCCAGAGGATCAGGGTGGAGGCCATCAGGGGCGGGTTATAGAGGATAAAGTTGCCGTAGCGGGCCACCATGTAATCCACTATCTCCTCTTTATCCTTGCCCTCGCGCACCATCTGGTAGGTCTTGTCGCGCAAGTCCTTGGCCAGCCCAGCATTGGAGTCGGCGATATCCTGGTTCTGACACTTGGGGCAACGCAGCTCCTTGGTCAGTTCGCGAAAGACCTGCTCCTGATTGTCGTTGTCGAAGGTGTAGACATCGATAGCGGCCGTGGCCGGCGCTTGCACCACCCATCCCAGCAACAGCAGCAGGGAAGCAATAAATACTCTCATCAGGACTCCCCTCACTTCATGGCATCAAAGATGGGTTTGAGGGTCGACGCCCAGTTCTCGGGGTTGATATCCCCCACGTGGCGATACCGGATGATCCCCTTGCTGTCGATAAAGAAGGTCTCCGGCGCGCCATATACCCCGAGATCCAGCCCCAGCATGCCGTCCGGATCATAGAGGTTGACCTGATAGGGGTTGCCCAGCTCCGCCAGCCACTTGATCGCCTTGTCGCGCTCATCCTTGTAGTTCATGCCGATGATGGGAATACCCTGCCCCGCCAGCTGTTTGAGGTAGGTATGCTCGCCATAGCAGGTCGGGCACCAGGTGGCCCAGACGTTGAGCAACATGGGGCGACCGGTCAGGATACTGCGATCGTGCTGCTTGTTCAGATCGTAAATGTCCTGCAGGGTGAACACCGGCACCTCTTTGCCCACCATCACGGACTCAAGCTTGGTGGGGTCGGAGTAGAGCCCTTTGAACAGGAACACAGCCCCCAGCAAAAAGACGATAAAGGGGATTAAAAACAACCAGGTCTTTTTGTTCATGCCTTGGCCTCCTCCTCACGACGGCCGAAACGGTAACGCTTGTCCAGCATCGCCAGCACGCCACCAATAGCCATAAAAACGCCGCCGAACCAGATCCAGCGCACGAACGGCTTGTAGTAGATCCGCACCGCCCAGGCACCGTTGTCGAGCTGTTCCCCCAGCGCCGCATAGAGATCGCGGGTGATACCGGCATCGATGGCCGCTTCGGTCATCGGCATCCGGGTCACCTTGTACATCCGCTTCTCGGGCTTGAGCAGGGCGACCTGCTCGCCATTGCGGTGCACTTCCAGCACGCCCTTGAAGCCATCGTAGTTGGGGCCGTTCTTCTCCTTGATCCCGGCAAAGACGAACTCGTAATCGGCAAAGTGCACCCGATCACCCGCCTGCATTCGCAGATCCTTCTCGATGCTGTAGTTCTGGGTGCAGGCGATACCTATGATGCTGACTGCCAGCCCCACATGGCCGAGGATCATGGCCCAGTGGCTGTTGCCAAGCTTGCGCACACCGACTGCAAAGCTGTGCTTGTGGGTCGCTCGCGCCCAGGTCTCCTGCACGCTGGTGACGATGATCCAGGCGCCCAGACCAATCCCTACCGCCGCCCACGGCTTGAAGGTTTCGGCAAAGAGCAGCGGCAACAGCAAGGCTGCGGCCAGACTCAGCACCAGTGCCACGAGCACCTTGCTTTTGAGTTCTCCCAGCTCCTGACGACGCCAGCGAAACAGCGGGCCAACCCCCAGCAGCAGGGCAAACGGGATGATCAGCCAGCTGTAGATGTGGTTAAAGAAGGGGGTGCCGATAGAGATGCTCCCCAGCCCCAGCTCCTTGTGCACCAGCGGCAGCAAGGTACCGAGTAGCACGGTCAGCAGACCTGCAACCAGCATGATGTTGTTGCAAAGCAGCAGGGTCTCGCGGCTCCACAGCTCGTGTTTGCCGTGGCTCTTCACCTGCGAGCCTTTGAAGGCAAACAGCAGCAAGGATGAGCCGATCACCGCCAGCAGGAAGCCGAGAATAAACAGGCCGCGGGTCGGATCGGAGGCAAACGCATGGACCGACACCAGCACGCCGGAGCGCACCAGGAAGGTACCCAGCAGGCTCAGCGAGAAGGCAGAGAGGGCCAGCAGCACGGTCCACGCCTTGAAGGTGGCGCGCTTCTCGCTCACCGCCAGCGAGTGCAGAAGAGCGGTACCCGCCAGCCAAGGCATAAACGAGGCGTTTTCTACCGGATCCCAGAACCACCAGCCACCCCAACCGAGCTCGTAGTAGGCCCACCAGGAGCCGAGCACGATGCCGAGGGTCAGGAATACCCAGGCAGCCATGGTCCAGGGGCGCGACCAGCGAGCCCAGGTCGCATCGAGACGGCCGGTCATCAGCGAAGCAATGGCAAAAGCAAACGCCACCGAGAAACCCACATAACCCATGTAGAGCATCGGCGGATGGAAGATAAGACCCGGATCCTGCAGCAGCGGATTGAGGTCACGACCATCTACCGGGAAATAGGGCAAGGTGCGGGTGAAGGGATCGGAGGTGAACAGCACGAAGGCAGTGAAGCCGACCGAGATCAGCCCCAACACGCCGAGTACCCGCGCGACAGCATCGAGCGGCAGACGGCGACTGAACATGGCCACCGCCGCAGTCCAGCCACCCAGGGTCAGTACCCACAGCAGCAGGGAACCTTCGTGGGCACCCCACACCGCCGAGATGCGATAGGCCAGCGGCAGCAGGCTGTTGGAGTTAGTAGCCACATACTGCACGGTGAAGTCGTTATCGATAAAGGCCCAGGTCAGGCAGAGAAACGACAGCAGCAGCAGCAAGAACTGGGCATAGGCGAGCGGACGGGCCGCCGACATCATGCCAAGACGCCCCCAACTAGCGCCCAGCAGCGGGTAACTGCCCAGCAGCAGGGCGGTGGCAAAGGCCAGGATCAGCGCAAACTGACCTAATTCCGGGATCATGAAGGCATTCCTTTAAATTGAACGGTGACAACAGCCGCACCACGCACGGCAGGCAAAGCGGAAAAGGCAAACACCACAGGGATCACTGCTTGGCTCCCTTCAACTGCGCCTCGGTATACTCCGGCTTGAAGTGCATGCCGTTGGTGGCATCGGCCACTTCCGGCGGCATGTAGTTCTCATCGTGCTTGGCCAACACCTCGAACGCCTCTACGGTCGTGGCATCCTTGAGGGTGCCCTGGGCAACAATCCCCTGCCCTTCACGGAACAGATCCGGCAGGATGCCGTCAAACTCGACCTTCACCAGATGACCGCCGTTATCCACCAGCTTGAAGGCAACCTTGAGGCTCTGGGGATCCCGCTGTACCGATCCCGGCACGACCAATCCACCGATGCGCAGGCGCTGCCCCTCTTCCGGCTTGATCTTGTCCGGCCCCTTCCCCTCCACCAGCTCGCTCGGGGTGTAGAAGAGGTCGATATTCTGACTGAGGGCGTAGAGCACCAGCCCGCTGACGGTCGCCAGACCCAGGGTGATGGCAAGAATGATGGTGAGGCGTTTTTTGCGTCTCGGGTTCATAGGGTGTTCTCCATCTGCTGGGCCGCCTTGCGACGGGCCTCACGCGCCTGCTTGCTGCGCAACTCACCGAGCAGGCTGCGGGTTTTCATGCGGGTAGAAATGATGATGCCCACCAGGCACACCAACGTCAGGCCAAAAGAGAGCCAGACATAAAAGGCGTAACCGCCCATCGCCATAAAATCACTGAAAGAGGCAAAGTGCATGCTTACTTCTCCTGCTCTGCAATCTCTTTGACCCAGGGGCGATGCCACTCCCGCATCAGGAGTTCATTGCGAAAACGCATCAGGGTCAGAGCCCCGAGAAATGCGGCAAACGCCAGGATCATGATCAGCAGCGGCCAGAGCATCTCGGGTGAAATGGAGGGCTTGTCAAATTTGGTGATAGTGGCCCCCTGATGCAGGGTGTTCCACCACTCTACCGAGTAGTGGATGATCGGCAGATTGATCACCCCCACCAGCGCCAGAATGCCGGCGGCACGGCCAGCGACCACCTTGTCGCTGAAGGCGTTGTAGAGAGCAATCACGCCGAGGTAGAGAAACAGCAGGATCAGCTCAGAGGTGAGCCGTGCATCCCACACCCACCAGGTACCCCACATCGGCTTGCCCCAGGCGGCACCGGTAAAGAGGGCAATAAAGGTAAATACGGCGCCGACAGGCGCAATGGCTGCAACCGTCATGTCCGCCATCCGCAGTTGCCACACCAGGCCGATAAAGGCGGCCACCGCCATGGTGGAGTAGGCCCCCATGGAGAGAATGGCGGAAGGCACGTGGATATAGATGATCCGGAACGAATCTCCCTGCTGGTAATCCGCTGGCGCAAACGCGAGGCCCCAGATAGTACCGACCACAAACGAGAGCAGACTAATCACCGCAAACCAGGGCAACAGCGTGCCTGCCAGCTGATAGGCACGCTCCGGTTTGGCATAAGGGTGCAACCATTTCCACATAGCTCACAAAACCTTTTTGTTATTAATCGTTTGGCGAGGCCTACCATACCGACCACGGGGCAGCATCAAATACCCCGAAAGCAATAAGCGGCACTCTCCTTGATCCATCGCAACATTATTTTTTGCAGAAAGGCCCCATTCGGAGCCAAATTCGGTTCAACTCACAGCCATCAGTTGAGACTGACCCGCAACGCCGCCGACACAGCCAGCGGCGTCAGTGTCAAAGCCCCCACCAGCATGGCGGCCAGAATGGCAAGCTGCCCGCCATAGGGCAAGCTCATCCCCGCGGCATCGATGGCTGAGGTGGCAAAAATCAGTACCGGAATATAGAGCGGCAGGATCAGCAGACTGAGCAGCACCCCGCCTTTGCGCAATCCCACCGTCAACGCGACCCCGACCGCGCCGAGCAGGCTCAATACAGGAGTGCCCAGTGCCAGCGTCGCGACGACGGCTAGATAGGTGTTCATATCCAGCGACAGCAAAATCGCCAGCAAGGGAGAGATAAGCAGCAGCGGCAAGCCGGTCAGCAGCCAGTGAGCAACCACTTTCGCCAGCGCCAGCAAGCCCAGCGGGTGCGGCATCAGCATCATCTGCTCCAGCGCGCCATCGGCAAAGTCGTCGCGAAACAGTCGCTCCAGCGACAGCATGGCCGCCAATAGCGCCGCTACCCAGATGATCCCCGGGGCAATACGGGCCAGCAGTTTGGGCTCCGGGCCAATGCCTAACGGAAACAGGGTGATGACGATGAGGAAAAACCAGAGCGGATTGAGAATATCGGAACGCTGGCGCAGAGCCATCAGCAGTTCACGGTGAATAAGGTGCATAACAGCGCGCAACATGGCGTTACTCCTGCAATGTCGATGCGAAGGGGGTCAACGAGATAGTCTTCAGCCGTCCCTGCATCAGGGTCAGATCCTGATGAGTGGTGAGGATCACCATGCCGCCCCGCTCGGCGTGGGCCAGAAAGAGCTGCTCGAGCACCTTGACCCCTTGCTTGTCGATGGCGGTAAAGGGTTCATCGAGGATCCAGAGTGCCGGTTTCTGTGACAGCCAGAGTCTGGCCAGAGCCACCCGGCGTTGCTGGCCGGCAGAGAGTTGCCCGGTCGGGTTCTCTTCAAACCCGGCCAGCCCTACCCGGGCCAATATCTGCCACAAGTCGATCTCTGTTTGCTGCGGGTGATGTAACTGCTGGTAGAACTTCAGGTTTTCAAAAGGGGTCAGCGCCGCTTTGACACCTGGCTGGTGACCGAGATAGAGCAGATTGGCATGATACTCATCGCGACAGTGACGAATATTCTCCCCATTCCAGCACACTTCACCGGCAAACGGCTGCGACAGCCCGGTCAACAATCGCAACAGGCTGGTCTTGCCGACCCCGTTGGGCCCTTCAATTTGCACCAGATCGCCGGGCGCAACAGAGAAAGAGAGGTGTTCAAACAGAGTGCGATCTTCGCGCACGCAGCTCAGATTGTTAACTTGAAGCAGCATGGGGATTTTTTCAGAGAAAATGAAGCGGTCTGCATCTTAACACAGTATTGGAATACGTCTTTTCAAAGATGCAACAATTGAACTGACTGGCGACCGGGATCACAAAGAAAATACGGTAGAAACCGCCTGCTCAACGCAGCTGGGGGACAAGCGGCTGCACGCCATAAAATTCAGGAAGGCAATTGCCTTCCTGAATCATCAAGAGCGACCTTTTCGCAACGATATCAAGAGCTCAGCCTCTGCCTTTGGCAACTCGCACTCACTCATGACTTCATCAAGATCGGCGCCCAGTTCGACCATCTTTGCCGCTCGGCTGTAGAGCCTGCGTTCGGGATCCTGCATGGTCAGCTCTTGCTGGCGCTCATTGACCTGCTGCATCGCCCCTTCCACCGACTGCAGACGCTGCCCCATGCCAATGGCACCGGTATGGAGTTCCATCATCTGCTTGCGCAAGCTTTCCAACTGACCTTGCAGGGTTGCCACACTGGCCTCGGACTCCTGCTTGCTGCGCTTGCTCTTGAACCAGATATAAGAGGCAAACGCCAAGGCAATCAGGGACATCCCCAAGGCAACCATCTCGATTATCAAAACATCACCTTACTTATCAGAGGGAACCGATATCTTCCCACTCTTCATCGGAGAGCAGCTTGTTCAAGTCAACCAGGATCAGCAGTTGCCCATCGCGGTTACTCACCCCCTGAATAAACTTGGCGCTCTCTTCAGTACCGACCGCAGGTGCCGCATCGATCTCGGAAGAGCGCAGATAAACCACTTCTGCCACGCTGTCGACCATGATGCCAATCACCTGCTTCTCGGCCTCGATGATCACGATCCTGGAGTTTTCACTCACATCACCGGAAGGCAGACCGAAACGGGAACGGGTATCGATGACAGTCACCACATTGCCACGCAGGTTGATGATCCCCAGTACGTACTCAGGCGCACCCGGCACCGGTGCAATTTCGGTGTAGCGCAACACCTCCTGAACCTGCATCACATTGATGCCGTAGGTTTCGTTTTCCAGTTGGAAGGTTACCCATTGCAGCACTTCATCTTCGGCCAGATTCTGTGCAATATTGCGCTTTTCTGTCATGTTTTTATTCCTTTTATGAAAACGTCTACTGCTAAAACTAGCAATAAAACAGCTCGATTGCAGAAGTTATCAGCGACCTTCTATGTTAACCCCACGCTCCAGCAACAGGAGCAGTTCGCGGACGTGTAACAGGGCACACATTTTTTCTTTGACCATGCCAGCCAACCAAGGGCGCTTGCCCTCCTGATGGCGCCATTTCACCTGGTCACGGTGTAACAATTCAGTCCCTTTGAGATGGTGGCAGGCTAATCCCCACGGCGATTCACCAAGCATAATCAGATACTTGTAATCATCCATCTCGAGATGCTGACCCGGCATGACCCACTGGGCAGTATCGACCACATTCATCTTCTGCTCGCGGGAGGTCATGATCCCCTTGTACCAACCCGGTTGGCCAAACAGGGAGGTGATCTCACCCAGCTGATGAATACCACCCAGCTCGGTCAACGGCACCGCAAACGTCACGCCTGCGACTTCAAAGAAAAGGGCCTGAAACTCTTTACCGGTATCGATATTTTCCCAAGCAACCGGTTCACTGGCCTCTACCGGAGCAACCTCCAGCGCCGTCTCGGTCAGGATAGTAGTATGGGGCTCTGCAACCTCGGGAAGCAGAACCTCCTCAGGCCATTCAGGCTCCACCAGCAGCAGTGATTCCTCTGCCACAATCTCCAGCGGAGTGGTGAGTGTTATCTCCTGGGTGAAGGCGTCATTCTCAAACTGGACTTGTCCCACCTGAGCCAATAGCTCACCGAGCTGGGCAAGCCGTGGATCGCTTTCAAGGTAAGGTGCGGCGACTACCTCGGGGACGCTTTGAGGCTGACGTTGCAACTGTAAAACAGGGGCAGATTGAATCTCTTCCACCTCATCCAGCACCAGTGGCTCATCGAGCAGCAGGGAGTGGAAATAGTCATCCATCGCCCGAACTTGAATGGTATCTCTCATGCCGTCACCTCATGAACCCGTTGCCGCTCAAGGGCATCAAGATGGTTGAGCAGCGTTTCATATGCATAGGTTCCACGACTCCCGGGAGAATAGATAGACGGGGGGATATGCAGCAAGCTGGCATCCCGAAACTTGGTATCAATAGGGATCACCGCATTCCACACTGAATCTCCATATTGATCCTTGATCGACTTCAAGGTCATCAGAGAGGCACGGGTGCGCTTGTCGAACATGGTCGGGATCACGGTATAACGGAACTTGTCACGCTTGGAACGCTGCATGATCTCGAATGTTTTCATCATCCGCTCCAACCCCTTGAGGGCCAGAAATTCTGTCTGGACAGGCACCAGAATGCGATCGCAGGCAGCCAGCGCGTTGACCATCATCACCCCCAGTACTGGCGGGCAATCGATCAGCACGTAATCATATTGATCCTGAATGCGCAGCAGTGCCCGCTTCAGTACCAGTCCCATCCCCTCACGATTGCCCATCACCCGATCAAGGGTCGCCAAGGTAATAGATGCTGGCAGTAAGTTGATATTTTCGAACTTGGTCTTGAGCGTCAGTTTATTGACAAGCTCGGCTGTCGGTTTGACAGCTTGAAACAACTCATAGAGGGTTCCATCCAGGCGATCTGAATCAAAATCAAGATATGCAGTCAGCGAAGCATGGGGATCGGTATCAATCAACAGCACCCGCTGGCCACGCTGGGCCAGAATCCCCGCAAGCGAGACCACTGTGGTGGTTTTACCCACACCACCTTTCTGGTTGGCAACCGTCCAAACAATCACTGTATCAATCCTGCCTTGTTGTTATGCGTATGCCACCACCGGGCAAGGTGATCACCTTTATCTCTCCTGCATCCACCGCCTGCTGTACAGCTGGAACCGGTTCAGCAACTACCGTCGGTGTTGCAACCACAGGTGCCGGCGGCACCCAGGCAAATTTGGAGATAGCGACCACAACCTTGCGATTCTGCAGTCTGCCCTGCTCACTGCTGTTGTCAGCAAAGGGGGAAAACTCGCCATATGCCTCGAACGCCAGACGCTGAGGGGCGATCCCATCTGCAATCAAACCATTGAGTACCGCTTCGGCCCGAGCAGCAGAAAGCGCCCAGTTAGAACGATAAATTTCATTATTTATCTGTTGGTTATCGGTATAACCCCGAACCCTTACATAGTTATCGACCGGTTTGAGAATACTTGAAAGAGTATTAATGATCGGTGCAGCGTTTGGTCCCAAAAAGGCACTGCCGCTGCCAAACAACAACCCGGAACTAAGTTCTATCGTCAGCCAATTCTCATCTTGCGTCACTTTGACGATACCGGCATCCACCAGCGAGCCCATGCTCTGTTGCAACTGCATATCGAGTTTTGCAAGTGTCGCGCCATCTTGCAGCACTGGCACACCAGAAATAGGAGCAAGTGAAGGAGAGGGGGATGCTGGGCTTTCCAGCAATGATGGAGAGGCAGATACCGCGTTATCCAGCAGGGAATTACCCTGCCCTTCAAGCAAGCCATTGCCGCCAGACTGCATGACACTGAACGCCTGGCTCATACCATCAATCACCGCGCGATACTTGTCCTTGTTCACCAGCGCAACAGAGTAGAGCACCACGAACAAGGCAAAGATCAGCGTCATATAATCGGCATAGGAAACCAGCCAACGGTCAAGATGCTCGCGACCCTGCAAGTGCAACCGATAGCGCTTGCGCATGGCTACTCTCCTTTCAAATAGGCCCTGAGCCGGCGTTCAACCTGCAAGCCGTTTTCACCATGGGCGATAGCCAGCAGCCCTTCCAGGGTCATCTCCTGAAAGAGTGCATAGTGGTAGTGAAATGCGCGTAGCCGATTGGCGATAGGCAGGTAGATGAGGTTGGCAAACCCCACTCCATAGATGGTCGCCACAAATGCCACTGCGATACCCGCCCCCAGCGCTGACGGGTCTTCGAGATGAAACATGGCCTGGATCAGGCCCAGCACGGCACCGATGATCCCGATGGTCGGACTGTACCCCCCCATGGCTTCAAATACCCTGGCGGCATGTTCATTACGCTCCTGCTCGATATCGATGTCCGCTTCCAGCAGCATACGGATATCCTCTGTGGATACCCCATCGACAATCATACCAAGCCCTTGGCGGGTAAAGTTGTCCTCCTCCTGCTCGGCCTGATTTTCAAGGGCCAGCAGCCCTTGCTGGCGCGCAAAGACGGCCCATGACTGCAATCGTTCGGCCTGCGTCGCAAGATCTTGGTGGGGAGGGGTAAAAATCCATAACAGCTGGCGCAACGCCAGCATGATGTACTTGGCTGGAGTCTGCAACGTGACTGCACCAACGGTACCACCCAGCACGATCAAAAAAGCGGGGCCGTCCACCAGCGTCAACAGGGAGCCGCCATGCCACAGTTGGGCAATGGCAATAGCCCCCAATGCCAGGAGCAGACCGAGCAAGCCCATGATTAGCGCCCCAACTCAACCAGAATACGCTGGGCCACCTTGTCCAGAGGGAGTGATTCGCTGGCAATCCCCGCTTTAGCTACTGCTTGGGGCATACCATATACCACGCAGGAAGCCTCATCCTGAGCCCAGATGGTTGATCCCTGCTCTTTCAGCAGTCTGGCGCCATCACGGCCATCTGCGCCCATACCGGTCAGCACAATCGCCAATACCTTGTCGGCATAGGTCTTGGCCGCAGAGGCAAAGGTAATGTCCACACAAGGCTTGTAATTTACCTTGTCGTTGCCATCCACGATGCGAATGCGAGCCCCTGCACCACGACCTTCCAGCAGCATCTGTTTGCCACCGGGAGCAAGATAGGCATGCCCTGGTTTAAGCACATCGCCATCTTCCGCTTCCTTGACGCCAATCTGACATAACCCGTTGAGGCGGGCAGCGAACGCGGCAGTAAAAGTGGCTGGCATATGCTGGATAAGCAAGATGGGATGGGGAAAATCCCCCGGCAACTTGGTCAGCACATTTTGCAAAGCAACTGGTCCGCCGGTAGAAGTGCCGATCGCCACCAACTGATAACTCTTGCCACTGCGCTTGAATGAGGTACTTGGCACCGTACGTTGCAGGTCAAGCTGACGATCAGGAGTTCTGGGCGCAGTACTGCCCAGCGGAGCACGAGTAACCGGTTCAGGTGCTTTGGGGCGAGCAGCAGATGTCATCAGGAAGCGCTTGCGGGAGATCTCCTTCACCCGTTGTTGCAACAGTCTGACCGCTTCATCTTTGTCTCTGGCAATGTCCTCAAACTTCTTGGGCAAGAAGTCGAGTGCTCCGGCGTCCAGCGCATCCAGCGTAGCCTTGGCCCCTTCATGGGTCAGGGAGGAGAACATCAGAATGGGGGTTGGGCACTTGGCCATGATCTCCCGCACCGCACTGATGCCATCCATCACGGGCATCTCGATGTCCATGGTGATCACATCAGGGCGCAGCGACATCGCCTTGTCCACCGCCTCACGTCCATTCTGGGCAGTATCAATCACCGTTAGCATGGGATCCTGATTGATGATCTCGCTCACCCGACGGCGAAAGAAGCTCGAATCGTCGACAACTAATACCTTGACTGCCATTGTTGTTTTTCTAACTCCTTGGGCCTGAGCTATTAATGTCTACGTGCATATGCTTTGAGCAGACTAGGCACATCCAAAATAAGGGCAATTCCGCCATCACTGGTAATGGTCGCCCCGGCCATGCCAGGGGTGCCTTGCAGCAGGTTATCGAGTGGCTTGATCACCACCTCTTCCTGACCAATCAAGCTGTCTACCACAAACCCGATTTGCTGAGTGCCAATCTGCACGATCACCACATGTCCGGTATCCTGACGTGAACGCTTGTTGGCGCCACGAATCAACCACTTGTGCAGATAGAAGAGCGGTATCGCCTTCTCGCGCACAATGATGGTGAGCTGGCCATCAACCATGTTGGCCTTTTTCAGATCCAGATGGAAAATCTCGTTCACACAACCAAGGGGAAGTGCGAAGGTCTGCTCACCCACCTCAACCATCAGAGTCGGCAGAATGGCTAGCGTCAACGGCACCTTGATTTCGAGACGGGTACCTTTCCCCCAGGTGGAATCGATGTGCACCGATCCATTGAGGCTGACAATGCTGGTTTTAACCACATCCATTCCGACACCACGGCCAGATATATCGGAGATCTCGGCCTTGGTTGAAAAGCCCGGAGCAAAGATCAGGTTATAGGCATCGTTGTCGCTCATGCGAGCGGCAGTATCTGAATCCAGAACACCGCGACTGATTGCGATGGACTTGAGTTTCTCAGGATCCATCCCAGCCCCATCATCCTCGATGCAAAGCAGAATATGGTCACCTTGCTGGGAGGCGCTAAGGGTAATTGTCCCTTGCCGCGGCTTGCCCGCTTTCTCCCGCACATCCGGCATTTCGACCCCGTGATCGCATGAGTTGCGAACGAGGTGAACCAGAGGATCGGCGAGCGCCTCCACCAGGTTTTTATCCAGATCTGTCTCTTCGCCCACCATCACCAGCTCAATCTCTTTCTTGAGGGTTCTGGCCAGATCACGTACCACGCGCGGGAAACGACCAAATACCTTCTTGATTGGCTGCATGCGGGTTTTCATCACCGCACCTTGCAGGTCAGCCGTTACCACATCCAGATTGGCAACCGCCTTTGACATCTCTTCATCATTACTGGCAATACCCAAGCTCACCAGCCGGTTACGAACCAGTACCAACTCACCTACCATGTTCATGATGACATCGAGGGTCTTGGTATCCACCCGCACCGTCGTATCGCTTTGCACGGCACTATTTTCTGCTGGCGCAGGCGCAGCCTTGGCGGCAGGCGCTGGTGCCTTGGCTGCTTCAGCGGGTTTTGCGGGGGCTGCCGGTGCTGGTTTGGCAACAGGAGTGGCCGGTTTGGGCGGAGTCACCGCAGCAGGTGCGGCAGGTGCGGCAGGTGCGGCAGGTGCGGCAGGTGCGGCAGGTGCGGCAGGTGCGGCAGGTGCGGCAGGTGCGGCAGGTGCCATAGTACTCTGAGGCCCTTGACCACGACCATGCAATTCATCGAGCAGACGCTCAAACTCATCATCATCGATAAGCTCGTCCACCTCTTTTTGCACCGACTTCAGAGGATTTACCTCTGGCGCCCCCATGTGCTGTCCCTGACCATGGAGCTGATCCAGCAAGGCCTCAAACTCATCATCGGTGATATCGCCAGAGCCACCCGCTATCGGGGCTGCTGCAACCGTCTTGGTCGGAGCCCCACCCACGCCGTGGAGCTCGTCCAGCAGACGCTCGAATTCATCTGCAGAAATTTCATCGATCGATCCGCCGCCATTGACAGGAGCAGGCTCGCTGCTGATGGCTGCGGGTTCAACAACTTCTGGAGCAACTTCTTCAAGAACTACCGGTGCTGCAGGTTCAGATTCCGCAGCCGCGCTGGTAGCCGTGCGCAGTTGCTCTTCCCCTTCTGGCTTGCACAACTCATGGAGGTCATGAAGCAAATCATCTGACGCAGGGCTGGGTGCTTCGCGATTTTGAACCTGGGCGAACATGACATTAATGGCATCCAGCGCTTGCAGGATTACATCCATCAGCTCCGCAGTAACGGTTCGCTTGCCATTACGCAAGATATCGAACACGTTTTCCGCACCGTGGCATACATCAACCAGTTCACCGAGCGACAGAAAACCTGCCCCCCCTTTCACGGTATGGAAACCGCGAAAGATGGCATTCAACAGGTTCTTGTCATCGGGCCGCTTTTCCAAGTCGACCAGTTGTTCAGACAACTGTTCCAATATTTCGGATGCTTCGACCAGAAAGTCTTGCAGTATGTCTTCATCAACTTCGAAGGCCATGCGTCACTCCATTAGAATCCCAAGCTAGACAGCAGATCGTCCACATCATCCTGACCATTGACCACATCGGCACGAGCCTCGGGGTTCATGATAGGGCCCTCTGCTTCAATCCCGTTGACAGGAATACTACGAGTTGAATGCTCAGCAGAAGCCTCACCAAACATGGTCAGCATTTCTATTAATTTTGTTTCAACTTCCTGAACAAGCTTGATGACCTTGCGGATCATCTGACCTGTCAAATCCTGAAAATCTTGTGCCATCAGGATTTCTGTCAGCAGTTGCCGTAATTTATCGGCATCAGACTCTGAAGCCTTAATAAAATCATCAAGTTGGTGACATAAGGATTTGAACTGCCCCACGCTCATGTCACGAGACATCAGGGCATTCCAGTTCGGCATCACCAGCTGGATATTGTCATTCAGGCGATCCGCTATCGGCAAACTGGCTTCCACCGCATCCATTGTGCGATTGGCCGCTTTGTCGGTCATATCGATAACGTAGCTCAAGCGTTCCCGAGCATCGGGAATATCATGAGTAGCCAAATCGGGAATACGGGGATCGAGGCGAAATTCTTGAAGTGAATCATGCAGTTGTCGGGTCAGCTGACCTACTTTTTCAAACAGATCGGCTGCGTTGGGGGCACATACTTCGGCAAGCAGTTCATCGGCCAGCTCAAATTCGCCTTGCTCCAGATGAGCAACAAGCATCCTTGCCTGGTCGAGCGAAATCATTGCTCTCGTTTTGGCCATCATCCCTGCAGCTCCTTAGCCAATTCGTTCGAAAATTTTGTCGAGTTTTTCTTTGAGCGTTGCTGCGGTGAAGGGCTTGACGATGTAACCGTTGACGCCAGCTTGGGCGGCTTCAATGATCTGCTCACGTTTGGCTTCAGCAGTTACCATCAGTACCGGCAGATGCTTGAGCTTCTCATCGACACGGATGGCTTTAAGCAGGTCAATACCTTGCATGCCAGGCATGTTCCAGTCGGTAACTACAAACTGAAAATCACCATTTTTCAGCATCGGCAGCGCTGTATTGCCGTCATCCGCCTCATGGGTATTGTTGAATCCCAAGTCGCGCAGCAAGTTCTTGATAATCCGGCGCATCGTTGAAAAATCGTCAACAATGAGGATTTTCATGTTCTTGTCCAAAATTCCCTCCTAAATAGCCACCAGAGTGGCTCACTTACATGATGCTAAAAACGGGTTGTGTCGTGCGGATTATGCCTTAGAGTTTCATCTCAGTGTAGCCAGTACAAACACTTATAGATGCCAATCTCTCAAACGAGCACGCAATCTGTGCATTGCCTGACTGTGGATCTGGCTCACACGCGACTCGCTGACATTCAAAACCTCGCCAATTTCACGCAAATTCAGCTCTTCATCGTAGTAAAGAGAGAGAACCAAAGCTTCTCTCTCTGGTAGACGACCAATTTGCTCGGATAATTGAATCTGAAATCGCTCGGCAGCCAATTCATCGAATCCCGAGCCTGAAGGGGCATCATCGGGGTTGCCGATCACATCCTCGCTGACCCCCAAATCTTCGATGCCGATAATTTTGCCGCAGGAGACGTCTTGCAGCATCGCATGGTAATCAGCGATGGAGACCCCCATCTCGGCAGCAACTTCGGTATCTCGCGCGTCACGCCCGTGAGTCTGCTCGACATTCTCGATCGCCTCTGCAATAGCGCGACTGTTGCGATGCACAGAGCGGGGTACCCAGTCACCACGCCGGATCTCATCCAGCATGGCGCCTCGGATGCGGATCCCGGCATACGTCTCGAAGCTGGCCCCCTTGCTACCGTCAAAGTTGCGGGAGGCTTCAAGCAGCCCAATCATACCTGCCTGGATCAGGTCATCCAGCAAGACACTGCTGGGCAGGCGAGCCAACAAATGCTGGGCAATTCGCTTGACCAGGGGAGCATGACGCTCCACCAGCACGTAGGAATCCTGATGACGCAAGTACGCTTGGGCTTTATTCACGGGAACCTTCCTGTGTTGTGGCCGGTTTCTGCAACAAATTTTCCAGGAAAAACTCCAGATGGCCGCCCGGCTGGTTGGGAACCGGCCAGCTCGCCGCCTTGTTGGCAAGGGCCCGGAACGCCAGTGCGGCCGGCGACTTGGGAAACGCCTCGACAATCAGCTTCTGCTTGCGCACAGCGGCACGCAGATTGGTGTCATAGGGTACACAGGCGACCAGCTCCAGCGAGGTGTCGAGGAAACGATCCGTGACCCGGGTCAGTTTGGCAAAGAGCTCCTGCCCTTCGCGCAGACTGCGCACCATATTGGCCACCACCTTGAAACGAAACACGCCGTGATCCTTGGAGAGGATCTTGATGAGGGCGTAGGCATCGGTGATGGAGGTCGGCTCATCGCAGACCACCACCATGATATCTTGAGCTGCTCGGGTGAAGCTCAGCACCATGTCGGAGATCCCCGCAGCCGTATCCACCAGCAGGATGTCGACCTGGGTCTTCATCTCGCTGAAGGCGCGGATAAGCTCGGCATGCTGCACCGGAGAAAGCTCGACCATGGACTGGGTGCCCGAGGTCGCAGGCACGATCATCATGCCGTAAGGGCCTTCGACGATGATATCGTCGATGGTGCATTCACCCGCCAGGACATGAGAGAGGTTGCGATGAACCCGCAGCCCAAGCATGACGTCGACGTTGGCCAGACCCAGGTCGGCATCCAGCACCATCACCCGCTTGCCTTGGGCGGCCATGGCTCCGGCCACGTTCAGGGTCACGTTGGTCTTGCCCACGCCACCTTTACCACCGGAAACGGCGATTACTTTTACTCGATTGTTTTGACGCATTTTGCGCAGACCACTCGCCTGATCCATATACATGTTACTCATAAAACTCCGAATCTTCGGCCTCGCCAAAGCCTGCGCCCCAGAAATAGGGCTCCTCTGTTTCTCGCTCCAGCGAGCCCATGGCAGCCCCGACGAGCTGCGCCGCATTGGCAACCTGAATATCTTCCGGAACCCTTTGTCCGTCAGTGATATAGCTGATGGGCAATGAATTCTGGATACACACGTTAATCACTTCGCCCAGATTCAGACTTTCATCCAATTTGGTAAGTATGCAGCCGCTTAATGGAATACGCCGGAAATGGTCAACCGCCTCCTGCATCACCCGACGCTGGGAAGTTGCCGACATCACCAGATAACTGCGGATCCGCACCTTGGCATTCTTGACCAGGGTATCGAGCTGCTCGGTCAACCGGATATCCCGCTGACCCACCCCGGCCGTATCGATCAGTACCAGCCGACGGTGGCGGAACTGATAAAGGGCATTGGCCAGCTCTTCAGCATCACGCACCTGCCGTACCGGGCAACCCATGATGCGGCCATAGGTCTGCAGCTGTTCATGGGCACCAATCCGGTAGTTGTCGGTGGTGATCAGCGCCACCTGCTCGGCGCCATACTTCATGGCGAAACGGGCAGCCAGCTTGGCGATGGTAGTGGTTTTGCCCACCCCGGTCGGACCAAGCAGCGCCACCGCGCCGCCCTGACGCATGATCTCGTCCTCACTGATCTTGAGCTGGGCCGTCAGCACCTCGGCCAACTGGGCCATCGCCTGATGGATGGACATATCTTCGGGGATCAGTCCCGCCAGTTGATCGGCAAACGCATCGTCAAAGCCCAGTTTCTTGAGCTCCTTGATCAGCAGGGCCCGCATCGGTTCGCGGCGCTCCACCTCTTGCCACATCAGCCCGGAGATCTGGTGCTCCAGCAATTTGCGGATGCTGGCCATCTCCTTGCGCATCCCTTCCATCTCCTGATCCCGCTGGGCAGGTTGAGGAACACGCTGGCCGGAGGCAACCCGGGCCTTGGGCTTGGCAGGCTCCGGGGCTGCGCCCCACTGCCCCTGCTCGGCCAATGTTCTGGGCGCTGCATTGGCAGCGGCCAGCCCGGCCGATTGGGTATTGCCCATTGGCCCCCCATTGCCCGGCTTGAGCTTCTGCTGGCGCGCCAGCAAGGCGGCCAGGGTATCGGCATAATGTTCGTTCTGCTCCTTCGCCGGCGTCGGCTCGGGGCGGATCATCTGCCGAGCAGCAGACGAAATATTGACGCTCTCATCGTTCAGCTGACGGCGAACCGGCGCATCTTTGGGCCCCGGGACCTGGGATTGATAATCGACTGCGGCGACTATCTCTACCCCTCCGGTGACCTTCTTGTTGGACATGATGACGGCGTCAGGCCCGAGAGTCTCCTTGACCTCGGCCAGAGCCGTTCGCATATCCTTGGCAAAAAACCGCTTAATCTTCACCCGTCGTCTCCGCTAACTAGTTCTGCCCTACCGCACTGACGATGCGGATCTGCTTGTCGTCGGGCACTTCCTGATAAGACAGAACGCGCAATCCAGGAATGGCATTCTTGACAAATTTCGCCAGGGTATTGCGCAAGATCCCCGATGTCAGAAGCACGGCCGGTTGGCCTTCCAATTCTTGTCGTTGAGTGGCTTCCACCAGCGAACGCTGCATCCGCTCAGCCAGACCCGGTTCAATACCGGCACCATCACCGCCACCAGCCTGCAGGGATTGATGCAATATACGTTCCAATTCCGGCGCCAAGGTAATCACCGGCAGCTCGGGATCGGGGCCTGCAATCTCTTGCACAATCAGGCGACGCAGGGCAATCCGGCAAGCGGCCGTGAGCACTTCCGGATCCGGACTGCGCGGCGCGTATTCAACCAGGGTCTGCAGGATAGTGCGCATATCGCGGATTGGCACGCCTTCATTGAGCAAATTCTGCAATACCTTCACAAGGTTACCCATGCTGATCACTTCCGGCACCAACCCTTCGACCAGCTTGCTCTGATGTTTGCCAATCATGTCGAGCAGTTGTTGTACCTCGTCATGACCCAGCAGCAGAGCCGCATGGTTGGTCAGGATCTGGCTCAGATGGGTAGCCACCACGGTCGCGGTATCCACCACCGTATACCCCAGCGTCTGCGCCTGAGAGACCATCTCCTTGGCAACCCAGACCGCTTCCAGCCCGAAGGCGGGATCCCGGGTCGCTATCCCCTGGATCTGGCCGAACACCTGCCCCGGATTGATGGCCATCTCCTTATCATGGTAGACATTGGCCTCGCCGGTACTGACCCCCATCAAGGTGATGCGGTATTGGTTTGGCGCCAGATCCAGGTTGTCGCGAATGTGGACGGCCGGGACCAGAAAGCCCAGCTCTTGCGAGAGTTTCTTGCGCACCCCTTTGATCCGGTTGAGCAGTTCGCCACCCTGATTGCGATCCACAAGCGGGATCAGCTGATAACCCACTTCCAGCCCGATGATGTCCACCGGCATCACATCGTCCCAGCTCAGCTCTTTCTGCTCATGGGGTTGTTCGGCAGTGGCAGGCAGCAGCTCGCCCTTGGCCGCTTTGGCGGCAGCCAGTTTCTCGCGGCGCAGCAACCACCAGGCGCCAGCGGCGGCAAGAGCCCCCAGACTCAGGAAGGCGAAATGCGGCATCCCCGGCACCAGCCCCATCATCAGCAGAATCCCGGCCGAGATGATCAGCGCCTTGGGATTGTCAAACAGCTGGCCCAGTACTGCGGTACCCATGTCCTGATCAGTATTCTGACGGGTCACTATGATGGCGGCTGCAATTGAGAGCAGCAGGGAGGGGATCTGCGCCACCAGACCGTCACCGATGGCCAACAGGGTATAGATCTCGGCCGATTCGCTGAAGGTCAGCTGGTGCTGCATCATCCCGATGATGAAGCCGCCGATGATGTTGATAAAGAGGATCATGATGCCCGCAATGGCATCCCCTTTGACAAACTTGGAGGCACCATCCATGGAGCCGTAGAAGTCAGCTTCCTGGGTCACATCCTGACGACGCTTCTTCGCCTCTTCCTGATTGATGAGACCGGCGTTCAAATCGGCATCGATGGCCATCTGTTTGCCCGGCATCGCATCAAGGGTAAAACGGGCACTCACTTCCGCGATCCGCCCGGCACCCTTGGTAATGACCACAAAGTTGATGATCATCAGGATGGTGAAAACGATGATGCCGACCGCATAGTTGCCGCCGATCACCACGTTACCGAACGCCTCGATCACATGGCCGGCCGCCGCACTACCATTATGACCTTCCAGCAACACCACCCGGGTCGAGGCGACGTTCAACGCCAACCGCAGCAAGGTAGCGAGCAGCAGTACGGTCGGGAAGGCCGCAAATTCGAGGGGGCGGCGGGTATAGACGGATACCAGCAGCACCACGATGGAGAGGGCAATGTTAAAGGAGAAGAGCACGTCCAGCATCAGCGGCGGGATGGGTAACACCACCATACCGAGCGCGGCCAATACCAGCAGAGGGGTACCAAGGCCTTTGCCCAATACTCCCCGGTACTCTTTGAACTGGCCCAATACTGCTTTGAATTCCATCGCGCTTCTCAATTTCAACCTGCTGGTGCCAGATTAAAGCAAACATCAAGCCAACAATACAAGACATTGAAATGCAATGGATTTATTGTGACTACGTCAGAACTTTGTCATTTTCGATATTCGGTCGGAATGGGCAGATCTTTAGCCAGCGGTTGGGGACGGCGCCCCTGACCACGGCGGAATTTCTTGAGCTGGAAGACATAAGCGAGCACCTGGGCAACCGCCGCAAACAGCCCTTCCGGGATCTCGTGGCCCAGCTCGGTTGAGTGGTAAATAGCCCGGGTCAAGGCTGGTGACGGCATGATGGGGATCTCGTACTCTCTGGCGATCTCCCTGATCTTCATTGCAATTTCATCTGTGCCCTTGGCCACGACCTTGGGCGCGGCACCGGGTTTGCCCGCATCATACTTGAGCGCTACCGAGTAGTGGGTCGGGTTGGTGATCACCACATCAGCCTTGGGTACATCCCCCATCATTCGACGCATCGCCATCTGCATCTGCAACTGGCGGATCTTGCCCTTTACCTCTGGCTTGCCTTCGCTGTCCTTGAACTCGTCCTTGACCTCCTGCTTGGTCATCTTGAGCTGACGCATGTGGTTCCACTGCTGGAACGGCACGTCGATGGCAACGATGGGAAGCAGGGCGCAGCAGAGGATGATCAACATCCAGAGAAACAACTCCAGCGCATCGATAATACCGCCGGGGAAACCCTCCATGGAGAGGTTGAGCAGGTGATCGAACTGGCTGGATAACATCCACCAGGCAAACAGGGTGATGAACACCACCTTGGCGATGGATTTGACCAGCTCAATCAGTGACTGCACCCCGAACATTCGCTTGATGCCGCTGAGTGGACTCAGCTTGCTCATCTTGGGCATCATGGCTTCAGTGGAGAAGTTCATCCCCCCCATCAGGGTGTTGCCGATAAAAGCGGCAATCGCCACCAGTGCAAACAAGAGTCCCAGCGGAAGCACCAGTTCCCCCAGCAGCGCCGGCACCATAGCGATCATGGCATTGGGATCGAAGGCCTGCTCCCGATCCAGGGTAAAGCCCATGGTGACAACCTTGACCATGGCGGTCGCCAGCGAGCCCTTGAGCATCAACAGGCCAAAGACCGCCGAGAGCAGAACGCTGGCGGTCCCCAGCTCTTTTGAACGTGCAATCTGCCCTTTTTCACGGGCCTGTTGCAGTCGTTTGCCCGTGGGTTGTTCGGTACGTTCCTGGTCGGTATCAGCCATGAGCGCCCCCGAAGCACTGGGTGTTGATCAGCTCGCAGCTAACCTCCTGCACCCGCTCCCACATGATGTCGAAGTGACCGAGGAACCCGCCGATAGTGAGCCAGAGGATCAGCAGACCCGACATCATACTGACCGCAAAACCGATACTGAAAATGTTGAGCTGCGGCGCCGCCCGGGTCATGACACCAAAGGCGAAGTTGATTAGGAGCAAAGCGACGATGGCTGAGAGCGACATAACCAAAGCAGCCTGATACATCACACCCAGAAACGCACTCAGGGTTTTCATGGATGAAACCGAGAGGCCGTGCTCGGAGACAGGCAGTGTCTCGAAACTAAGAATGACCAGCCGCAGCATCACCAGATGACCATCCAGCGCCAGAAACACCAGGGTCGCCAGCATCAGATAAAACTGCCCCACCACGGGGGCCGACTGGCCATTCATCGGATCCACCAGGGTGGCAAAACCCAGACTGGTCTGCATGGCGATGACCTGACCGGCCATCACGAAGCTCTCCATCAGAAACTGGGTCATCAGGCCGAGGGCAATACCGATGAGCAGCTGCTGGCCCAATACCAGAAAGCTGCCGGCAGAGAAGAGTTCAATGGGGGGCATTTTCGGAAGCAGCGGGGCAATCAGAAAGGTGATGGCCAAAGCCAGCCCCATCCGAACCCGCGCAGGAGCGAGGCGGCTGCCGAATACCGCCATCACCATCAGCAGGCTGCTCACCCGCGCCAGCGGCCAGAGGATGGAAGACAACCACTCCATGATCAGAGCGGTTGTGTAGGTCATCCCACCACCTCAGGGATTTGATTGACCATCAGTATGAAGAAGTCCATCAGACTCTGCATTCCCCAGTGAGCACCAATTCCCAGGGCTAGCAGGGTCACGATAAGACGGGGCAGAAAGCTCAGGGTCTGTTCGTTGATGGAGGTGGCCGCCTGAAAAATGGCTACCACCAGCCCGATAGCGAGGCTGGGCAGGATCACGGCGCTGACCATGATATTGACCAGCCAGAGCGCCTCGCGAAAGACGTCGACAAAGGTTTCAGGACTCATGTTCGGGCTCCTTGCGCTCGACCGGCTAACCGGCACCCAGTCCGAAACTGTTGGCCAATGACCCCAAAATGAGGTTCCAGCCATCCACCATCACGAACAGCATCAGCTTGAAAGGCAGCGAGACAATCATCGGCGAGAGCATCATCATCCCCATCGCCATCAGGATACTGGCGACCACCAGATCGATGACCAGGAACGGCAGGAACAGCATAAAACCAATCTGGAAGGCGGTTTTCAGCTCGCTGGTGACAAACGCCGGGATCAACACTCGTAGCGGCACATCGGCAGGTTTCTCCACCTGCACGTTGGCGATCTCCATAAAGGTATTGAGATCCTTGATCCGGGTCTGGGCCAGCATGAACTGGTGGATGGGCAACTCGGCCCGCTCCAGCGCCTCCTTTGCCTGAATGGTCTCGGCCAGATAGGGCTGCAACGCCTCATCATTGATGCGATCCAGCACCGGCGACATGATGAAGAACGACATAAACAGGGCGATGCCGATCAACACCTGGTTGGAGGGACTCTGTTGCAGACCGATCGCCTGGCGCAAGATACCCAACACCACAATGATGCGGGTAAACGAGGTCATCATGATCACCATGGCAGGCAAGAAGGAGAGCGCGGTCATCAGCGCCAGCACTTGCAGGGTCAGGCTGTACTCCTGAGAGCCATCCCCCATGGTCTTGACGGTCACCGCCGACATGGCGTCCTGTGCCAGCGCAGGCCAGGAGCAAAAGAGTGGTATCAGCAGGCTGACCAGCAGCCCCGTTTTCAGCCATAAGCCGTTAGCTTTTTTCATGCTTGCCCATCAATTTGCCAAGCTGCTGAGAAAACGCCTGCGGCTGATTTTCATCCAGCGGCTCCTCCAGCCGGTAGAGAAAGTTGACCTGCTGCGGTGTTACGCCGACCAGCAACTGCTGCTCGCCCACCTTGACCACCAGCAGCTTCTCTTTGTAACCCACTGGCAACGAGGCGATGACCCGCATCTGGCCGCCCCCAATGGCGGTCGCCAGCTTGCTCTTCTTGAGCAGAAAGCCCAGCACCAGAATGAGACCAATCACCATCAGACTTGAGAGCAACCAGGAGCTCAGACTAGGCACGTTGGCAGATGCCGCTGTCTCGGCAAAGGCCGGAACAGGCAGCAATAACAACAGGAGGCGCATCATTTGAGCTTCTTGATCCGTTCAATCTGGCTGATGACATCGGTCAGGCGGATACCGAACTTGTCGTTCACCACCACCACCTCGCCGTGAGCGATCAGGGTGCCGTTGACCAATACATCCAGCGGCTCGCCTGCAACACGATCCAGCTCCACCACCGAGCCCTGGTTCAGCTGCAACAGATTGCGAATGCTGATCTGGCTGCGGCCCACCTCCATGGCGATAGTGACCGGAATATCGAGAATGGTGTCGAGCTTGCGACGCTCCTCGGCACTGATGGGGGCATCATCTTTCAACTCTTCCAGCGGGGCTGGCTTGGCTTCCGCCGTCACCTGCTCCTCCAGAGCCGCAGCCCAGGCATCAGCCATCAGATCCTCTTCCTCAGTTCCGCTCATCTTGTTTCCTTATGCTACTTCGTGACCGTTTACCGTAATAAACCGTCAATTATCGCTGTTGATCTTCGATACTGCGCTCGAGCTCTTCCAGCTCGGCCTCGCCATCAATTCGTACCCCGCCCCGGGTCACCAGATGCATCTCCGTCTTGACCCCTTCAGGACGTTTGAGCTTGTCGGTGATCTTGAGCGCCACATTATCCTTGGTGCGGCCCATCTTGGCGTGGAAAGTGGGCAAGTCCTCCACAAAAACCAGCAGATTTTCCGGCATATCGACCGGAATGATATCGCCGGGTCGCAGCTCCATCAGTTCACGCAGGGTGAGTTCGGTCTCCAGCAGCTTGGCCCGCAGCTCCACCTTGACGTCCATGATCTCGTCACGCAGCGCCTTGCTCCAGCGTACGTCGGTATCCCCCTTGTCACTCTGCACACCGGCATCCAGCAGCTCGCGGATCGGCTCCAGCATGGAGTAGGGCATCGCCACGTGGAAGTCGCCGCCGCCACCATCGAGCTCGATGTGGAACGAGCTGACCACGATCACCTCGGTCGGGCTGACGATGTTGGCCATCGCCGGGTTCACTTCGGAGTCGAGATACTCGAACCCCACGTCCATCACCGGCGCCCAGGCATCCTTGTAATCCTCAAACACCAGTTTGAGCAGCATCTGGATAATGCGCCGCTCGGTCGGCGTGAACTCGCGCCCCTCAATCTTGGCGTGATAACGGCCATCGCCACCGAAAAAGTTCTCCACTAGGATGAAGACCAGTCGGGCCTCCATGGTGATGAGCGCCGTCCCCTTGAGCGGGCGGAACCGCACCATGTTGAGACTGGTCGGCACAAACAGGGTATGAACATACTCGCCAAACTTGAGCATCTGCACGCCGTTGATGGAGACCTCGGCGGTACGACGCATCATGTTGAACAGGCTGATCCGCATATGGCGGGCGAAACGTTCATTCACCAGCTCCAGCGTCGGCATGCGACCACGGACGATGCGGTCTTGGGAGGAGAAGTCAAACTGGGCTACGCCGGGGTCTCCAGCGCCGCCTATCTCTTCCTCTTCGACATCATCGACACCGTGCAAGAGGGCATCAATTTCGTCCTGACTTAACAGATCGCTCACGCTTCACCTACTGCATTACAAAGCCGGTAAACAGCACTTGTTCGATAACGGGGGAAGAGACCAGGTCCTTGAGCACCCGACGGCACTCTTCCAGTGAATCCTTGCGCAGCTTCTCCTTGCCTTCAAAGGTCATCAGCTGTTCGGCACTGGCTGCGCTGAATACCCGCAGCAAGGTGCCTTCAATCAGGGGGATATTCTGTTTGGCCAGCGTCTCGTCGGCGGTACCGCGCACCATCAGCTGGATCTTGATCTGCACCAGTCGATCTCGCTGGGCACCTGCAACGTTGAAGACAAAGGGGCGCGGCATACCGACATAGAGGGAAGGTTTAGGCGCTTCCTCCTTGGGTGCGGCCTCGGCACCTTCCGCCGCTTCAGCGGGCGGTTTATCGGAGCCGGAGAGCATCAGGAAGGCGCCAACACCACCACCGCCCAGCAAAATAACCGCCAGGGCAATGATAATGATCAGCTTCTTTTTCTTGCCCGCAGCCGGGTCTTTTAGCGTCAATTCGTTATCGTCAGCCATCCCTTGTCCACCCTAGTCTCAAACTTGTTCGATATCATAAACTTACTCGGGATTGCATCAAGCATAGAAATCAATTCCGGAACCGTTTGTCGATTCCACCAGCAAACTGGGGTTGGAAGTGGTGAGTTCCCCTTCAACGAGCCCGTTACCGGACCGCGGCTGACCACTACTCTGCCCCTGCTGACCCTGCCCGTTAAAGGTGGGCTGGCCCTGTTGCTGCTGTTGTTGCGACTGCTGCTGTACCTGCGTCTGACCAAGCTGGATCCCCTGCCCTGCCAGCATGTCACGCAGCCGGGGCATCGCCTGCTCCAGCATCTCGCGGGTCTGTCCATGTTGTACCACAAAATGGACGTTGGCCTGGCTGTCGGCGCCCATATGGATCTGGATTTTCATCTTGCCAAGGCCGAGGGGGTCGAGCTGAATTTCCGCCTGTTGCAGTTTCTCGGCCAGCATCACATTGACCTTCTGGTGCAATTCGGCGGGCGCTTCCTGACTGGCCAGTTTCAAATGGGGTAAATTCTGCGGCTCACGGCGCAGCGTCGTCTCAGCGGCGGGCGCCCGGCTATCGGCTACCTGTGGCTGAGTCTGGCTGTTCTGGCCATGCTGAACAGTCTGGTTCTGGCTGCTCTCACCGCTCGATGTCGTCGCAACCAGGCTCTTCTCCGCCTCACCGGCCTTCGGTTTTACCTCAAGCGAAACCGCTTTTCGCACCTCGTCGGTACCCGTCACTTCCATCTGTTTGATGCCGGCTGAAATGGTCGACAGCGGCGCTTGCGGCCCCTGAGATTCAGCCTGTGCCAACACCTGCTGCGGCGCCATCATCACGGGGGCGGCAGCACTATCGCTCTGAGCCGTCGCATTTGCCGTCACGCTGCCCTGGGCTTCGGCACTTTCTGCGGCACTTTGCGCCGTCGCCACCTGCGCCGAACCTTGATTGGCGGCGGTGGCTGGCTGCTGGCTACCCTCGGCGGCCCCCTTTTCTGCCCCCTTGCCAGTTGCACCACTGCCCTCAGCCGTGGCTGTAGCTGTAGCTGTGCCAACCTCAGGCTGCTTGAGCCCCTCATTGAAGGCCTTGAGCGCGGCCCCCTGAGTCGCGGCTTGCGTCGCCTGCCCCTTGTTAGTCAAAGCATTGCTGGCGGCGAGATCGGATTTGCTGTCGCCAGCCTCTTTTGCAGCGAGTGACTCAGCGGATTTGGCGGTGTTTGCCGACTCATCGACCGGCAGCACCTTGGCCAGCTGGGCCATTCGCTCTGCCCCCGTGAGGGGCTTGGTGTGCTTGCCATCAGCCCCGAGGGTTTCGCCCTTGGCAGAGGCTTTCTCCCCGGCCTGCCCATCCGCAGTAGTGGCGGCATCTTCACCTTCAGAGGAGAGAACGGCAGCAGAGGCATCGCCCTTCGCCACCACTCGCGCCGCTGAGGACGATACCGTGGTATCAAGAGTAGAGTTGGCGGTCGTCGCCAGCGGCGACTGCGTCCCGGTCTGACCGGCAAGCTGGTTGGCAATCCTGGCTGCGGCTGGGGTCTGCTCGCTTTCATCAAGCGCAATCCCCTCCAGCTCACCCTCTTGCGGCAACGGATTGCCGTCTACCGCAGTGGCGCTCTGTTGGGCCGCCACCGCCAGCTGGGGAGTCACTAGCGAGGTATCGAGCTTGAGGGAGTCTTGCAGGCGCAGCAGAAAGTCGGTGGCAGGGACCTCCTCCACCTTGTTATCGGCGTCAGGATCCTCCTTGCCGGTCTCCTCTTTGGGAGAGGCGCTTTCGGTCGCCAAAGATTTGGCTGATCGGATATGGTTACCGCCCTGAGTAGCCTCGGCAGCGCCCTGTTCGCTGTTCCGGGCCTTGGCAATCAGGGTGGCGAAATCACCCTTGCTGTCGCTGCCGGTTCCCCCATCGATACTTTTGCTCTCGACGGAACCGCTCAGAGGCGCTTTGTCCAACCCGTTGGCCGGAGCCGAAGGCGTTTGTGTCAACAGTGTCTGCATCATGATGGGATCCCTGAATTCTGGTGGCCCCCAAAGAGATGGCCGCCGACAATGTCCATATCAAAGCAAGTTACAGGCCAGATTGATGAAAGCGTCGCAACATGGCGTACTCATCCAGCATTTTCTGCTCCTGACGCTGGGCTTCCTGCTGCTCGCGACTCGCCTGCTTCTCCAGCAACAGCTCTACCGCCTTGCGCCGCTGCTGGGCAGCCAGCCACTCTTCACGGCGCTGTTCCAGCGCCTGACGCACCTGCAACACCCCTTCGTACTGCTGGGTCGCAGCCTGTTCGAGCTTGTTGATAAAGGCGTGATACTGGGTATTTTGTTGAGGCGAAATCCCCTGCAGGCCGCGATCGGTCCACTGCTGGTGATAGATCTGGCGGTACTGATTGAGGGCATTTTGCTGATCCATGAACAGCTTGAGATCCTGCTGCGCCTTCACCAGCGCCAGCGCACACTGCTGCTCCGCCTCCACCAGCCGATCGGCCAACAATACCAACCCTTTACTCATCGTCGACCTCTCTGTTACCGACCATCATCAGCGCATCAATGGCATCGCCACCATCTGCAAGGCTTGCAGGCCATCATCGTAGTGAATGACCTCGCGCATCCCCTGCCGCAAGAACTGATCCAGATAGGGTTTTTGAATGATGGCGCGGTCGATGCGCGGATCGGCCCCCTGACTGTAGGCACCGATGGTGATGAGATCCCGGTTCTGCTGATAGAGGGAGTAGAACTGCTTGAGGGTGCGCGCCAGATCCATATGTTCCGGCGAGGTGACCATAGGCATAACCCGGCTGATGGACTTCTCGATATCGATGGCCGGATAGTGGCCCGCATCAGCCAGCTCGCGCGACAGCACTATGTGGCCATCGAGGATCGCCCGCGCAGCATCGGCAATGGGATCTTGCAGGTCATCCCCCTCGGTCAGGACGGTGAAGAAGGCGGTGATGGAGCCCTGGCCGTCACTGCCGTTACCCGCCCGCTCCACCAGCGCCGGTAATTTGGCAAATACCGAGGGCGGATAACCCTTGGTCGCCGGCGGCTCGCCCACCGCCAGCGCGATCTCACGCTGGGCCTGGGCATAACGGGTAAGAGAGTCCATCAAGAGCAACACGTTGAGCCCCTGATCGCGGAAATATTCTGCAATGGCCAGCGCCGTTTCACACCCCTTGAGCCGCATCAGCGGCGAGGCGTCAGCGGGAGCCGCCACCACCACGGAGCGGGCACGGCCCTCCTCTCCCAGAATGTCCTCGATAAACTCTTTCACCTCCCGGCCCCGTTCACCGATGAGGCCGACCACTACCACATCTGCCACCGAGCCGCGGGTCATCATGCCCAGCAGTACCGATTTACCGACACCGGAACCGGCAAACAACCCCATCCGCTGGCCCTGACCAACCGTCAGCACGGCGTTGATGGCGCGTACCCCCACGTCCATCGGCTGATGGATCGGGCGGCGAGAGAGCGGGTTGATGCGGTGCTGGGCAAACTGCACGGTCTGGGAGGAGAGAATGGGGCCGAGGCCATCGAGTGGCTGACCAATGCCGTCGATGACCCGACCAAGCAGGTTCATCCCAACCGGAATGCCGTGCTCTTCGGTGATGGGCACCACCCGGGCACCGGGGATCACCCCCTTGAGCTGCTCGCTCGGCATCAGATAGAGGCGATCGCCAGAAAAACCGACCACTTCAGCCTCCAGCGTCCCATCAAGGGTATCGATGCGGCAGAGAGCACCGATGGCGGCGCGGCAGCCAATGGCTTCGAGGGTCAGCCCCACCACCCGAGTCAATTTGCCAGCGACCGGCGGTTTGGGGGCGCTGTCGCGTACCTTGTACCCTTGCAACCGGTTCAGTAGCGAGCCGCTCATCTGGCCTCCTGAGAGCTAAAAAGTGCAGCCGGACGGCAACGTCCGGCATCGGTTATGGGCGTGAGTCCTGCGAAGCCGGTTTCTGCGACGCATTGTCCCGCAAGAAGTTGCGCAGCAACTGATCGATGCGCCCGGAGAGGGTCAAATCGATGCTGGAGAGCTCGGTCGCCAGTTGCAGATCGCCGGGGGAGAGGGTGGGATCGCTCTGCAATCGCCAGTGGCGCTTGGCGCACTCGTCGGCGCCAAATGCCTGCTCGATTCGCGCTATATCGTCGGGATGCAACATCAGAGTCACCCCCTGTTCGGCGGCAGGCAGCAAGGCCAGCCCCTCTTTAAGCGCCTCCAGCAGAATGCGGGGGGAGGTCTCCGCTTCGTGACGAATGAGCGCGCGGGCCAGTTGCATCACCAGCGAGACCAACTGCTGCTCCACCGCCTGATCCAGCTCGTTAAGCGGATTGGCAAGGCGGGCGGCGAGCCCCTGCCAGTGGGCGATCTCCTGCTCCACCAGCTCGCGCCCCATAGCCAGCCCCTCCTCGCGCCCCTGTTCGAGACCGGCAGAGTGGCCCTGTTGCAATCCTTCCAGCTTGCCCTCTTCCATTCCCTTGGCATAACCGGACTCGCGCCCCTCAGCCATCCCCTCTTCCCAGGCGGCCTGACGGATCGCTTCAAGCTCTTCGGCGGTGATGCTCGGGGCCGGCTCCAGTTCGGGCTCCGGCTCCACCACCTCCTCTTCCTGCTGATACCAGTCAGGGGCCAGGCCAAGAGCATTGGTAGGCGCTCCCGCCTCTATCTCGACCTCCATCTCGGGCCAGCCCCAGGTCTCAACCCGGGCATCATCGCCCTCGGGGCGCACATACCCACGCAGTTTGTTGTTCATGCTTTGCGCGGCTCCTCACCACTGCCTGATGCGGGTTTGGCATCGCAATTCGGTTTATGGGCCATGGCTTAGAGGAACTCCTCGCCACCACCGGCACCCAGCATGATTTCGCCAGCATCCGCCAGACGACGGGCGATGGAGAGGATCTCTTTCTGGGCCGCTTCCACTTCGGAGACCCGGATCGGCCCCATGGCCTCCAGATCGTCCGCCAGCATTTCGGCCGCCCGTTTGGACATGTTCTTGAAGATCTTCTCGCGCATCTGATCGTCGGAGCCCTTGAGGGCGCGTTGCAGCAGATCCCCCGGCACTTCCCGCAGCATGGTCTGGATGCCGCGATCGTCCACATCGATGAGGTTTTCGAACACGAACATCAAATCCTGGATCTGCTGGCTCATCTCTTCGTCCGACTCGCGGATGGAGTCCATCAACTGGCCTTCGATATTGGTATCCAGATAGTTCATGATGTTGGCGGCAGCCTTCAGGCCGCCCATCTTGGCTGCCTGGGCACCGGCCGCACCGGCGAACTGTTTCTCCATGATGTCGTTCAGCTCTTGCAATGCCGCCGGTTGTACCTCTTCGAGGTTGGCGATACGCATCACCAGATCGAGGCGCACCTGCTCCGGGAACTGGCTCAGGATCTCGGCGGATTGCTCCGGCTCCAGATAGGAGAGCACGATAGTCTGGATCTGCGGGTGTTCGTTCTGGATGATGCTGGCCACCTGACGGGCATCCATCCACTTGAGCGAATCGAGGCCACGGGCGCCGGAACCGAGAATGATCTGGTCCACCAGATTGCTCGCCTTGTCCTCGCCAAGGGCCGCCACCAACGCCTTGCGCACGAAGTCTTCGCTGCCGATACCGATGTTGGTGTACTTCTGGATATCGTCGATGAATTGACGGTGCACCGCTGCCACCCGATCGTGACTGAAGTCGGACATGGAGGCCATCGACATACCGAGCCGCTGCACCTGCTTGGGCTCGAGATGACGGAAGATCTGGGCGGCATCCTCTTCATTGAGGCTCAGCATCAGCACCGCAGCCATCTCCATCCCCGACATCTGGTCGAGGATCTGGCGCTGACTGTCGGTGATGTCATTGCCGGTGACTTGACTCTTCTTTTCTTCAGGCATCTTTGTTCGTTACCCATTCTTTAATGACCTGAGCGGCCAGATCCGGCTCGTTCGCCACCAGCGCACGTACCGCCTTGAGCAAGTCTTCATCACGGTGCAGATCCGGCAGTTTCAGCTGACCATCGCGGACACCAAATACCTGATCGTTCTCGACTTGCGCTGACAGCAGACTCAACTCGTCGTCGCCACCCAGCACGGTGTGGTTGTCGAAATCCACTTCCCCTTCCGGTTTGGCATCCGGATAGAGCAGTCGCTTGAGCATGGGGCGAACCACGGTGACGATCAAGACGATGATCACCAGTACCGAGGCGGCAATCCGCACCGCACGCCAGAACCAGGGCTGATCGTAGAGCGGCACCTCGGCCACGGTATCCAGCTCTGGGCGATTGAACGGAATCGCGACCACCTCAAGGGTATCACCACGGGTCACATCAAAGCCAAGGCCACCGCTTAGCAAACGACGCAATGTATCGAGTTCTGCCTGGGTGCGCGCCTCACGAGTCACGGCCCCGTCGGCACCGGGTACCGCTTTGTAATCCACGGCAACCGAGACGGTCATGCGGCGAATGCCTCCCATCTGGCGACGGGTATGGCTGACGGTGGTATCCAGTTCGAAGTTGCGAGTCGCCTCTTTGCGGGAACGGCCCGAAGCGGCAGCGCTGGCACCATCACCACCGGTCGCCTCCTCGGGAATATTGGAGGCGGCAGGGGGCTGGTTGGAGAGTGCACCAGGCACCCCACCGTTGCTGCCGCTGGCGCTGTTCTCTTCCATGGTCATTTCGGAGCGCACTGCAGGCAGATCCGGGTTGTAAGTCTTGCGGGTCTGCTCCTGCTGGGAGAAGTCGAGGGAGAGATCCACTTCCGCCGTATAGTTGTCAGCCCCCAGCACCGGGATCAGGATGGCGTCAATTTTTTGTTTGTACTCCAGCTCCTGCTTCTGCTGCATGGCAAACTCTTTGCGAGTCTGGGCCGAGATCGGGTCTTGCGAACCGGAGTTGAGCAGGCGGCCATTCTGGTCGGTGACGGTCACCCGGGTCGGCTCAAGGCCATGGACGGCGGAAGCGACCATATCGACGATGGAGTCCACCTCCCCCTGCCCCAGCGCCGCCCCTTTCAGGTTGAGCACCACGGTGGCACTGGGTTTGCGTTCGTTGCGGGCAAACACGTTGTCTTTCGGGATAGCCAGCAGCACCTGGGCCTTGGCCACATTCTGGAACTGCTCGATGGCGCTCGCCAGTTGGCGCTCGCGGCTCAGCTTCAGACGTTCACTCTCCATCCGCTGGCTGACGCCGAAACTGGAATCTTTGAGCAGGATATCTTCACCACCGATGTTGCTATCGGTGGCATTGGCAAGACCGGCACGGGTCAGGGCCAACTGGATAGTGGGGTAACTTTCGGCGTTGACCAGCACGCTCTTGCCATCCACTTCATAGGGAATTTTCTGCTGATCGAGGAAGTCGAGAGTCTTCACCAGCTCCTGGGTGGTGTAGGTGCCGAGCGGACGCATGTCCGGCTCCTTGCCCCACAGCAGGATAAACACCGCGATGGCCAGACAGATGGCAAGCCCCAGGATCAGGGTGATTTGCCGCAGCACATCGGTGTTGGACAGGAAGCCCAGCGCCGAACTCTTCTGCTCATTTTCATCGAGGGCGGCAGTGCCCTCATCGTTTATCAGCAGATCGCCGTTTTGGTCAGTAGCCACGATTTATGTCCTTATTGCTGACATGTTCATGATGTTCAGTCGTCATGGTTTATTGGCGTCGCTTATACCGGCATGTTCATGATGGTCTTGTAGGCATCGACCATCTTGTTGCGCACCTGTACCGTGGCTTCAAAGGCGATGGAGGATTTTTGGCCCGCGATCATCACCTCGGCCAGATCAACCGACTTGTCACCCATATCGAAACGGGTACGCAGGTCATTGGCGGCGCCTTGCAGCTCGTTGACGTTGCCAAGCGCCTGTTGCAGTAGCAGACCAAAGTCGGAGGTTACCTGACGACCGGGTTGTGCCAGCGGCGTTGCGCCTGCTTCGATCTTGAGCGCCTGCATCTCTTGCATCAGGCTGCTTGCACTAATTTCCATTTTCCATCCCCAGACAAATCATTGACGCTGGCATGCAACAAGCAATTAGAGTGCCAATGCGTTAAAAACGCGACGAGGATGAGTGGCCAGACCAGGCCGGACGGGTTCGACAACGGCAGGTGGCTCTGATTAAATCCGACTCTGACGCCCACTTTTGCTGGCTGGCAAGGAGTCCGCTCTGGATTATCGCAAACCCGTGTTCAAGGCGATGGACTACATCAGCCACCATCTGGATGACAATCCGGGCCTGGATGAGGTCGCAGCAGCGGCAGCCATCTCCACCTTCCACTTCCACCGTATTTTCAAGACGATGGTCGGCGAGACCATTGCCGGATTTACCCGGCGCCTGCGTATGGAGCGCGCTGCCCGTCGCTTGCTCGCCTCCCCCCAGAGCGATATCACCACCCTCGCACTGGCCGCCGGGTTCTCCAGCTCCCAGAATTTCGCCAAGGCCTTTCGCCTGCACTTCGCCATGAGCCCCTCGGAATACCGCCAGCAGCAGGGGGGAAACTGGAAAAGCAAGATTGGAAACGATCCCCTTCCCTTTGACACCTATGATGGCCTGGTCATGCACCCGGTCACCGAACACCCGGGTCTGTTGCAGGGGGCAAACGTCAGGCAGATGCCCGCTAGGCGCGTGGCGTACATGCGCCGCCTGGGCCCCTATGGCAAAGAGACCTGCGAGCAAGCTCATCGGGATTTGCTCGCGCTGTTCGCCTCAGACGAGGCGATGACACCGGCGGGTACCCTGAGTCTCTATTGGGATATCCCCGATATCACCGATGAGACCCGTTGCCGTACTGACGTCTGCATCGAGCTGGGGCCAGAGATCCCCGCTGGGCGCCAGTTAACCACCCAGACCATCGCCGCGGGCCCCTATGCGGTTTGTCAGTTTATCGCTCGCGGCGATCAACTGGTTGCCTGCTGGGAAACGGCGTTTCGCTGGGTAGTGGGCCAAGGGCTGAACTGCGACGATCGCCCGTGTTACGAGCAATACCACGCAGGCACGGACCCCGACCGGGATCATTACGTGTTTGATATCTGTATCCCGCTGATCAACCGATAAGCCGATACCTCATTTCCATTTACCCACTTCGGTGCCTTCGGGCACCGAAGCGACGGAGTCATGCCCATGAATATCAAAACGCTGTTTCTCGCCAGCCTGCTGGTAACGCTTCCCGCTGCCGCCAATGCCCAGTCACAGAGCCAGACACTGATCTTTGGCGGCACCATCTACAGTGGTGATCCGGCGAACCCTCACCCGGAAGCGGTCGGCATTGAAGGTAAAAAGATAGTGGCAGTCGGCAGCTATCAGGAGGTCAGCGCCCGTCTAGGCAACCATGCCAAGCGTCTTGATCTGAAAGGAAAGTACCTGATGCCGGGGCTCATCGACAGCCATGTTCATGCGGCATTTGCCGGTTTTCAGGGGATGACGGTTAACTTTCCCGATGCCATGAGTGAGGTTGAGCAGGTGCAGCAATTTCTGACCCGCAGCAAGGATGATCCCCGCCTGACACTGGGCGATGTAGAGCTATACAGCAATGTCTCCCTCGACTATTGGCATCAGCTTCCCCTGCTCGATCAGGTGTTCAATGGCCCGCAATACCGGCAGATCCCGGTAGTGCTGGCAGGTTCGGATGCCCACACCGGTTGGGCCAATCAGGCCATGCTGCGCAAGGCAGGCATTGATGCCGGCTCCCTTGACGGTCGTTATGCTCCGCTGAAAGGCAATTTTGGCCTCACCCCATCCGGCAAGCTCAATGGCTTTGCCTCGGAAGGCGGCTGGGATGCCATACTCAAGGCGCTGCCCCCCGTCAGCGACGAGACGATTGCCAGTGCCATCATGACTGCCGCCAAACAACTCAATCAGGTGGGCATTACCGCCTGGATGGACCCTATCAGCAACATTCGCCCCCTTGCGCCCATCTTCAACGCCGAGCCGGATCGCCGCGATACCGGCCTGCTGCCGGCGTACAGCATGCTCTCCCGGGAAGGCAAGCTGACCGGACATGTATCCGCACTGGCACTGGTGGGGATACATGCATCACCCGCCATCATTGATGACGTATTGGCGCTGCAACAGCAGTTTCAAGATGCCCCGGACGTTAAACTGGTGGGGCTCAAGATCCTGCAAGATGGTGTCATCGAGTATCCATCCCAGACCGCCAAGTTGAGCGAGCCCTACCTCAACCGTCCCGGTTACAGCGGCAAGGACGATTTGGACAAGCAGCGTTTCAACGAGCTGATCCGCACCGCGGATGCCCATCAACTTATCGCGCACTTTCATGCCATCGGCGATCGGGCCGTCCGAGAATCCCTTGATGCCATAGCCTATGCCCGGGCCCACAATCGGGATCACCGCCTGCTGCACAGCATCACCCATCTGGAGGTGGTGAGCCCGGCCAGCATTGCCCGCTTCAAACCGCTCAATGTGGCCGCATCGATGCAACTGTTGTGGGCCGGGAAAAACGTGGCGACCACCCTGCTGCTTGATGGAAAAGTGCCCCCGGCACTGCTAGCCCGCCTCTATCCGGCAGGCAGCTTGCTGCAAAGCGGCGCCATTATTGCCGGTGCCAGTGACTGGCCGGTCTCCAGCCCCAACCCTTTCCTCGCCATGTATACCGCGATCACTCGTCAAGGGGAGCTTGGCTTGCTGCCCCCCGCCAGCGAGCAGATCAGCCGTCAGGCCATCTTGCAGGCCTATACCCTCAACGCCGCCAAGGTAATTGGACGGGAGAAAGAGATTGGCTCCATCAGCGCGGGCAAGAGTGCTGACCTGATCTTGCTGGATCGCAATCTGGAACAGGTAGCAAGCGAAGAGCTCAAGGAGACCAAGGTGCTCTGGACCATGTTCAAGGGCAAGCATGTCTATTCAGCCCACTGACACCGAGAGAACAAACAGGCCCGCATTGCGGGCCTGTTGGCAAGATCACGACAAACGCATGGTGTGCAGTGAGCAACCGATAACGACAGGATTAGCGGCTCGTTTCAGTCAAGTCCTTGTCAATCCAGTACTTGGAGCCGGAGATATTGGCATCGAGCAGCAGGCCCTTCTCACCAATCTGGTAGATGGCCATGCCGCCATTGTATTTGGCGGTAAGCTCGGCGCTCTCCTTGCCGGCCACCACGCCCACTTCGGAGGTAGCCTCCCACCCCTGGGTCACGAAGGCATCGAATCTGGCCTTGTCTTCAAACAGGATCACCTGCTGATAGAACTTGCCGCCAATCCCGGCCGCCAGACCCGCACCAAACATCTTCATATAGGTGTGCTTGCCGGTTTTCCGATTGACTGCCACCCCGGCCCCCTGATTGGTATGCAGCATCAGGGAGAACTTGCGCGAATCGAACACCGCATAACCATAAGCCTTGTCAAACAACAACTTGGCTGATGGCTGCTCGTTGAACAACCGGATCAGCGCAGTGTCGGCCATGGTATTGAGCGCGATCCTCGCCTCTTTAGCCGTCTTGGGGTTGAGCATCTCGTTGAGCTCCTTGTCGGCCGCCTTCAGCCACTCCTTGCCGGTGGCGATGCTCTTGTCGGTCCAGACCCCGGCGGTATTGAAGGCATCCTCTCCCCAGGCCGAGATGGAGGCCCAGCTCTTCTTGGAGAAATCACTGACATCCTGCCACACCTCCTTGCTGGTCTCGCTCACTGCCGCACCCAGATCGGACGCTGCGGCCTTGAGCTTGGCCCAGTCGGCATAACAGGGTGAGAAGGCCAGACTCAGTGACAGGGCCAGCAACCAGTTACGCTTGTTCATTTTTTCACTCCCGTATTGTCGAGTGTCTGGGTTACCTGGGGCGATCACCTACAACAGGCTACCCGCTGAAAATCACTCCCGCATTATCGGAAGGGGAATCCGGTTAAGCAATCATTGAGTCCTGTTTATCCCGCCACAGCCCGACAGCGGTTAACAAAAAGGCTGCTCATCAAAGAGGAGCAGCCTTATTAAGCACAGTAAGACTGGACGGGCTTATTCGACCATCATCACCTTGCAGGTGTTGGTACTGCCCACGGTTTCCATCTTGTCACCGTGAGTCAGCAGCACCATGTCGCCGCTTTGCAGCAGCCCCTTCTCCTTGAGCACGGCCAGCGCGTCGCGGCACACTTCGTAGACCGGTTTGGTCTCGTCACCGTCAAACATCACTGGGGTAACACCACGGTAGAGGTTGGTCCAGGCCAGGGTCTTGTTGTGGGGGGACATGGCGAAGATCGGCAGACCGGAGCTGATACGGGACATCAGCAGCGGCGTGGTGCCGGACTCGGTCAGTGCCACGATCGCCTTCACCCCTTCCAGGTGGTTGGCCGCATACATGGTGGACATGGCCACCGCCTCTTCTACCGAGGTAAAGGTGTAGCTCATGCGGTGGTTGGAGACGTTCAGGCTAGGGTGCTTCTCGGCACCGACACAGACGCTCGCCATGGAGGTCACGGTCTCGATAGGGAACTGACCGGCAGCAGTCTCGGCGGAGAGCATCACCGCATCGGTACCATCCAGCACGGCGTTGGCCACGTCCATAACTTCTGCACGAGTCGGCAGCGGCGCATTGATCATCGATTCCATCATCTGGGTAGCGGTGATCACCACACGGTTCAGACGACGGGAGTGGCGGATCAGCTTCTTCTGTACGCCAACCAGCTCGGGGTCACCGATCTCGACACCCAGATCGCCACGGGCGACCATCACAGCATCGGAACCGAGGATGATGTCTTCCATCGCCTCATCGGTGGCGACGGTTTCGGCGCGCTCAACCTTGGCCACGATCTTGGCATTGGAACCGGCTTCGCGGGCCAGCTCGCGGGCGTAGCGCAGATCATCGCCACAGCGCGGGAAGGAGACAGCCAGATAGTCCACATTCATGCGGGCAGCGGTCTTGATGTCTTCCTTGTCTTTCTCGGTCAGGGCTGGAGCGGAGAGACCGCCCCCTTTCTTGTTGATGCCCTTGTTGTTGGAGAGCGGCCCGGCCACGGTCACCGTGGTATGAATGCGGGTGCCTTCAACCTGCTCGACCTTCAGCTGCACACGGCCATCGTCCAGCAGCAGGATGTCGCCCTGTACCACATCGTCTGGCAGGCTCTTGTAATCGATGCCAACCTGCTCCTGGCAACCTTCACCCTTGCCGAGTGCCGCGTCGAGAATGAACTTGTCACCGATGGCCAGATAGATTTTGCCATCCTTGAAAGTGGAAACACGGATTTTCGGGCCTTGCAGATCACCCATGATGGCGACGTGACGACCGAGCTTGGCAGCAATGTCACGCACCTGATTGGCGCGCAGGATATGGTCTTCAGCAGTGCCGTGAGAGAAGTTCATCCGCACCATGTCGGCCCCGGCGCGGATGATCCCTTCGAGGATCCCTTCGCGGTCGGTAGCCGGACCGAGTGTGGTTACAATCTTTGTACGTCTAGGCATGAAAGACTCCAATATGAAGTTGATATGACTTGAGATTCTGCCCCATCAAGCCCATGGCTCGATGCACCCGTTTGCAAACCATCTGGGTGGTTTTTGTTATTAAATTACAATACTACACCAAGGCGGGTGGCATAGACAGTCGGGGGCCGGAGCCCCCGACGGTTCAGGAAGAGTGCGGAGTTTCGAAGCGGGATTCGCGCAATCCCTCTTTTACTTTCTTCAGATTTTCGCGAAATTTCATCCCTCGGCGCAGGGTAAAACCGGTCGCCAGCACATCCACCAGCGCCAGCTGGGCGATGCGGGATGCCATCGGCATATAGACATCGGTATCTTCCGGCACATCCATGGAGAGCACCAGATTGCACTCGCGGGCCAGCGGGGAGTCCTTGGCGGTCATGCCGATCACGGTGGCGTCGTTCTCGCGGGCCAGCGCGGCGATCTCGACCAACGCCTTGGTGCGGCCGGTGTGGGAAATAAGTACCACCACATCCCCTTCGCTGCTGTTGATGCAGCTCATGCGCATCATGACGATATCGTCAAAGCTCACTACCGGAATGTTGAAGCGAAAGAATTTGTTCTGGGCATCGCGGGCAACGGCGGAGGAGGCGCCAAGGCCGAAGAAGCTGATCTTCTTGGACTGGGTCAGGATATCGACGCAGCGGTTGATGGCAGAGATATCCAGGCTGTTTTTGGCGGCATCCAAACAGGCCATGGTGGATTCGAAAATCTTGGCGGTGTAGGTATCAGGCCCATCTTCCGCTTCCACATGACGATTTACGTAAGGGGTGCCATTGGCCAGGCTCTGGGCCAGATGGAGTTTGAAATCAGGAAAGCCCTTGGTATCGAGACGGCGGCAAAAGCGGTTGACGGTCGGTTCACTGACGTCGGCCATCTTGGCCAGAGCGGCGATGCTGGAGTGGATGGCGGTCTGGGGAGACGCCAGGATCACCTCGGCAACCTTGCGTTCTGATTTACTGAAACTTTCCAAGTTGTTCGTAATTTTATCAAGGGTATTCATCATCACCACCAGGCGTTTTTGTAATTTAGCTTCAGTGTCTTTGCACTCAATCTACGGCTAAGCAAGTTTCCATTCAAGCTAAGGACTATACAAGACAAGCGGTTATCGCAACTAACGCCTGCCATACAAAGTATGACTCATCTCTAATTATTTCGTACTTTTCGTTACAAAACGTCACCTTGCCATGAAAGCGCTTACAAATGTTGCAAAGCAACAACACTGTGAGCAGGCGCACGTTTGTATCGATCCGGCGGGTGAGCAAGCCTGAGCTCGGATAGAATGGGCCGTCATAATCCAACAATAATCTAGGGACACCAGAGTCGTCCCCATCCTGTAACGAAGGAGTTGTTATGCAGCATACCCATGCGCTGGTCGGCGATGTCGGCGGCACCAATGCGCGTCTGGCCCTGTGTGAGCTGGCCACCGGTACTATCTCTCAGGCAAAGACCTACTCAGGTCTGGCCCATCCCAGCCTTGAAGCCGTGGTACGCCTCTATCTGGAGGAACACAAGGCTCAGGTGGCTGAAGCCTGCATCGCCATCGCCTGCCCCATCAACGGTGACTGGGTTGCCATGACCAACCACAGTTGGGAGTTCTCCATCAGCGAGATGCAGAGCAATCTCGGGCTGGCACGCCTGCAAGTGATCAACGACTTTACTGCCGTCTCGATGGCGGTACCGGTATTGGCTGAATCGGATCGCATCCAGCTGGGCGGCGCCGCGCCGGTAGCGGGCAAGCCCATCGCCATCTATGGTGCGGGCACCGGCCTTGGGGTCGCCCATCTGGTCAAGGCGGGTGAGCAGTGGCTGAGCCTGCCGGGTGAAGGTGGTCATGTGGATTTTGCTGCCAACACCGAAGAGGAAGATGCGGTACTGCAAGTAATGCGAGGCGAATTGGGCCATGTCTCGGCAGAGCGTTTCCTCTCCGGCCCGGGTCTGGTCAATCTCTATCGCGGGCTGGTGAAATCCGATGGCCGTGAGCCCAAACCGTTTGCCCCCAAAGACATTACCGAGCGCGCACTGGCCGGGGAGTGCCTCGATTGCCGTCGCACCCTGAGCCTGTTCTGCGTGCTGATGGGCCGCTTTGCCGGCAATCTGGCCCTCAATATGGGCACCTTTGGCGGCGTCTATATCGCAGGCGGCATAGTGCCGCGCTTCCAGGAGTTCTTTACCGGTTCCGGTTTCCGGGTCGCCTTTGAAGACAAGGGGCGCTTCAAGTCCTACCTCAAGGAGATCCCGGTGTTCCTGATCACCCATGAAGGGCCGGGGCTGCTCGGTGCGGGCGCTTACTTGCGCCAGTCGATGGGGATCACTATCTGATTTAAGAGGGGAACGAGGCGGGATCATCCATGGTTCAGCCTCGATTCAGTGTGAATGGCATAAAGTAGCCGCACGTAACCAAGAGGGTTGTGCTTCACAAGGAGTGGAAAGCGACTCTCATCCGCTGGATACGTTTGTCACCTGACAAGCCTGAACTGTTTCAACCGGCCTTTTGGCCGGTTTTTTTTATGTCTGATATCCGGGATTACTGGGCCAGCGCCTTCAACTGCGCCTTGTCTGGCGGATTGTTCCAGTCGATGGGACCGTGGGTAAAACGATACTGCAACCGTGGCAGGCTGGTCTCCAGCCACTCTTCCCGAAAATAGGCATAACCCTGATCCCAATCCGGATCATTGGCCCAACCGCTCTGCAGGAAGTAGAGGCGAGTGCCCTGCCCTTCCGGCACAAAGCGCAGGCAAACCTGGGTCTTTTGCTGGCGGATATGGGGTAGGCTGGGCGGGAAATTCCAGCTGAAACTGAGCAGGTCATAGGGCATGACGGCCATGACCCGGCACCCTTCACTGCCACGTTCACCCAGCGGGGCATCAGGCCTGAAGTAGATCTCGAAAGGACCATTCGGTTCGGCCACCATCAAACATTCGGGAGCCAGAAAACTGCGCAGACCGCTTTCGGTAGTCCAGGCGTGCCAGACATCGTCTATGTGCGCCGGAACAAAAATGTTGCCTTCAATCAGTTTATTGTCCATAAATCAGCGATCCTCAAGCCATCCATACAAGGGACTCCGGCAGTATAGCCCCATGGCAAATACAATGGACAGTGCTTAATCACACCCTTGTCATTTGCATCGATTAACCTGCCGCTGTGCAGCTGCCTCAATGAACATTGGCTTGATTCGGGAGGGCATCATGATCCGGCTCATGGAAGAACACGACATTCCCCAACTGGCCCGGCTGTTTTTAAAGAGCCGCCGCCACACCTTTCACTGGGTCGATCCCGCCCGTTTCCAACTCGAGGATTTCGAGGAACAGACCAAAGGTGAACGGGTGTGGGTAGCCGAACAGGGGGGCAATATCTGCGGCTTTATCGCCATCTGGCAGCCCGATCACTTCGTCCATCACCTCTATGTGTCAAGCGACTGGCACGGTCAGGGGATAGGGCGCGCCCTGCTGGAGCGGGGCCTGGCTGATTCGCCGTACGGCTCGCTCAAGGTTGCGACCCGCAACACGGCGGCAGTAGCCTTCTACTATCGGCTGGGCTGGCAAAACAGTGATGAGACAGGCCACTGCGAGGTCACCGGCCCCTGGTGCAAGTTGCTTAGAAACTAGCGGGACGCCCGGCACCTGCGCTTTGTGGCTGAACAGGCACCAGCGGTGCCGGGGGGAAGAACCAGCGGTAGAGATCGAACCAGCCATCTCGCTGGGCAATCACGACCTCGTGCACCGGATCGCGCTGGAAGATCGCCACCTTGTTTTCAGTCAGCGGCACCCAGGCATAGTTGACCAGCGCATATTGCGACTGGATCAGGTTGTACTCATTGAGATAGGAGTCATCGTTACCCGATTCGTGCAGTTGGGTACGACTGTCGATGAGGTAAACAAGCTGGTTGAAGAAGGTCAGTTGAAAACCGGTCACCCGCCACTTCTCCCTGGTCGCCTCCTCCTCTTCGATCACGGTGATTTTGCCCCAGCGGCACACCCCGTGATAGTTGACTCCATTGGCCGACATTTTCAGGTCGTAATGACAGCCCAGACTGTTGATAAACATCCCGACCACAAACAGCAGCACGACAAGCAGTGGCAACAGCAGCAAGGTATTTTTCAGCGTTCGTTTCATCAGAGATCCCTTACAGCGTTTTTTCGAGCTCTTTATAGGAAAGCACGCGAACCTGGTGGCCGGAGACCAGCACCAGCGATGCCGGTTTGACTGGTGGCACGTCGCTCCGTGCCTCCATCTGGCAAACAACGCCGGTCGGCGAATCGGTGCAGTGCACATGGAGCCACTCGAAATGGAGATAGCTGGCGACAAACGCCATCAGCACAGCCAGTAGCAGATTGACGTACATCAGGCTCCTGACCAACATTGGCCGCCCGATACCTCTGAGAAAGGCAAGTTTGGCCCGCTCACCAAAAGAACGGGGAGCGGCGGCAGCAGGATCTTTGATGACCTCGTGATCGGAGCTTGATGGTGTCGACGGTGACTGCGCAGCCACTGCAGGCGTGGGCTCGCTCACCAGCTCGGACAAGGGCTCACTCTCTGTTGGCAGTGCCTTGCCGTAATAGCTCTTCATCTTGCAGTTCAGATGCAGGGAGTAACCTTTTCTCGGGGTACTTCTGATATCCAGCGTCTGGGGGGATGAAGCGAAGTGGCGGCGAATATTGGCGATAGCCACGTTCAGGGAGTTGGGGCTAATGGGGCGACCCAACCAGCCGATTTCGAGCAACAGATCCTTGTCGCACACCTCGTCATGGTGATCGAGCAGATAGCTGAAAATGAGGCTCTCTGCCGATGACAAGCGCACCACTCGGGCGCTTTGCAAGTTGTCCTTGTCGGCACAGAAGATCAACTCTCGCCTTTTGACATCAAAGACATAATCACCGAAGTGATAGGCTGATATGTTATTGCCTGGCGCAACCCCCGTCATACCAACCACCTGTTATTTGCATTCATCATGAAGAAGATGGGATTCCACACCTGATAAAGCCAGATGGCGGCTCAGGACTCGCTGTAATTAAACGAAAGTCTAAAGGGTCGGGATCAGCGGCACAATAGATGCAGGCAGGCATGAGCGGGGAAAATGAAAATATGCGTCCAGCGCTGTCGGACAGCATATCGGGCAGAGCATGATGTTGCGAGTTTCGCCTATCACGGTCACGCCAATCTCAGCTGAACAGTGACATGGGCATGACGAAAAGCTCTGCTGGACAAGGCCCCTTGCCCCTCACAACATCTCGCAGCGCCTCACAATAAAGGGAACCTTACCTGCCCCGCAGGATGATCCAACGGGGCGAAGTGAACTGACTAGACCCGAAACTGCTTGAGCAGGGTGTCGAGCTGGGCCGACAGCTGCCGCAGATCGCTGCTGGCTTCGGCAACCTGTGCCACTCTGGCCGCACTCTCGCTGTTGAGCGTCGCAATCCGGTTGACGCTGTGGCTGACCGCTTCCGCCACCGAGTGTTGTTCTTCCGATGCCTGGGCGATATACATGTTCATCTCGCGGATCAGGCTGACCTGATTTTTAATTTTCTCCACCGATATCTGCACATCTGCCGCCTCTATTCCGGCGCGGGATGCCTTCTCCTGACTCTGTTGCATTCCGGCCCCGACATTCTGGGTCGCTTGCTGCAACCGCTTGATACTGGCGCTGATCTCCTCCGTCGACTGGCGAGTACGGCCCGACAAGGTGCGTACCTCATCCGCCACCACCGCAAAACCGCGCCCCTGATCACCCGCCCGTGCCGCCTCGATGGCCGCGTTGAGGGCAAGCAAATTGGTCTGCTCGGCAATGCCGTTGATCACCTCGATGATGGTGCCAATGCTGCTGCTTTCGGTCGAAAGGGTGCGCATCAGGGTGGCGACCCGCTCCACCTCCCCCACCAGTTGATGGATGGCCTCATTGGCATGGCCCGCCAGATTGTAACCCTGCTCCACATAGAGGTTGGCCTCATCGGTAGCGCCAGAGGTTTTCACCGCATTGCCAGCCACTTCCTGCACAGCCTGACTCATTTCGGTAATGGCGGTGGCGACCTGATCCAGCTCGGATTGCTGGGCGTCACTGCCTACCCGGGTATCTGCCGAGAGGGAGTCACAGAGTTCGGCGGTTTGCAACACACCGGCAGAGAGCTCGTTGATCTCCGCCACCATCTCCTGCAACTTGGCAATAAAGTGGTTGATGTTGGTGGCCAGCGCGCCCATCTCATCCTGGCGGCTGATCTTCAGACGCCGGGTCAGATCCCCCTCTCCTTTGGCCAGATCAAATACCGCCTGATTCATCTGATGGAGCGGCCTGAGCACATTGCGATGAATCAGCACCATCAGCAACGCGATGATGCAGAGATCGAGCACCAGGATCTGCCAGACGGTGGTGATCAACTGCTGGCGCAGTTGGGCCTGAATGGCGGCATCACTGGTTTGCACCAGCAATCGGGCCACAGTGTTTTTCTGACCGCTGTCGTCATAGACCAGATCATATCCCCCGTAGGCAGACACATCGGCAGGCATGGCTGTCACGGGGGCAATGCTCCCCGCCGAATCACGGGCAAACCCGGCTACCAGCTTGTCCTTGTTGACCACCAGCAAAGCACTCAGGATATCGGCCGCCAGCTCGGACTTGAGCGATGCCTCGATGAAAGCCGATTCATAATTCCACAGCGGGCCGGGCAGGGAGAGCTGCAGCCGGCCGATGGCCTGTTCGACCAGCGCACTCTGTTTGCTGTAGCTCTCCGCCTTGACGGCGTGGTAGTTGTAAGCGCCAAACAACACCAGTAGCAGACTCACCGACAGGGAGGTCAACACGGCAATCCTGAACGTCAGACTTTTCCAATCCATGGTTTCCTCCCGGTTTTACGGCAGCCGGCGCAGTGCCATTGAGCGGCACTTGCTATTGGTACTGTTACTGGTACTTGGCATTGATCTTGTCGATGGTGCCATCCGCCTTCATGGCAGCGAGGATCTCGTTAAGCTTGGTGATGAGCTCATCGGGCGTGTCCTTGTTAAACGCCAAGCTCATCTGGGTTTCCTTGAACACGAAGACCGGCTTGGGTGAGGCCACCTTCTCCTTGCTGGCCAGATAGGGCGCCAGATACTGGCCGGTTGCCCAAAGATCGATGCGGCCCGCCTCCAGTTTCTTCACGTTGGCGGTATCGTTGGTCGCCAGCTGCAACTTGGCAAATCCCTGGGCCTTGAGATATTCGGCGGCCGCATCACCGTTATAGCCACCCACCGAATACTGCTTGGCATCTTCCAGCGACTTGACCGTGATATTGGCGGTCGAGCTGGAGAAAAACACCCAGTTGTTATTGACCAGCGGCCCTACCCACTTGAACAGTGCTTCCCGCTCCGGAGTGCGGGTCGTGGAGTAGAGGGCGGTATTGGGAGTACCGAGGGTATCTTCGTACGCCCGTTTCCAAGGCATCAGGGTCAGCTTGTATTCGACTCCAGCACGCTTGAAAAGCTCTTCGACCACCTCGGTCGACAGCCCGACAATCTTGCCCCCCTCTCCCTGCATGTTGAATGGCGGGTAATCCTCGGTCATCACGTTCAGTGGCGCAGCCTGAACAGCGCTTATCGCCATCATGGAAGAGACTGAAAAAATTGCACTTTTCCACAGCAGTTGATAGTTCATTGCAACCTCGCTTTGCTTGCCATTCATCCCTGAACATCCGCCGTTACCTATGGCGGTGCACGTCTGACCCGCTGGGGTCATGCCGGCTTTCACGGCTCGCCGCCCACCCATGTGCAGCAGCAAACAGATCCGGATTTTGCCTGTGCGCAACGAAACGCAACCGGCGAGGGAGGCTCACAACAAATCGAGGTGGAAACATGCCAGGGCAGCATAAGGGGAGTGCGGAATTGGGCGGATAAGCCTCTGCCATACAACAGCGCCGTGGCAAAGAAAAAGCGCATCGTTTTATGACAGGGGTCTGGGAGAGAAATGATAGAAAACGCCAACATCCATTTTCCCATACTGCTCGAGGAGACCTCAGAGCCAAACCTGTCCTTTAGCTAAGGTCACGAAAAGAGATACGTCAAATGAGAATGCTAACCCCCTCATCTGCTTCCAAATTAGATTCCAGATGAGCTCCGCCGAGCAGAAAAGTGGCGCGAGATACCCGAAAAAGAGAAGGCCACCGCGAGGTGGCCTTCTCCAAATCAACGATGAACGTCTGGTGAAACTCAATCCTTGGCCGCGTCCATCACACCCTCTTCGGAGTGCGCAGGCAGGATCAGGTTGAGCAGGATGGCGGCAACAGATGCCAGGCCAACGCCGGCCAGCGCGAAGTCGCCAATCTTCATCTCCAGCGCACCGACACCGACGGTCAGCGTCACGGCGACGATGGCGATATTGCGTGACAGTCCCAGATCCACCTTGGATTCCACCAGCGTCTTGAGACCGATGGCAGCGATGGATCCGAACAGCAGCAGCATGATACCGCCCATCACCGGCATCGGGATGGAGGTAAGCAGCGCATTGAACTTGCCGAAGAAGGCCAGAATGATGGCAAACACCGCAGCCCAGGTCATGGTGACCGGATTGAAGTTACGAGTGATCATCACGGCACCAGTCACTTCGGCGTAGGTGGTCACGGGTGGGCCACCGATGAAACCGGCAAAGCAGACGCCGATGCCGTCACCGGCCAGCGTACGGTGCAAACCCGGATCCTTGGTGTAATCCTTGCCAGTCACGCCACCAATCGCCAACACGCCACCGATATGCTCGATACAGGGGGCGATGGCTACCGGCAACATGAACAACGCAGCAGCCCAGTTGATCTCCGGGGTTTCGAAGTGGGGCAGCGCCAACCAGGGTGCGTTCACCATGCCATCGAAACTCACCTGGCCCATGAACACCGCCGAGACATAACCGGCAATCACGCCGCACAGGATGGGGATCAGCTTGATCCACCCCTTGCAGAACACGGCGGCAATGAGGGTGACCGCCAGCGAGATACCGGCCAGCGTCAGCGCAGTCCCCGCAGGTACTACCTGCTCACTACCGGCACGGCCCATCGCCATGTTGCAGGCAACCTGCGCCACAGAAAGACCGATGACCATGATCACCGGGCCAATCACTACCGGAGGCAGCAATTTGTGCACAAAACCCATCCCTTTTGCCCGGATCAGCGCAGCCAGAATGAAATACATGAAACCGGCGGCAAACAGGCCAAACATGGTGGATGGCAATCCCCAGGTCTGGGTGGCGTAGATGATGGGAGCAATGAAGGCAAAGCTGGAACCGAGGAAAATCGGGACCTGGCGGCGGGTGCAGAGCTGGAACAACAGGGTGCCCACACCGGCGCCAAGCAGGGCCATGGAGGGGTTCAGTCCGGTGAGCAGGGGCACCAGAACCATGGCACCGAAGGCGACAAACAGGATTTGCAGCCCGGCGACACTTTGCTTGACTAAGGAAAACATGGATGTCCTTAATTTTTTGATAACTGATGGGGATATTTATCACTTTTCAGTTATCACAAGACTTTTTCAAGGCAAAAAATGAACACAAATGCGTCACTTGTTACCTTTTACTGCTTGGGAAGGGCATGAAACTGGCTTTTTAGGCGGGATTCGTTGCTACAAGCATCGAGCATGCGATTTTACGCATTATTGTGACGAACGCCAATCGTTTTTCCATCATGTTTATTGTGTTCATGGTCAAAAATGCCGCCACCAGGGGTGCGCTCTATAATGGATCCTGTGAATCAAGATGGACAAGGAGTCCCCATGTCACAGCCCCCATTCAAGGCCAGCCAGCGCAGATTGCTTATTGGCTCGGCCATCGCACTCGCCCTGTTTGCAAACCCGTTCAGTTATGATTTCGCCCACAATGAGTGGCAAATGAATCAGGCCTATGCCAAGTCCTGCTTTATCGCCGGCACTCGCATCACGATGGCCGATGGCTCCACCCGCCCCATAGAGACGCTCCGGGTCGGTGAACGAGTGCTGGATCAACACGGCGGCAGTAACCGGATCCTGGCGGTCGAACGGGTCATACTGGGCAAGCGCAGACTCTACGGGATCAATGATCTGCCCCCGTTCTTTACCGCAGAGCACCCTCTGCTGACCACTCGGGGCTGGGCGGCCATCTCACCGGCCATGACCCGAACCGAAAACCCGCAACTGGCGGTGCTGCCGCTATTTACCGGCATGCAGATAATGTGTCGCCCGGCACCAGCCATGGTGACGGGCAATCTGGCCCTGCAACCCCAGCTGGAATTACTGCTGGTTGAGTCACTCTGCTGGATCAAGGCTCCTCCCACTACCGCACTCTTCAATCTGCTGCTCGATGGCAGCCACAGCTACATCGCCAATGAGCTGATCGTTCACAACAAAGATGGCGATAGTGGCAGTGGGAGCAGCAGTGGTGGAGGCAGCAACAGCGGCGGAGGCAGCGACAGCAGCGGAGGCAGCGACAGCAGCGGAGGCAGCGACAGCGGCGGTGGCAGCAACAGCGGCGGTGGCAGCGACAGCGGCGGTGGCAGCAACAGCGGCGGTGGCAGCAACAGCGGCGGTGGCAGCAACAGCGGCGGTGGCAGCGACAGCGGCGGTGGCAGCGACAGCGGCGGTGGCAGCGACAGCGGCGGTGGCAGCGACAGCGGCGGTGGCAGCGACAGCGGCGGTGGCAGCGGCGGTGGCAGCAACAGCGGTGGAGGCAGCAACAGTAGCGGAGGCAGCAACAGCGGCGGAGGCAGCAACAGCGGCGGTGGCAGCAACAGCGGCGGTGGCAGCAACAGCGGCGGTGGCAGCAACAGCGGCGGTGGCAGCAACAGCGGCGGTGGCAGCAACAGCAGCGGTGGCAGCAACAGCGGCGGTGGCAGCAACAGCGGCGGTGGCAGCAACAGCAGCGGTGGCAGCAACAGCGGCGGTGGCAGCGACAGCGATGGGGGCAGCGACAGCGATGGGGGCAGCGATGACAGTGGCGGCCAAGGCGAGCATGCTGGCGGAGAGCAGCATGGTGGAGGTGAACGGCATGCTGGTGGAGAAAAACATGCAGGGGGAGAACGCCATGGGGGTGGCCGCGGATTTGGCAATGGCGTTGATGACAACGGTGTAGATACCGTCGATGCCAATGGCAACAAGCTCAGAGGTGACGGCACCATCGATGACAACGGCGTGGATGCCGTCGATGCCAATGGCAACAAGCTCAGGGGTGATGGAACCATCGATGACAACGGCGTGGATGCCGTCGATGCCAATGGCAACAAACTCAGGGGCGATGGCACGGTCGATGACAACGGTGTGGATGCTGTCGATGCCAACGGCAACAAACTCAGGGGCGATGGTACGGTCGATGATAACGGTGTAGATGCCGTCGATGCCAACGGCAACAAGCTCAGGGGCGATGGCACGGTCGATGATCGCCAGCAAGTGCTTACCGATGAGCAGGAGCGTGCTCTGCTTGACAACGGCTTTCGCCAACAGGGGCAACCATAATGCGATATCTGTTACCACTCCTCCTGCTCGGCCTCGCTGGCTGCGCCACGGTCGACACCCCGCCGCTTTACCATCAGATGGATAAGGCAGATGTTCAACTGGCCAATCAGGCCCTTGCCAAGGCGCTGGAAACCCGCACCAAAGGGCAGAGCCTCACCTGGTTCAATCCGGCTAACCGTCACTCGGGTAGCGTCACCCCGCTACGCACCTTCCGCCATACCAGCGGGGAGTGGTGTCGGGACTATCGCGAGCAACTCTATATCGGCAAGGCGAGCCAGCAGTGGCAGGATACCGCCTGTCGCAATCAGCAAGGGCGCTGGCGGCCATTGCGAACTTAGTGAATGCCACGGGGTAAACGAAAGGGGGTAGCAGCGCTACCCCCTTGTCATCTTTACCGATCCGCTATCCGGGTGGTGAATACGCGGTTATACCCGACGATAGGGCAGGTAAACCGGCTCCCACATGTGGTTGAGGATATGCTGCTGCAGATCCTGACCGATCAGCGGGTGGGAGGGATCCCGACGCACGATATCCTTGAGCACAGCAGTCGCCACATGCACCGAGATGCTGCGCAGCTCGCGAATGCGGGGATACACGGCCCCTTTCGCCAGGTCAACCTCACTCACGCACTCAGCCAGCGCAAAGGCGGCGGTAGTGAAGACATCGGGTGTGATCTCGCGGATCTGGCTGACGATGGCCGCCAGACCTACACCGGGGAAGATAAAGACGTTATTGCCCTGCCCCACCCGGAACTCCTGCCCCTCGTAGCTCACATCCTTGAACGGACTACCGGTTGCAACGATGGCTTTGCCCTTGCTCCAGCGGTAGATATCTTCCGGCAGCGCTTCACAGTTGGCGGTGGGGTTGGAGAGCGGGAATACCATGGGGCGCTCGCAATGCTGCAGCATCAGCTGGATATGCTCTTCCTGGAAGGCCCCGCCCGAGCCGCTGGTACCCAGCAACACGGTAATGGGCACATGACGCAGCACATCGGCCAGATTGGCCTTGCCGGGCACCTCGGTATCCCAACCCGCCAGCAGCAACCCTGGCTTGGCATAGCGGCGCTTGTACTCGTCGAGCCCGTCCCGGTTGTCGCACACCAGCCCCTGGGTATCCAGAATGTAGATGCGATCGCGGGCCGCCTGCGGATCCATCCCCTCGCGGATCATCCCCGCGCAGATTTGATCCGCGACACCAACCCCGCCGGCGCCAGCGCCATAGACCAGATAGTTCTGCTGGCCCAGGGTCTCCCCCTTGACCTTGACCGCGCCGATAATACCGGCCAGCACCACGGCACCGGTGCCCTGAATGTCATCGTTGAATGAGGGCAGTGCCTGCTGGTAGCGGGCCAGATTGTTGAAGGCGTTGGATTTGCTGAAGTCTTCCCACTGCAGCACCGCATTGGGGAAGTGGCGCTTGACCCCCTGCACAAACTTGTCGATGAACTCCTCATACTCCTTGCCGCGAATGCGCTTGTGGGGGCGGCCAAGGTACATGGGGTCATCGAGCAGTTTCTGGTTATCGGTGCCCACATCCAGCGCGATGGGCATGCAGCAGGCGGGGTGAATACCGGCCCCCAGGGTATAGAGCGCCAGCTTGCCGATGGGGATCCCCATACCGCCAACACCCTGGTCGCCGATCCCCAGAATGCCCTGGCTGTCGGTGACGACTATGATGCGGATCGATTTGGCATCGAAGTGACGGGCCTGACTGCCCATGTCATCCACGTTGTCCGGGGTGATGTAGAGGCCGCGCGGCTTCTGGAAGCGGTGGCTGAACTCCTGGCACGCCTTGCCCACGGTCGGGGTATAGATGTAGGGAGTCATCTCCTCCACATGGCGTGACAACAGGGCATAAAACAGGGTTTCGTTGCGATCCTGCAGGGCACGCAGGTTCTGGTACTTCTCGATATCGCTGCAAGCGCTCTTGAACCCCTCATACACTCGCTCGAGCTGGGCTTCAAAAGTTTGTACCTGAGGCGGCAGCAAACCATCGAGATCAAAATCGGCCCGCTCCTGTTCGGTGAAGGCCGTGCCCTTGTTGAGGTATCGATTGTTAAGCAGATCAGTGCCGGTCAGTGCAACGGGGCGAAAATCCTGTCCCTGTGCATCTTTCCACAGCAGATATTGTCCGGTAGCCATAGTCATTCTCTTTGATTTACGTGAAATTGCCGTTCGGCAGGAGAGCAAGACTCATAATGAAATCAATCATATGACGTTTACTCGATCGGTTTTGTGAGCTTGGGCATACCCTGCGGCCAAAATAGGCGTCTGGCGGCCCCGGCGAGACAAATATCCACGGCAAGGAATGAGACTCATGTTAGCATTGCGGGCAACCCAGCCCCTTTCACCGCATCACAGCCGGGAGTGACCTGATGCCCTCGCCTCTGCCAGCCTGCGCCCCCTTCTTTCTGCCATGCGCCTGATCCCGCTGCTTGCTCTGTGGCTGTTTCTGACCAGCCAGTCGGCTCTCGCCGCACCGGGCCGGGTACTCAACATCATCGTGGGTGAATGGCCCCCTTTCGTCTCCGAGCAATCAAAACAGCACGGTCCAGTGGCCCACCTCATCAGCGATCTGTTCAAGGAAGCGGGCTATCAGGTGAAGTTCCACTTCGCCCCCTGGGGTCGGGTCTATTCGCTGGCGGCCAATAGCCAGCTCTACGATGCCACCGCCGTCTGGATGCACAAAACGGAGCGGGAGCAGGATTTTCTGTTCAGCGAAGCGGTGCTGCAGGAGCAGTTTGTCTTCTTCTCCCTCAAATCACGGCAGCTGCAAGCCGAGCGCCTTGAGCAGATCATCGGCATGCGGTTGGGGGGCGATATCGCCTATAGCTACGGGCCTGAGCTGGACAAGATGGTGGCTGATGGCAAGGTAACCCAACAGAAAGTCACCGACGTGAAACAGAATTTCGGCAAGCTGCTGCGCGGGCGGATTGACCTCTATCCGCAAGAGCTGCGAGTCGGTCTGGCCGAGTTGCAGAGCCAGCTCGACCCCGCCAGCGCGGCACTCATCACCCACAGTCAGACCCCTTTTCTGCGCAACGACAGCTTCGTGATGTTCCCGCGCAAGATGCCGGATTCAGCCAAACTGCGGGATCAGTTCAATCAGCAGTTGCAGCAGGCCATCGCCAGCGGACGTTATCAGCGCTACTTCGAGCGACTGGCCCGGGGTGAATATTGACCTTGGCGAGGCAAAAACAGAGAGGATAAAACAACGGTGGCGGCCCTTTGTGGCCGCCACCTCTGTGATGCTTGTCAGCTGCAGGAATTAGCCGCTGATACCCACCTCCAGCTTGAACGGCGTCTTGGCCTTGCTGCTCTCGGCCGCCCCCATCTGGTAGACCCGAATGGTATAAGAGCCCTTGGCAGGCAGGGTTGCCTCAAAGTTGTTCCCGTCACGAGAGCCAACAAAGATCGCCTCCCCCTTGCTGCCCGGCGGCAGAATATTGAAGTAGGGCTTGCCGGTCAGGATCACCACCATGCTCTGGCCCTTGTTGGCCGTCAGCTTGTAATCGAGGGTCTGGCTACCCTGAATGGTGCCGTTGATAGTCGCCCCTGACTCCCCCTTCTTGAACTGCACCTGCTGGGTCTTGATCCCGTCAGCCGCCTGCGCCACGCCCGCAATACCACCGAAGAGCGCAGATGCACATACCGCTGCCAGCCATGCTTTTCTCATCATTTGTCATCCCTTGTGTGAATGGAACCCCTGTTACTCTTGCTCAAGGTGGCCCCAAAAACCATCGCCGTTTGCGGCATCGTTCAATCAATTTGCCATCACGATCGACCCGCCATCAAAAGGGGCGTCGTAGCGCCCCTTCTCTTTACTCTTTGTCGACCATCAGCTTGATTTGCCCGCCTTGGGCTCATCGAGGGTGTGCTTCACCTCTTCATACCAGAGGTCGTGGTGCTCCTTGGCCCAGGTCTCGTCCACCTCGCCGGTCACCATCCCCTCCAGCGCCCCTTCCAGCTGGAACAGACCCATGTAGATATGGAAGATAAAGCCGCAGATAAGGATCAGCGCTCCGACGATATGGATAAAGCTAGCCCACTCCATCTGACGGCGCAGCTGGCCGAAGATGGGGAAGTCGAGGAACAGCCCGGTCGCCACCACAATGCCGCCAAACCAGATCAGCAGCCAGAAGATCGCCTTCTCGCCACCGTTGGAGAAGCCCGCCGAGGGGTGACTCCCCTTGTGCTTGCCGAGCATGCCGCCAAACTTCATGAACCACTGCACATCCACCATGTTGACGATGTTGTGGCGGAACCACTTGATGAGCACCCCCATCAGGCAGAGGAAGAAGAGCGGCCCCACGTAGTTGTGGAACACCTTGGCAAACCAGATCCAGTTCTCCCACACCCCGAGGCTCACCACCGGCTTGATGAAGTACTTGCCGTAGATGATGGCCAGCCCCGACCCGGAGAGGGTCAGGAACATGGCCGCCGTGGTCCAGTGCAGCGCCCGATCCAGCCGGCTCCAGCGCTTGAGCTTGCGCCCGGTGCGCGGTTTGGAGAGCTTGGTCTGCCCCACGATCAGGTACATCAGACCGCACATGGCGAGCGACCCGAAGATAGCGATGGCACCGAGCGGCGACACCCACTTGGTCTTCACCTCGAACCAGAGCTGGCCCGGCACCGAGATCAGCACCCCGTGCTCCGGCGAGCGGGAGGTGGTCACCCCCTCCTGCCCATCCTTCACCGCCCGCCAATAATCGGCGCCGGCAAAGCCGACCGCCTCTTTCTGCGCATCAGCGAAGCCGGGCGCGCTGAACAGCAGCAAGGCCGTCAGCAGCGCTGTCAGCCAGTGTCTCATTGGCCATCCTCCTGCTTGCCAAGCTTGAGCCCCTTGCCTCTGCCATCGTGAGGTTTGCTGGCGTCGCGATAGAGCGCCTGTTCATCAGCCCCCCAAGCTGCGTGAGGAGCACCACGATAGGCAACCCGCTCGCGGAAGATATCGGAGATCACCTGCGCATCCCCCGCCAGCAGTGCCTTGGTGGAGCAGAGCTCGGCACACATGGGCAGCTTGCCCTCGGCGATGCGGTTGGCACCGTACTTCTGGCGCTCCGCTTCGCTGTGATCCTCTTCCGGGCCGCCGGCACAGAAGGTGCACTTGTCCATCTTGCCCCGATCGCCAAAGGCAGCGGTCTTCGGGAACTGGGGCGCCCCAAACGGGCAGGCAAACAGGCAGTAGCCGCAACCGATGCAGAGATCCTTGTTGTGCAGCACTATGCCGTCGTCGGTGTGATAGAAGCAGTCGGCGGGGCAAACCGCCATGCAGGGGGCGTCGGTGCAGTGCATGCAGGCGACCGAGATGGAGGTCTCCCCCGGTAGGCCGTCGTTGAGGGTCACCACCCGGCGGCGCTGGATGCCCCACTCCAGGGCATCGTCGTTCTCGTTCTTGCACGCCGTCACACAGCCGTTGCACTCGATGCAGCGCTTGGTGTCACACATGAATTTCATTCTGGCCATGGGATCAGGCTCCTACTTTGCGAAAACGGCACAGGGTGACCTTGGTCTCCTGCATCTGGGTGACCGGGTCATAACCATAGGTGGTGACTATGTTGACCGACTCCCCCAGCACATAGGGGTCAGACCCTTCCGGATATTTGGATCGCAGATCCTTGCCCTCGAAGTGGCCGCCGAAGTGGAACGGCATAAAGGCGAGCCCCGGCTTGACCCGCGGGGTCACCAGCGCCTTCACCTTGACCCGGCCCCCTTCCGGCCCCTCGACCCACACATCCTGACCGTCGCGCACGCCGACATCGTTGGCATCCGCCGGGTTCATCTCGACGAACATCTCCTGCTGCAATTCAGCCAGCCAGGGGTTGGAGCGGGTCTCGTCACCGCCCCCCTCGTACTCCACCAGACGGCCGGAGGTGAGGATGATCGGGAACTCCTTGCTGACGTCCTTCTCCTGCACCGAGGCGTACTGGGTCGGCAGGCGCCACAGGCTCTTCGAATCAGGCCAGGTGGCGTAGTCGGCCAGCAGATCCCGGCGCGGGGTGTAGAGCGGCTCGCGGTGCTTGGGCACCTGATCCGGGAAGGTCCACACTACGCAGCGCGCCTTGGCGTTGCCGTAGGGCACGAAGCCATGCTTGATGGCGACCCGCTGGATACCGCCGGAGAGATCGGTCTTCCAGTTCTTGCCCTCGGCCTCTTTCTTCTCGGCCTCGGTCAGCTCATCCCACCAGCCGAGCTGCTTCATCAGGTCGGCAGTGATCTCGGGATAGCCGTCTTCCACCTCGCTCCCCTTCGGCCAGGAGTCTTCGGCGAGCAGCGAGACGCCCTGATACTCGATGCCGAAGCGGGCGCGGAAACCACCGCCCCCTTCCGATACCGGAATGCTGGTGTCGTAGAGGATGTGGCTGCCGGGATGCTTCATCTCAGGGGTGCCCCAGCAGGGCCAGGGCAGACCATACACTTCGCCGCTGACCGGGCCGCCTTCGGCCTTGAGGTTGGTCTTGTGGAAGGTGTGCCAGTTCTGCTGGTGCGCCTTGAGCCGCTCTGGGCTCTGGCCTGTGTAACCCACGCTCCACATGCCGCGGTTGTATTCGCGGGTGATGTCTTCCAAGAGCGGCTCGTTGTTCTCCACCTTGATGTGCTTGAACAGCTCATCGGCAAAGCCGAGTTTCTTGCTCAACAGATACATGATTTCGTGGTCGACCTTGGATTCGAACAGGGGTTCTATCACCTTGTCGCGCCACTGCATGGAGCGGTTGGTGGCAGTGACGGAGCCATAGGTTTCGAACTGGGTGGTGGCCGGCAGCAGGTAGACGCCGTCGGTGCGATCGTTCATGACGGCGGCGACTGTGGGGTACGGGTCGACAATCACCATCATGTCGAGCTTTTGCATCGCCTTCTTCATCTCGGGGCCACGGGTCTGGGAGTTGACCGCATGGCCCCAGTAGAACATGGCGCGAATATTGGAGCCCTGCTCGATGAGATCGGCGTTCTCCAGCACACCATCAACCCAGCGGGAGACCGGAATGCCGTTATTGTTCATCGGCAACTTGCCGTTGTAGGCCTTGTTGTCGAAGCGGGCCTTGATCCACTCGTAATCGACGTCCCACACCCGGGCCCAGTGCTTCCAGGGGCCCTCTTCCAGCCCGTAGTAGCCGGGCAGAGAGTCGGAGGTGACGCCAAAGTCGGTGGCGCCCTGCACGTTGTCGTGACCGCGGAAGATGTTGGTGCCCGCCCCGCTCTTGCCCACGTTGCCGAGGGCCAGTTCGAGGATGCAGTATGCGCGGGTATTGTTGTTGCCTGTGGTGTGCTGGGTACCGCCCATGCACCAGACCACGCAGCCGGGGCGGTTGTCGGCCAGCAGTTTGGCGGCGCCATAGACCTGCTGTTCGTTGAGGCCGGTCACCCGCTCAACTTCCGCCGGAGTCCAGCGCGCCACCTCTTTTTGCACCTCGTCCATGCCGTAGACGCGGGTGCGGATGAACCCTTTATCTTCCCAACCGTTCTTGAAGATGTGCCAGAGCATGCCCCAGATAAAGGCGACGTCGGTGCCTGGGCGCAGGGAGAGGTACATGTCCGCCTTGGCGGCGGTGCGGGTGCGGCGCGGGTCGACCACCAGGATCTTGCAGCCGTTGCGCTCTTTCGCCAGCAGGATGTGCTGCATGGCGACCGGGTGGGCCTCCGCCGGGTTGGAGCCGATAAACATGATCGACTTACTGTTGTGCATGTCGTTCAGGCTGTTGGTCATGGCACCGTAGCCCCAGGTGTTGGCGACGCCAGCGACCGTGGTGGAGTGGCAGATGCGCGCCTGATGATCCACGTTGTTGGTGCCCCACAAGGACGCCATCTTGCGAAACAGGTAGGCCTGCTCGTTGGAGTGCTTGGCGGAGCCGAGCCAGTAGACGCTGTCGGGGCCGGACTCCTTGCGCAGGCGCAGCACTTCGTTGCCCACCTCTTCGATGGCCTGATCCCAGCTGATGCGCTGCCACTTGCCGCCCACCAGCTTCATCGGGTACTTGAGGCGACGCTCACCGTGGCCGTGCTCGCGCAGGGCCGCCCCCTTGGCGCAGTGACCGCCAAGGTTGAAGGGGTGATCGAAAGCCGGCTCCTGACCGGTCCAGACACCGTTCTGCACCTCGGCATAGACGCCGCAGCCCACCGAGCAGTGGGAGCAGATGGTGCGCTTCACCTCGACCGGCACCTCGGCTGCCACGGTTTTGGCCTCGGCCCGCTGCATCATGGCAGGTGCCAGCCAGCCAGCCGCCACGGCGCCACCGGCCACCAGACCGGAGTTGACCATAAAGGCGCGACGGGTCAGCCCCTGACCGCGAATGGCCTCATTACCCTGCTCGCCCGCCTGGGGCTGCTCGGCACGTTTTGTCAGTTTCATGAATTCTCCTTCACTGATCCGGCTCAGTCGGTGCCGCGCAGGGTGCGATAAAAGTCGTGAACATGGGGGGTCTCCCGATAGCCCTGATCAGGCTTGGTATCGTGGGTCAGCGCCTCTTTGCTCACCACCCGACCGGCAGCACCGGCCAGTACGCCTATGGTGGCGACCACGCCAACTCCCTTGATCAGATTGCGGCGGGACGGGTCTTTCAGCTGTTCATCGCTCATTCTTGTGACCTCTGTTTTTGTAATGTCCGGCGCCTGCGCGCCAGCTTCGCGTCCAATGGGATATCTCGTCTGTTCGTTTTGTTATGCGCAGCTCTTGTTATGCGCAGATAGGGGCGTTCAGCCCGGCACCACGCAGGCGCCAAACGGCAGGCGCAATTCGTTTTCCAGCTTGAAGAAATCTTCGGCAAGGGCGCCGACTGCCCGGTAGAAGCTGCCCCCTTTCGCCTGTTGCTGATCGCGGCAGCAGGCGAGTACCCAGGGGGCAAGGTGGCGCTCATAGAAGCGGTTGCGCTCCGGATGCTGCTCGCCAATCAGTACCGCCATCACCTCACAGAGGGCGGCGAGATGATCTTCCGGCTCGCACACTCCGCTCTGGCGCTCGAAACCCAGCGACTGCAGATCTGCCCGCAGCACCGCCAGCGGCAGCTCCATCAGGGAGCCAGTGAGATACCAGGAGGCAAACGGCACTATCTCCCCGCGCCCCAGCCCGATAAAGAGATCCTGATACTCCTCGGCAAGCTCGTTTTCGTGGTGGCTACTGGCCGCCAGCTGCACCAGCCCCAGCCCTCTGGCAAAGGGGCCCGGCATAGCCTGCAACCCTTGCAGCCAGGCGAGCTGTTCACCACGGGGGGCGGCGCGCCAGAGGCTTGCCAGCAGGGCGTAGAGATCGGCGCTGCTCTGTTCCAGTTCGGTCATGGTCAGTTCGCCAGCCTTTTCGTTATGTTGTTCACTCATCACTGGCCCTCACACCTTGAGCTGGGAGACGGGATCCGCCGCCAGCACAGCAAACACATCCTTGACCCGACAGTCCTCACACATCAGCAGCCGCTGGGCGGCCTCGTTCTGGAAGTGGGAGTGACCGGCCAGTTTTTGCTGGATGCGGCGGATCATCGAGGCGGGCGCAAACGGCTTGCCGCAACGAATGCAGCAGGCGGCCTCTTCGGCTTTCAGGCTCTGCACGGCGCGGCGCGCCTCGGGCACGGGTTGCAGGCGGGGCACCAGTACGATGGCCTGCTCGGGGCACGCCTTTTCGCACATGCCGCACTGGATGCAATCCTGCTCGATAAAGTTGAGACCCGGAGTGTGCCCCACCGCATGCAGGGCACGGCTCGGGCAGACCGCCACGCAACCCATGCAGAGGGTGCAGTCAGACTCTTTGAGTTCCACACTGCCGTAAGGGGCACCGTGGGGCACCGCCAGCGGCTCACGGCTCCCTTCGTTGGCCTGCCAGAGGGCGTCGAAGGCGGCAAACAGGTTTTCCCGTTTGTCCCCTTTGAGCGGCTTGTCCAGCAGGGCAAGGGCTGTCTGGCCGGAAACAGGCTCACCAGCATCTGCGTCAAACAGAGCAATGCGATCGGCAGCAAGCCCAGCGCCCGCCAAGAGCACGGCGGCGCTCGCCAGTTCCCGCTCAACCAGTGCACGGACGCTGGCGGGGGCATCGTCACCCAGCGCAATGCGCACCGCGCTAGCGCCATAGGCAAGGGCGGCGAACCAGCTCTCGATGCCTAAACTCGCGCTCTCCTCCACCCAGACCGGCAGCCAGTTGGCGGGCAGACGGGTGAGTTCGGCTTCCACCCATTCGCGCTCGCTTTCACCGGCGATCAGCAGCTGGGGCGCGTCGCCCCCCGCCTCGCGGTAGTGCTTGAGCAGGCGCAGCAGGTAGTCGCCGCTGGTGTTGGCATCGGGCTGATGATAGGCAATCGCCCCGGTCGGACAGGCAGAGGCACAGCTGCCAAAGCCCTGACAGAGATGGGGATCGATCTGAATGCGACCATTGATGGGCTTGAGGGCATCGGTCGGGCAGACATCGAGACAGCGGCTGCAACCGGGCACGCCGCGGGCGGTAAAGGCGCAGGCTTCGGGGTCGAGGCGAAAATAGCGCGGCTTGTCGAAAATACCGGTCAGTGCACAGAGCTCGGCGAGCCGTTCAGCCAGCCCATCGTCATCAGCCAGATGCAGATAACCGACCGGCGGGCGTTCCAGCGCAAAGAGCGGGACGCGGCCCAGATCGGCCACCAGATCGAAGCGTGGTTCGCGTGACTGTTCACTGACAGCAGCCACTTGGTGTGGAAAGCCTTGTTGTGGGAAGCAAAGCCCCGCCAGATTAACCCGCTCCCCCTGCCCATTGAGGCCGGTGAGCTGGAACTGGCCGAGATACCCTGTCAGGCTCGGTTCGCGCAGGGTCAGGGCTGCGAGGGATGCGGTGGCATCGAAAATGGTTTCGAGATCTGCCGCCTCGGCATCAAAAACGGATTCGGTCACCAGCAGGGTGGGTTTAACCCCGGCGGGCAGCAGGCTGGCGGCGCGGCGAATCCGATCCTCCGGGCCAACCAGCAGCAGGCGACCCTGACTCTGGTAAGAGACAGTGGCCGGGATCAGGTTGTCGGTCTTGACCGTATGCTGCAGGGCATAGGCGCGCGCGTTATGCGCGGCCGCCCCCGCCTCGCGGGCTAGATTTGGGGCCAGATTTGGCAATGTTTGTTCAGTGCTCACATACGCTCCTGTGCGCACCACCTCATGGGATGGGCGCTTGTTGGTAAGCCGAGAGAGCAAGAGGCGAGCCAACTCCCCCGGAAAAAAAGTGACTGACAGGGAGTCAGGATCCTGAGGGTTCCATTCCCCCACCTTTGGTTGGGACATTTTGTCCACCAGAGGAAACCAAAATGTCCCGATCGTCGGTGTGGGTTTGAGAATGGTTATCAGCCAGCTCGTCGGCGGCAGGTGCGCTGACAACCGCCACCGGTTCAGCAGACCCGCTGGCCGGGTTGGCCGATTCGCTCTCCGGGGCGATCACCTGATCCACCAGCCAGTTGCGCAGCCCGGCGGTCAGGGCTGCAGGCAGCAATTCGGGCTGGCTGAAATCCTGGGTGTAGTCGTCGAGCCCATCCGGCTTATGGCTGCGAAACATGGCCCGCAGCGCCTCCTTGTCGGGGAGTTTGGCCTTGCCAGGCTGAGCCGTTTTCAGCTGCGGTTCGCCACTCTCGGCCCCCTCAATGGCAAGGGGTTCACAGCTCCCCTTGTCAGTGCTGACTACGGGGCTATCAAGCGCAGTATCTGGAGTTTTAGCTTCATCACTGCCTTCGATGGGGGCAGCAACAGCCTCGGGGCTAACCTCTTCCCTCGGCTGCAATGCCTGATGCTTGCGCGCCTCACTCTTGCGCGACGACCAGCGCTTGAGGAACTCACTCATGGGCGCGATTTCCGCTGTCACTGCCACGCTCACGGCCATCGGGGCCAGTGGCTTTAACGGCGCCACAGCTGGCTTGATCTACCGTATCGACACCCAACTGATCCTGCGCCCGCCCCTTGCCCTTCTTGCCCTTGCGACGGGCCTCCAGCAGCTCGCCGTGGCGGCCGATAAAGGCCTCCACCCAGGCTTGCAGCGCCTCGGGCAGCGGGCAGGAGAGCACCTGCCGCTCGCCATCCATATAGGCGGCGGCCACGGTCTGGCTCAAGGTCAGGCCATCGGCCACAAAGCCATTGTCCACGCGGCTTCCGGTCACAAAGAGGCGGGGCGAGCCGGAGCTCAGATTGAAGCGATAATCCCCTCGCTCATCGCGAAACAGGGTAAGGGCCAAGGCACCGGCAGCCTCAGGCTCGGCGGGATGGAGCGCCGCAATCTCGAAACGGCGGCTCTGCCAGCGGCCAACCTGGCTGTCGATGGCCTTTAACTCCAGTTGCAGCCAGCGCTGCGGGGGCAAGGTATTGGTTGTCTCTTGCACTGTCACGGCTCCCATCAGAAGGTCTCTGCCGGGCCGCCCTCCCCCGTGATCCACCCTGTTCGGGGCGGATCACGGCAGGAGATTTATGGCGGCCACGACCATCAATGGGATAAGACTTAGCAAGAGTGGGGCCAAGGCCGGTTTGATGGCTGATGGGGGCTTTGATACGGGTTGGCGTGTCGTGCGGAGTATGGGTTGGCGCGGGCGTAGGTTGGCGCTAAGCGCAGCGAAGCCCAACATGCGAGATGAAACTTTAAGGGCTCAGCAAAAAATGTTCTTTCGCCGGGTTGAAACCCTACTCAACTGACCCCAGTTAGTTATGGCCGTGACTACCCGCGGCAAACAGGTAATTCAGGCGTCCCTCATATCTGAGAGTTTGAGATATGACGAGACGCAAGAGAACAAATCCCAAATTAAATGAAAGTAAGCATTCAAAATCTAAGTCTGAGAAAAATAATCACGGAAAAAATGACGGCAGAAACAATGTTTCATGGCCGCAAATCGTGAAATATGAACTCAAACGATGGGCTGTCCGTGAGGTCATTAGCTATCTCTGGCAGCAAATCAGAGACTCTTTATGAATGCTTAGGCTTTGCAGCCTGGCCGGTTACGAAGTCTCAACCAGAGGAGCGTTTATTGAATAAACAGTGACGCAAATGCTCAAATGCGCGAGCACACCGAACTGAAAATGAACAAGTGATTAACTACTTCAATTCAATGCAGTATCACGCTTGGTAACTAACGTCATGACAAATGTAATGTCGAATAATTGGTTAATAGCTGAGTTCTGATATCTGTTTAACTGGAGGAGACGCCAAATCTTCCAGTTGAGGTTAAGTCGACTGAAGCAGCGGTGGACTTATACGTAGGGTAGATTTTTACCAAAGAGACATGAGACTGGGATGGTAAATGGAACTAGTGGTCACCGACCGCTCTGGTAATCGAACTCCACTGAATCTCGATGAACTACATCGAGTTATGGATTTGATTATTCTAGACCTAGGGATTCCAAGTCCTTGGGGACTACAACATCAACATCCTGCGAAACCGCTGGGATGGTGGTTAGCCTATTTCCGAATTGTCAGTCTTGAAGGGAAGTTACGCCATGAAACGATACATGAGCCGCCTTTTCTCTTTGGTTTAGCAAAACTGCTTGAGGTATCGTCTGGGCAGGTTCGGCCACCTTAAAACATATTTGGATACTCACCTTTTTTGTATGTCACTTAGCTCTTCTTTTTCCCACCTCGTTCAAAAATAATCTGGAACAAAACTTGCTGTATCCCTCCCCTTAGATCCCGGCAACCGGTCGCGAGGGGCCCATGACACCGACCTTTATCAAAAGCAATGCTGCCGCCCAGCTCACCATGGCCGTCGAGGTGATGGATGAACAGGGCACAATGAACACCCGCCAAATCGCCTGTGAGCGACCACTGACTGTCTACCTCAACTGGAAGGAGATAGTAACCCTGATGACGCTGGGGGCCCGCCCCGAGGCGCTGGTGCTGGGTTATCTGAAAAATCAGGGCTTTATCGAGGATATCTCGGCCATCGAGTCGGTGATCGTCGACTGGGAGAGCGAGGCCGCCGCCGTGGTGAGCAGCCAGCAGGCCGCCGATCTCGACAAGTCGCTGGAGAAGAAGACGGTCACCTCCGGCTGCGGTCAGGGCACCATGTATGGCAGCGTGATGAAGAAGCTCGAAGGGGTGGTCTTGCCGGCGCCCGAGCTTAAACAGAGCACCCTCTACGCCCTGCTCAAGGCGCTGTCGGCCCATAACGAAACCTACAAGATGGCCGGTGCCGTCCATGGCTGCGCCATCTGTCGCGGCAGTGAAATCCTCTCCTTTGTCGAAGATGTGGGACGCCACAATGCGGTGGATACCCTGGCGGGCGAGCTCTGGATGCGCGGCGAGAGTGGCCACGACAAGATCTTCTACACCACCGGGCGGCTCACCTCGGAGATGGTGATCAAGGTGGCGCAGATGGGCATTCCGGTGCTGCTGTCGCGCTCCGGCGTCACCCAGATGGGGCTGGATCTGGCCCGCCAGCTCGGTATCACCATGATTGCCCGCGCCAAGGGGCGCCATTTCGAGGTATTCAGCGGTCACGACCATATGGTGCTGGACGAGAAGCCGCCGGTGCTGGCGCCCGGTTCAGCCAGTCGAGGGATGCGGGACTAGGCAATGAACGAATTTATGAGTGCCGAACAGATCGCTCTGTATCTCGACCACGCCACCACAGGGGTCAGGAACAAGTCATGAACGAGTTTATGAACGTCAAGCAGGTGGCGGAATACCTCGATCTCAACGAGAAGAAGGTCTACCAGCTCGCCAACGAGGCGCGCATCCCCGCCACCAAGGCGACCGGCAAGTGGCTGTTTCCCCGCTCCCTGCTCGACCGCTGGCTGCTCGGCAGTTGCCACGAGGGAGTGATGAACGACCGGCTGCTGCTGGCAGGCTCGGACGACGTGCTGCTCCACTACGCCAGCAGCCGCTTGGCCCAGCAGCTCGGCACCCAGGCACTGGTGGGCTACACCCCGTGCGGCACCCGACAGGGGCTGGCGATGCTGGCGCGCGGCCATGTGGATCTCTGCGCCATCCACTGGGGGCAGGCCGAGGAGGCGCACCTGCGCCACCCGGCGCTGGTGCAGCAGTATCAGGGCCACCGGCAATGGGTGATCGTTCATGGATTCAGGCGGGTGCAGGGGCTGGTGCTGCGGCAAGGGCTGCAACCCAAGGAGGCGAAAGAGGCGCTCGACTGGCGCTGGGCCATGCGTCAGGAAGGCGCTGGCAGCCAGCGCGCCCTGCAGGAGTGGCTGCAAACCCAGGGGGAGTTGCTGACCCGGCTGGAGCGCACCCTCGAGGTCAATAGCGAGCGGGAGCTGGCTGCCGCCATCAGCCGCGGCGATGCGGATGTCGGGCCCGGCGCCCAGAGCACCGCCACCGAGTTTGGCCTCGGCTTTATGCCGCTGTCGCAGGAGTGCTTCGATCTGGTGATGCCGCAGGGGGTCTTCTTTCGCACCCTGCTGCAACAGCTGATCGGCTGGCTGCAATCCCCCGAGGGGCGCGAGCTGGCGGCACGCCTCGGCGGCTATGACCTGACCCAAAGCGGCAAGCTGGTGTGGAGTCCGCAGTAAATAACCACTCACCCACCGACAAAACAGCCCGTCAACCATGTTGACGGGCTGTTTTTATCACGGGCCTTTTTATAACAGCATCAATCGCTTGTCTCACGCCCCTCGGCATTGAGGGCGATGCGCCACCCTTCCAGTTTCGCAGGCTCGCTACCGCTGGGCAGCAGGGCGTGGCTGCACAGCCGCACGGTAAAGCAGCTCCCCTGCCCCGGGGTGGAGTCCACCAAGAGCTCCCCGCCCCAGCGGCTGATGATGCGGTGGCTCAGGGCCAGCCCCAGCCCGGTGCCGGTGGCGCGGGTGGTGAAGAAGGGGTCGAAGATCTTGTCGATAATGGCCGCCTCGATGCCGCTGCCGTTGTCGATGACCCGCACCTCGGCCCCGCGCAACTGACCCAGTTCATCGACCCAGTCGCGGCTCTCGACCCGGATCTCCCCCTGCTCTCCCAGCGCGTGGCTGGCGTTGACCAAGAGGTTTATCAGCACCTGCAGCAGCTGCTGACGATCCGCCTCGATGGGCTGCTGGGCCCTGAGATCGGCCACCAGCTCCACCTGCTGCTGACGCAGGGCGGAGCGCACCAGCGTCAGGCTCTCCTCGATGATGGGATTGAGGTGCTGCCACACAGGTGCGGTCTCGTAATCGCCGGGGCGCGAATATTGCAGCAGGCTGCGGGTGATGGCGCGAATGCGCTCGATCTGTGCCAGCACCAGCGCCAGCTCCTCGCTGACCGGCTCGGCCGCCTCCCCCAGCTCCAGCTTCATCAGCTCCACATTGCCGAGGATCACCGCCAAGGGGTTGTTGATCTCGTGGGCCACCCCGGCAGAGAGCTCGCCGAGGGCCGCCAGCTTCTCGCTGATCAGCAGCTGCTGGCGCGCCTCGGTCAGCATATGAATATGATCTTCCAGCTCGGCAGTCTTGAGCTCGAGACTTTGGGTGCGCTCGGCCACCTTCTGCTCCAGCTCATCGGCACTGCGAGCCATCTGCTGCTGATGCGCTTCTTGCCTGTCCAGCATGGCGTCGAACTGGCGACCGAGCTGGGCCAGCTCGTGGTCAGGGTCGAGGGCCAGCGGGCCGATGCGAGCCGACTCCCCGGCCTGCACCTGCCGCACCACCTTGTGCATCCGCTCGATGGGGGAGAAGAGATCCCGCGCGCCGCGATAGACCAGCAGGCCGGAGAGCAGCAACAGCAGCACTACGCCGGAGCCCAGCTCCACCAGATTGGTGAGGTAGGTGCGGATGATGGGCCACTCGAGAAAGCCCACATAGAGCATGCCGAGCCGCTCGCCCCTGGCTCCCAAGAGCGGCTCGTAGCCCGAGACATACCAGGCGTCGTGGACGAAGGCGCGGTCAACCCACATCTCCCCCCGTCCCAGCACCTGATCGCGCACTGGCGGCGAGACCCGGGTGCCCACCGCCCGACCCACCTGACGGCTACTGCTGACCGGTACGTTGGTGCTCACCCGCAGATCGTCGAGAAACAGGGTGACGGTGCCAACGCTGCCATCCGGCAGGGTGTTTTTGGCAAACACCTGCCCCTTGAGCTCATCCACCAGCCGGGTGCTGCCGTTGACAAGCTCGCCCCCCTCCAGCACGGCCCAAAGGGAGCCGTCGCGGCCCATCACCGGCGTCAGTGAGAGGCTGATCAGCCCCCTGTTCTCCACCACCCTGGTGCCATCCCGCTGCCACAGCACGGCCCGCTTGGCCAGTTGCGGGGAGAGGGCGAGCATCTCCTGCTGCGACCAGACCACAAAGTGGCTGACGCTGCGTCCGGCCGTGAGGGCGGCGCGCTCCTGCGCCGTCAGCTGATCAAGCTCGGGGCCACGGCGCAAGCGTAGAAAATCGAGACCATAGTTGGCCGCCAGCGGCATCACCCAGTCATGCAGCTGATCCGGCGATTCCCGCAGCCGCAGCTGAAAAGCCCAGGCATCGCGCAGATGCTCGAGATGCTCGGTCTGGCGCTGCTGCTGCACCGTGATGGCGTGATGGGCCACCCCGAGATCGCTGCGCACCGTGGTGAGCAGGTTCTGCCAGCTGTAGGTGAGGGTCCAATAGAGGGTGAGCGCGATCATGCCCACCAGGGTGAGCATGATGGGTACCGAGGTGAGCAGCAGCAGGCGCCAGCGCACCTTGGTGCGCACGCAACGGGGCAACAGGGCGCGCATGCAGCGGGAGAGCAGGGTCAGTTTCATCGCCACCCCATCCGATCAGCCTTCCTCATTCGATGGCCCACTCCTTGAATTTGCGATCCAGCGTCTTGCGCGCCACCCCGAGCACCCGGGAGGCAGCCGACTTGTTGCCATCATGGCTGGCCACCACTTGCAGGATGTGGGCTTTTTCTACCTCCGCCAGCGGCCACGCCAGCGGGTAGCCCTCCTCGCTCGCGCCCTGTTCGGCAGGCTTGCTGCTCTGCCAGTAATCCGCCGGGGGCTTGCCCAGCAGCAGGCAGCGCTCGATGAGGTTGCGCAGCTCCCGCACGTTGCCGGGCCAGGGATAGGCCTGCATCGCCACCACATCCTCGTGGGTCCAGCTCAAGGAGCCCATCCCCATCTCGGCGGTGAGCTGGCGGGTAAAGTGGTGCACCAGCGCGGGGATATCGTCGATCCGCTCCCGCAGCGGGGCGACCGGCAGCGCCACCACGTTGAGGCGATAGAAGAGATCTTCGCGAAAGCGGCCCGCCTCCACCTCGGCCTTGAGGTTGCGGTTGGTGGCGGCGACGATGCGCACATCCACCGCCAATTCGCGCTCGGCCCCCACCGGGCGGATGGCCTTCTGCTCCAGCGCTCGCAGCAGGGAGGCCTGCATGGCGAGCGGCATCTCACCGATCTCGTCGAGAAACAGGGTGCCCTGATGGGCGACCCGAAACAGGCCGTCGCGCCCCTTGCGGGCGCCGGTAAAGGCCCCCTGCACGTGGCCAAACAGCTCGCTTTCCAGCAGCTCCGGCGCGATGGAGGCGCAGTTGAGGGGCACAAAGGCCCCCATCCGGCCGGAGAGTTGATGCAGGGCGCGGGCCACCAGCTCCTTGCCGGTGCCGGACTCCCCCTCCACCAATACGGCGGCATTGGAGGGGGCTACTCTGGCGATGAGCGTCTTGAGCTCGCGGGTCTTGGCACTGTCGCCAATCAGGGTGGGTGGGAACAGCTTGCTCACCTCCCGGCGCAGCAGCAGGTTCTCCCGCTCCATCTGACGGCGCTCGATGACTCTGTCCACCGCCTGCACCATCTGATCGAGGTTGAAGGGCTTGAGGATAAAGTCGCTGGCGCCGAGGCGCAGCGCCTTGAGGGCGGTCTCCATATCGCCAAAACCGGTCATGAAGATGATGTCGCTGCGGCGGGTGGCCGGGTCGATGGCCTCGTGCCACTCGATGCCGGAGCGCCCCGGCAGCCGGATGTCGGCGATGATAAGGTCAAAGTGAAGGCGGCAGCGCAGGGCTTCCGCCTCCTCCACGCTGGCGGCAGTCTCAATCTGGGCAAAACGCTTGGCCAGCGCCTTGGCCAGAAAGCTGCGCATGCCGGGCTCATCGTCAACGATAAGCAGGGAGAGGGCAGACCAGCGGCTGGGAGGGAGTGTCATGGAAAAAAGTACCTCGGATGCACGTACGGTCGGTGAATGTCCCGATAACCGGAACCTTAGTGGGACATTTTGTCCTTACCGTATCAAAAGCACCAACACCAATTATTAAAAGCGATAACAAGCTCACCTAATTGATTCTAATAAGCTTATGTTTTTAAACGGCAAACCGTGAATGCAGCGGCAAAGGAACAGTTTGGCACCCTGCTTGCTTACTCTTGCCCTCTCCTCAGCCACCCTGAAAAAAGTTGCATCACGATGACGATAAAAACCAGCCTCAAACGTTTTGCCCTCTCCCTCGCTACCAGCCTGCTGATCGCCGGTGCGGCCCACGCCGAAGCGGATACTAATGCCACAAAAGCGCCGATCCGCCTCGCCACCACCACCAGCACCGAGCAGTCCGGTCTGCTGGGCTGGTTGCTGCCCCAGTTCACCAAGGAGACCGGTTATCCGGTGCAGGTGATGGCGGCCGGTACCGGCCAGAGCCTGAAGATGGGCGAGAACGGCGACGCGGATCTGGTGATGACCCACGCCCCCTCTGCCGAGAAGAAGTTCGTCGATGCGGGCTTTGGCATCGAGCCGGTGCACCTGATGTACAACGACTTTGTTATCGTCGGCCCGGCGAAAGACCCGGCGGGTCTGGCCAAGCTGCACGACGCGGCCAAGGGGCTGCAAGCCATCAAGGAGCAGGGCCAGACCTTTATCTCCCGCGGTGACGAGTCCGGTACCCACATCAAGGAGAAGACCCTGTGGCAAGCCGCTGACGTCAAACCCGAGTTTGCCGGTTACAAATCCATCGGCCAGGGGATGGGCCCGACCCTGACCATGGCCTCGGAGCTGGGTGCCTACACCCTGACCGACCGCGGCACCTGGCTCGCCTACCAGAGCAAGCTGGATCTCGCCGTACTGCTGGAGGGTGACAAGCGCCTGTTCAACCCCTATCAGGTGATCCTGGTCAACCCCAAGCGCTACACGGATCTCAACACCGAAGGGGCCCGCACCCTCAAGAACTGGCTGATCTCCGAGCATGGCCAGAAGCTGATCGGCGACTTCAAGGTGGCGGGTCAGGCGCTGTTTGTAGCGGATGCCAACGGGAAATAATGGCAACCCTGACCCCTGCGATGAGGTTGATGGCCCTCCCCCGGTTCGCTGAGGGAGTCGCCTGATGCAGACTCTGATCGACACGACCGTATTGACGGCCCTCGCCCTGCACGATGAGAGAGAGGCGTCATGCCTACCTTGATCGATACCACGCTGGCTGCCCTCGCCCTGCTGTTCAGTGGTGACACTGAACTGTGGCAGGTGGTGGGGGTCTCCTTCTCCGTCTCCTGCATCGCCCTGCTGCTGGTGCTGCTGCCCGCCTTGCTGCTGGGCTTTGCCCTGGCCTATCTGCCGCTGCCCGGCCGCTGGCTCTGGCTCTCCTGCATCAATACCCTGCAATCGGTGCCGACCGTGGTGATTGGCCTCTTGCTCTACATGCTGCTGTCGCGGGCTGGCCCCTTTGGCGACTGGAAGCTGCTCTTTACCCAGCAGGCGATGGTGGTGGGGCAGATGCTGATCGCCTTCCCGGTGATCGCCACCATGGCTCACGCGGCGTTTGTCCAGAGTGACCGGCGCGCCTGGGAGACCGCCCTGACCCTGGGGGTCTCCTGGCCCAAGGCGCTGATCGGCCTGATGCACGAGTGCCGCTTTGGCCTGCTGGCCGCCATCATCGGCGCCTTCAGCCGCATCGTCACCGAGGTGGGCTGCTCCATGATGGTGGGGGGCAATATCCTGCACTTCACCCGCAATATCCCCACCGCCATCGCGCTGGAGACCCAGAAAGGGGCCTTCACCCAGGGGGTGGCCCTCGGCATAGTGCTGCTCACCCTCGCCCTGTTGCTCAACCTGCTGCTGACCGCCTGTCGCGGCCACAGCTATCTGAAGAACTGACCATGCCCCCACTGTGTATCAACAGGAGTACCCCATGGCCCTGACCGCCCACCAGCTAACGATGCGCTTTGGCGAGCGCCAGCTGTTCGAGATTGACCGGCTCGCCATCGCACCGGGGGATGCCATCTGGCTGCACGGAGCCAACGGGGTGGGCAAGACCACCTTGCTCAAGATCCTGGCGGGGCTGCTGGCCCCCACCCGCGGCCACACCAATCTGCCGGGGCGCTGGCAACAACGGCTCAACCGGCTGCTCAAGCGGGATCTGGGGCCGGGCAGGGTTACCTATCTGCACCAGACCCCCTATCTGTTCGATCGCACGGTGCACGACAACGTGGCTTGGGCGCTCGATAAACAGCTCGGCAGCGAGATCCGGGTGTTCGAGGCGCTGCGCCGGGTCGAGCTGGAGGGGCTGGCACGGGAGCACATCAGCATTCTCTCGGGTGGCGAACGGCAACGGCTGGCGATGGCACGCGCCTGGGCGCTGCAACCTGCCTTTCTGCTGATGGATGAGCCCACCGCCAATCTCGACACACATTCGGTTGCCCTGATGGCCGCATTGGCGCAAGATCTGCGGGAACATGGCAGCGGCCTGGTCGTCATCAGCCACCAGAGCAACGCATTGACCTCCCTGTGCGAGCGGCAATGGACCCTCGCCCGTGGCCAGCTGCAAGAGACGACCCCTTTAAAAATCATCGAGCGACATGACTTCAAAAAGCGACAGCCACTCTGATCCCGTTGCCGTATCAGCAGTGATCCTGGCAGGAGGCCGCGCCACCCGCATGGGGGGCGAAGACAAGGGATGGGTAGCACTGGCGGGACGCCCTCTTATCGACCATGTTTTGGCGCGCCTGCGCCCCCAGGTGGATGAGGTGCTGATCAACGCCAACCGCAGTCAGGCCCGCTATCAGGCGCTGGCCCCGGTCATCAGCGATGACAACAACGACTATCTCGGCCCGCTGGCGGGCATGCAGGCAGGTCTTGCCGCCGCCCGTCATGACTGGGTGCTGTTTGTCCCCTGCGACGGCCCCGCCCTGCCGCTGGATCTGATGAGCCGCTTTCGCGCCGCCCTGACCCCACAGACCGAGCTGGTAGTGGCCCACGACGGCGACTGGTTGCAACCCGTGGTCGCCCTGCTGCACAAATCCCTGCTCCCCTCCCTCACCGCCGCACTGGCAGAGGGAGAGCGCAAAATCGATATCTGGTTTGCCCGCCACAACATGGTGGTGGTGAGCTTTGCCGATCAGCCGGATGCCTTTATCAATCTCAACAGCCCTGCCGAGCTGGCCGCCTACGAGGCCCGTCTGCTTGCCCCGGCTATCGACCCCCAACAAGGAGTCACCTCATGACCCCGGCCCCCACTCTTCCCCTGCTCGGCTTCGCCGCCTGGAGCGGCACCGGCAAGACCACCTTGCTGGAGCAGTTGATCCCCCTGCTGGTGGATCGTGGCCTGCGCATCGGGGTGCTCAAACATGCCCACCACGACTTTGATATCGACCAGCCGGGCAAAGACAGCTATCGCCTGCGCAAGGCGGGTGCCCAGCAGATGATGGTTGCCTCCCGCCGTCGTCATGCTCGCATTACTGAAACAACGCACGGCGAAACGGAACTGGCCGAAGCCGATTTTCGCCAGCTGCTGGCCAGCTTCGATCAGACAGAGCTCGATTTGCTCTTGGTCGAGGGGTTCAAGCACGAACACTTCCCGAAAATCGAGCTGCACCGCGCCGAGATTGGCAAGCCGCTGCTCTTCCCCGAAGACAGCGACATCATAGCGCTGGCCAGCGATCAGCCCCCACAGAGTGGCGAACAACAGCAGACAAGCCTGCCCCGACTCGATATCAACGATCTGGCGGCTATCGCCGACTTCGTCTGCCGCTGGCTTGACGGCTGCCAGAGCAAGGAGCCGGAGGCGGGCAAGGGCTTTCTCTCGGTCGAGGCGGCCCGCAATGCCATTCTGGCGGCCCTCACCCCGAGCACGGCCTGCAGCGACAAACCGCTGGCCCAGTGCCACGGCGCCGTGCTGGCCGCCGATCTGATAAGCCCCATCAATGTGCCGCCCCACGCCAACTCGGCGATGGACGGCATTGGCCTGCGCAGCGACGATCTCGCCACCGGTCGCTGGCAACTGGTGGGTGAAGTGCTGGCGGGCCAGCAGCGCCATGAGCCGGTGCTGGCCGGTCAGGCGGTGCAGATCATGACCGGCGCCCCGCTCCCCCCCGGTGTCGATACCGTGGTGATGCGGGAAGAGACCCATATTGAGGGTGAGTGGGTCACGGTCACCGCCCCCGTTCGCGCAGGGCAGAACGTGCGTCAGGCCGGTGAAGATCTGGCCAAAGGTGCGGTCGCCATCCCGGCTGGTACCCGACTCGCAGCCCCCCAGCTGGGGCTGGCGGCATCACTCGGTCAAGCCAGTCTCACGGTGCGCACCCCGCTGAAAGTGGCGCTGTTCAGTACTGGCGACGAGGTGCAGGCGCCGGGCGAGCAGCTCGCCCCCGGCCACATCTTCGACAGCAATCGCTTCACCCTGATGGCCCTTATCCGCGCCGCCGGTTGCGAGGTGATGGACCTTGACATCATTCCCGATGACAAGACCATTCTGCGCCAGCAGCTGGAGCAGGCCGCCGCCAGCGCCGATCTGGTGCTGAGCTCCGGCGGGGTCTCGGTAGGCAACGCCGACTTTATCAAGCTGGTGCTGGCAGAGCTCGGCCAGCTCGATTTCTGGCGCATCCAGATGCGGCCGGGTCGCCCGCTCGCCTTTGGCAAGCTGGGGCAGACCCCCTTCTTCGGCCTGCCGGGGAATCCGGTGGCTGCCATGGTCTGCTTCCTGCAATTTGTCGAGCCAGCCATCGCCCGCTTGCAAGGCAAGCGGTGGCAGCCGCTGCGCCTCTCGGCACTGGCAGACGAGAAGATGAAGAGCCGCCCGGGGCGCACCGAGTTTCTGCGCGGTATCTTCCATCAGGACCGTAACGGCCAGCTGCGGGTACGCACCACGGGGCCACAGGGCTCGGGTATTCTGAGCTCTATGGCCGATGCCAACTGCCTGATTGAAATCGTACCGGATCAACCCGGGATCGCCGTTGGCGAGCGGGTCTGGATCCACCCCCTGCAGGGACGACTGGCCTAAATCCCGACGGGGCGTCGGCCGGATGCACGGCACCCCGTCACCCACCTGACAGGAGGCAGACCGTGCGTCTTGATGCCCCCCTCTCCCGACTCGATCTGCTGGTCTATGGCCGCTACCGAATCGTCCATGGCCTGCGCATTGCGCTCGCTTTTATGCTCACCTTTCTGCTGACCCGCGAGCTGAAACTGCCGGAGAGCACCTGGCCGCTGATAACCTTGGTGGTGGTGATGGGCCCCATCTCGTTCTGGGGCAATGTACTCTCCCGTGCCCTGCAGCGGGTGGTGGGCACCATCTTCGGCGCCAGTTGCGGGGTCGTGGCGCTCTATCTCGAGATCTACTCGCTACCGCTTACCCTGATCTGGTGCGGCTGCATAATGTTCCTCTGCGGCTATCTGGCCCTCGGCAAGCGCCCCTATGTGGGGCTGCTGATCGGTATCACCCTGGGGGTTACCATGGGGGCCATGCCGGGGGATATAGAGACGGCGCTGTGGCGCAGTGCCGACGTGATACTGGGCTCCCTGCTGGCGCTGCTCTTTTGCAGCATCTATCCCCAGCGGGCCTACAGCCACTGGCGGCTGCAACTGCACCAGATCCTGCAGCAGTCGGGGCGGCTCTATCACACTCACCTCTCCCCCAATGTGCTGGAGCGCCCGCGCCTCAAGCACAATCTCTCCCAGCTGTTGGCACAGACCGGCAAACTGCGGGCCCTGCTGGCACCGGCGGCCAAGGAGACGCGCCACAGCGTCGCCCTGTTTGATGCGGTGCAGGTCACCATGCGCAACACCCTCTGCACTCTTGAGATGCTGGCCAACACCTACTGGAACGATCGGGAGAGCCACTTCCTAATGCAGAGCACGGCTGCGCTGCAAGCCTGCCATCTGGCCACCGAGGAGGCGATCAACCAGCTTGCCCTGATGATGCAAACCGGTGACGGGCGTGGCGCGGATGCCGCCATCGCCCGCCTGCACGAGGTAGCAACCCAGGTATCGCTGCCGCCCAACGCAGAGGCAGCCATCAATGGTTACCTCTGGCTCAACGTCCAGCTGACCGAGCAGCTCACCCACCTGCGCCGCCTGCTGGGGCTGATCCTCACCCCGCCCCATCGCAAGCAGCCGGACTAGACCCAATGCAAAACGCCCCGCAGTTGCGGGGCGTTTTGCTGTCTGACTGGCCATTTGGGCCATGAAGGCAGCAAATCTTAACTGGCATTGGCCAGCGGCTGCTCGGTGGTGAGGTAGAGGGAGAAATCCTGAATACCCGCCTGCTGGGCGGCAAAACAGTCGGGGTCTATCGCGGTGTCCAGATTCTCCGCCATCATCTCCAACGCCTGCGGCACAGGGATGGCGCCGCGATAGGGGCGCTTGGCGGTGATGGCATCGAAGATGTCGGCTGTGGTGATGATGCGCGTCTCAAGGGTAATCTCGTTCCCTTTCAGCCCCTTTGGGTAGCCCTTGCCATCGAGCCGCTCATGGTGGGCGCCCGCCACTTGTGCCAGTTCCTCGAAGGCGCCGATACGGCTCAGGATCTCCTCGGTGTAGGCGGCATGCATCTGCACCGCCGCCCACTCCTGCGCATCGAGCTTGCCCGGCTTGTCGAGAATGGCGTTGCTCACCCCGAGCTTGCCCACATCATGGAGCAGGGCACCCCGCTTGAGCCAGCGTCGACGCGGCTCGGACAACCCCATCTGGGTGGCAAGAATGTCGGTATAGAGCGCCACCCTGCCGCTGTGACCCGCGGTGTAGGGACTTTTGGAGTCCACCACCTGCCCGAAGGCCGCCGCGATTTCGTCCAGATAATCCTCATCCAGCGCCACCTCCCCCTGCCCGGCCGGGTGGACCAGCACCCACTCGGTCAGTCGGGGATCGGCCAGCCCTTGCCAGAACTCCTCGTCGGCCAGCGCTTCAAATTCGCGAACCAGCGCCGGATCAAACCAGCTGCCGCTGCGCTCGCGCAGCTCCTTGAGCGCCGCATCTGGGCCTGCGGCTGCGTGAAACACATCCACCACCTGACAGAGCAGGGCAATGCGGGAGAAGAGCGGGATCGCCTCGCCAGCCAGTTGCAGGGGCCGACCTTTGCCATTCCAGTGTTCATCGAGGGAGAGAATGCCATCAGCCACCTCGTCACTGAAACGCAACTGGCGAGCGATATCCGCCCCCCGATGACAGCGGGTCTGGATCAGTTCGTTGGCAATCTGGTCGCCGTTGCGAAAGATATGAAACAGGCTGCGAAAACGTCCCAGCAGATCCGCCTGCAAGCCGGTGTGGCCCAGCACAAAGTTGACTACCTCGGAGAGGGAGCCATCCACCAGTTTGAAATCGCGTTTGAAGTGAAGATCGTCGGTAAGATAGAGCTCGCAGATGCGGGCGGCATTGCTGCTGCACCCAAGATCCTTAAGCAGGAGTGTGTAGTAGAGATCATGGCGCAGCCGGGCGTCCAGTCCCAGCCGCTCCCCCAGACGGGAACCTATCCAGCAGCAGCGAATGCAGTGTCCTCTTGGTTGCCCCTCGGTCATATCGAGCGCATGACTGAGGGAACCAATCAACTCCGCCAATCGCAATCCATTCACCGTCATAGTCTACTCCCTTAGACATCATGGCGATTTTGCCAGCAGATTAGGTATACCCCATCTGAAGCTGGATCGATCTGGATTCAGTTGAATTTAGGCAGCAGCCTTGCCCTGATTCGCCCGCTCTTCCAGCTCCGGACGGCTCAGAGTAGAGACAAAGCGGCCATCGAAGTAGATATCCATCAACTCGCCACGCTTCTCGCCACGCATCATGCTGCGGCGGCCATCCAGATAGTGCACCTCCATCTGGGCGGTATGCTCGTCCGGGTAGCTGATCTCCACCTCGCGCACCCCTTGTGGCAGCATAGCCAACGGCACCGTCTTGAGGGCCGGATCCAGATGCTGGTTCACCTTGATTACCGGATCGGCTTTCATGTCCACCACTGCCGGAGATTTGCCGGTGATGGGGTTTTTGCCAGACCAGAACTCGATGGTATTGAACACAAACAGGTCAGCGGTCGCGGCCAGACCGTAGACAGGGGAGAGCAGCATAAAGACCCCGGCACGAGCGTAGCGATTATCCACCACGCTCAGGTTGCCCTTGGTGACCATGCCGGAAAGCCCCATCTGCCCCATACAGCCGCCCAGACCCATGCTCGCGACCATAACCAGCAGGGCCATTGCCCGCCCCTTCTGTTGTAATGCCATCGTGTTCTGTTCCTGCTCTGAAATAAATGAGGCGGCAAGCCTAATCAAGGGGCCAGAAGAGGACAATTCACAATGGCGGGACGATACAGGAGGGGTTCAGATTGGGGCACTGACTGCTCAAATATGAGTCAATGCCCCGGCATGACAGGAAGTCAGGGGGTTCAAATGGCCAGATCAGAGACGGTGCTGGAGACGTTGTTCGCCTCCCGGCGGATGTCGCTCATCACCTCATTCACCTCGCCCACCTGCTGCTTGCCCAGCTCAGCGCTGCTGGCGACGTCGGACATCTCGGAGGTGACCTTGGCGGTCAGCTCCCGGTTGTTCTGTACCACCTTGGCGATCTCGTCGGTAGAGAGGGAAGTTCGGGCCGCCAGCTGGCGAACCTCGTCGGCCACCACCGCAAACCCACGACCCTGATCCCCGGCCCGGGCTGCTTCGATGGCCGCGTTGAGGGCCAGCAGATTGGTCTGGTCGGCGATGCTGCTGATAGTGGAGACGATCGCCTCGATACTGCGCGACTGCTCGTTGAGCTGATTGATAAGGCCGATGCTGTGAGTCAGCTGGCTGGCAATCAGGCTGGATGTATCGACCACCGAGGATAGCAGACCCGCGCCACGCTCGGCGCAGTTCAGGGTCTCCCGGGCCGCATCGTGGGCCAACATGGCCGCTTCCCGCACCGCATCGCTCTTGTTGATCCGCTCGGTGATGTCGCTAGCGAACTTGATCACCTTCACCACCTTGCGATGCTCATCAAGGATCGGGTTGTAGGTCGCCTCCAGCCACACCTTGCTACCGTGACTGTTCTGACGACAGAAGAGACCGGACTTGAACTGACCACGGCCCAGCTCATCCCAGAAGTGAGGCTGGTCTCGATAGAACTGAGCGTCGCAGAAGATACGGTGATGCTTGCCCTGCACCTGAGCCAGGGTATAGCCCATGGTATGGAGGAAATTGCCATTGGCAGCAATCACCTCCCCGCCGGGGGTGAACTCGATGACCGCCAGCGACCGATCCAGCGCCGTCACCACCGCCTGCTGGCTGAGCAGTTGCAGGTGGTGCTCGGTAATATCGGCCGCGATCTTGATCACCTTGGTCACCACGCCCCGCAACTTGACCGGAAAATAGGTCGCTTCCAGCCAGATCGCCTCGCCCCGTTTGTTGAAGCGCTGGAACACCCCGGTACGGGAGCGCCCCTGCTTCAGGTCCGCCCAAAACTGCTGATAGTCGCTGCTCTGGGCATAGAGCTTGTCGCAAAAGATACGGTGATGCTGGCCGATAACCTCGGGCGCACTGAAGCCCACCACGTTGAGAAAGAGATCATTGGCGGCCAGCACAGTGCCATCCGGCGTAAAGGTGATGGTCGCCACGCTGCCGTGCACTGCGTCAAAAAATCCCTGCTGTTCCAGAAGTTGATCCTGGCACTGCTGCAACTCGGCTTTCAGTTTGCTATTGAACATCGAAACGTATCCTCCAGACTGGCACCCACCATAGCCAAACCACGCAGTGGATCAATAAGATAATGGTGGCGTGCTCCATCAGCATAGTTGGCGGCGTTGCCGCGATCCCATCTGACGCCATATTTATTGCTGTAAATCAAATTCACCGACCAAACGCCACTCATGCAGAGCTGAAACCCTTATTCCACCGCCGGTTGCCACTCCAGATAGGCCGGATTGGCGACAAAGCCGATCCGCTCATAGAGAGGGCGCCCCTGCTCGCTGGCATGGAGCCACACCTTGCCCAGCTGACGCGATCTGGCGAAGGCCGTTATGGCATCGAGCAGCGCCGTGGCGATCCCCTGCTGGCGCCATTGTGGCCGCGTATACATGTTGAGCAGGTACCCCTCCACTCCCGCCAGATTGCCGGGATAGGGCGGCCGTTCAAATAATGCCAGCGTCCCTGCCGCCACGATCTGTTTGCCGCCCTCCTGCGTATCGGCCTCAGCCAGCCAGGATAAAGCACTCTCTTCACTCATCGCCCGGGTAAAGTAGTCAAGGGTGGCCTGCCACAAGGCCGGGTCTGCCTGCGGCGTCACCAGCTCACCGACCTCACAAAACAGCTCCATGCGCAGCGCCACCAGTGCGGGAATATCTGCGGTCCTTGCCTGACGAATAATCATTGGCTGCTCCTTTTCTCTCATGGGAAATTTCGCCGGACGTCATTATGACAAAGAGCGCCTTGTGGCGCTCTTTGTCATTGGGAAAATCACTGATAAATCAATGGTTGCGACGTGTCAGCCAGTGATCCAGGCTCAGCACACCGCCGCCCCAGATGGTCAGGGTCAGCAGCATCCAGCCCCACAGCTGGTGATCGTAAAAGCCACCCGCCCAGAGGGTCGGGTAGGAGATCACCGCCATGATATTGAAGCCAAACAGCAGCAAGGCGGCCGGGCGAGTAAAAAGCCCCGCCAGCAGGAAGAGCGGCAACAGCAGCTCGGTCGCCGTACCCAGATAAGCAGCCCACAACCAGGGCAGCAGGGGCACCTGATACTCGGATTCAAACAGATAGAGGGTGGAATCCCACGCCGTCAGCTTGAGCCAGCCTGAAGTGATAAAAACCGAGGCGACCCACAGCCGCGCCAGCAACAGCACACCTGCGCTGCTCCAGCGCGGCAAATCACCACTTGAGCTGGCCAGCGCCAGCCATTTGTTTGCCATCATGGCATTATCTCCATATCCACCAGCAGACCAAGGGTTATCAGGCGAGTGAGATGTTCACTGGCCGCAGGGTCGGCCGCAAGCAGATCGACCAGCGCCGTACCAGCGAGACATCCCTGTAGCAGCGCCCACTCACCAGCCGTCAGGGGCAAGGGGGCAACCCGGCAATCCGGCTGTTTCTTCAATGCCAACCAGACGGGGGCATCAAGCACCTCCACCGCTTCTCCACCGTGCAGCGCCATCTGCCACAGGGCCAGCACCGGATAATCGCTGGCAACCAGCAGCAGATCAGTGGCTGGCAAGAGTCGCAGCCGCTCCCATTGTTGCGGCGATAATGCGGCCAGACGCTCGGCTGGCCAGCAGCGTGATTCCAGCGGCAGCAGACTGGCACGCTCAAGCTGCCATTCGAACTGAGCCAGCGCCTCCAGCCAGGGCAGTCCGGTTGTAGTTGGCAAGCGGGCCAGCCATTGGCCAAATCCGACGCCATAGTGCATGACGCTCCCTTCCCTGAGCGGCTCGGCCAATACGAAGCCACGGGCCGCCGCTGCAAAAAAGTCATCCCCGACCATAGCCTTAACGGCGGGATAACTGATCGCCAGCACCTCTCCAAGGCTCAGGATGAAGTGGTTGCGATAGACCTGCAGCACAGACTCGGCAGAAAAGAGCCGGGAGCTGATGTGAGGGGAAATGGCGTCAGGCGCCCCCAGCAGACCCTCGGCAAAGTGCTGTTGCAACTGTGCCAGTTCAGCCATGGGCCACCTCCCGTGGTGCACTCATGGCGCACGCCTCATCCAGAATGGCGCTGGCCTGCGCCGCCTCTGCCAGCAAGACCGGCAGCGGCGGGATCTCGAGATCCCACTCAATCAGGGTGGGAATGGCCTGCTTGCGGCAGATCTGGCGATAGAGTTCCCAGACCGGCTCCACCACAGGGGCGCTGTGGGTATCGATATAGAGGGAACCTTCCGACAGCAGCTTCTCGGTATAACCGGCCAGATGGATCTCCCCGACGGTGGCGAGATCGATCGCCGCCAGATACTCATCGCAAGAGAAACCGTGATTGAAGGCACTGACATAGAGATTGTTGAGGTCGAGCAGGATGCCGCACCCGCTGCGCTGCTGCAGCTCGGCCAGAAATTCCCACTCGCTCATCTCTCCGGCCAGTTGCAGATAAGAGGAGGGATTTTCAATCAGCATGCGGCAACCCAGAGTCTGTTGTACCTGCTGGATCTTGTCGCTCATGTTGCGCAGGGAGGCTCGGGTATAGGGCACCGGCAGCAGATCGTTGAAGTAACGCCCGCCAATGCTGCCCCAGCTGAGATGTTCGGAGATCCGTACCGGTTTGATCGCCGCGGCCAGTGTCGACAACTGCTGCAGATGGTGCGGATCGAGCGGGTCGGCAGAACCAAGGGACATGCCAACGCCGTGAAGACTGACGGGGTAGTGTTGCGCCAGTTCGGCGAGCACCTGAAAACCCTGGCTGTGCCGTTCGAAGTAATTTTCACTATGCACCTCCAGCCAACCGGCTGCCGGCAGGGTTTGCCGGATCTCGTCGTAATGGGGAGTGCGTAATCCGATACCAATCAAAGGGTTCATCGCAAGACTCGCTTTCGCCAACCAGAGAAGATGCAGGGGGCGACCCATTGGCCATCCCCTGCCCGATGTCTCTTACTTGGGTTGCAGCGAACCGCCGACCAGCTTCTCGCACAGCCCTTTGGGCATCACCACAAAGGCATCACCCTGAGCATCTTCCTTGGCAGTACCGGCGCAGGAGCTGCTCTTGGTCGCACAGTCATTTTTGCTGGCCTTGACCACGCCGTAGCACTTCTCCTTTTCATCAGCAGCCATTGCTGGTGCCGCGATAAATTGGGCGCCCAGCGCCAGCAGACCGGTCATGGCGGAGGCGATAGCAGTGCTTTTTTTAACATTCATGTTCATGTTCCTTTTGATGTCGTTGGATGTTGCTGATATCCCCGATTTGTCGCAACCGGGTACCTGCAATAGAACCGGCAAACGGGATATTCCCTTTCAAAAAAAACACAAAAAGAGTTAAAAAACCCAAATACAAACACTCAATTAATTGATTTTAAACAGCTATTTCATCATTGAAAATTTCTCGACGACCACCCATTAATGAACGAGGAAAGTGCCATATGGTGCTTTCATCCCGTTAATCTTCTTCACAGCTTCCATCAAAAAAGATGCGTCAGACATAAAAAAACCCCGCCAACAGGCAGGGCTGGATGCAACTTTAAAGAAACAATAAATAAACAATCGGAGTGGTGTTGGGAGCCAGGAGTTGCGGCAAGCAGATAGAAAAAGAGACAGCTTTGGCTGTCTCTTTTTGCACATGGTGCGAATGGGGTTTAGTAGAAGATCCGCTCGCCACGCTCGCTCATTTTGAGCCACACCGGTTTGGTGCTGGTTTTATTCCAGATCCGGTGCAGATAGCTGTAGAAGCGGGCACGATCGCTGCGAAACAGCATCACGGGGAAAGCCAGAATGCCCACCAGCAATACATAAATGCGACGAAGAATAATCTGAGTCAGGGAAAAGGGATGAAACATGATGTAACTCCTTACTGGTAAGACCACTGAGCAAAGATTACCCCACTCCATGTAGGATTACTACATCACCAACGCATTTTTTTATAAAAAAATGGTGAAAAACGGGAAATACTGAAAACGGGTTACGTCATTAACCAACAGTTAACAAACTTGCGAAAATCGTGCGCTTTGCCACAGTTATCAGGGGAAAAACATGCAGTAGGGAGACACGCATGAAACTGCCGGAAGTGGCACTGCTGGTGCTGATGGTTGCCCTGACACGGGCACAACTGGAGGAGTGGCAACTGAATCGGGAGGATGCCATCGTGCTGGCAGAACGGGGCGTGCCCACCGTCAGCCTGTGGCAATGCGGCACACTGAAGCAACGGATTGCGGATCTCAACCAGCACAGTGCCGAGGTGCAGTTTCAATATCGGGGGCAAAACATGGCGGATGTGAGCCACTATCTCGAGCGCGAGTGGAAACAGGCTGGCTGCGAACAGTTACTGGTACAGCAAGGATACTGACCAAGGCTCAGACTCGAAGAGTGATGATTGAGATAAACAGAGAGAATATGGAGGCACGTTCCGGAGTCGAACCGGACTAAACGGATTTGCAATCCGCTGCATAACCGCTTTGCTAACGCGCCATGCTGACAAGACTGATTGTCTTGAAAGTGAGTTCCATCGTTGGTGTGATGGAAAATTGGAGCGGGAAACGAGACTCGAACTCGCGACCCCGACCTTGGCAAGGTCGTGCTCTACCAACTGAGCTATTCCCGCGTTACTGCTTTCGTGCCAGTTGCCTGACAACGAGGCGCATTATACGTACCACGAGCGCCAGCACAACCCCTTTTTCGCAATTAAAACCCTGATGCAGACTGTTTGCTCAGGGTTTAAACGCCTTGCTGCATTTTTCTCCAGCCAGCTGTGACCCACCAAGCGAATTTGGGATAAAGTCGTTGAAATGATTACGCTTTCGTTCGAGACTTGAGCGGCTTAATAACCGGATTCTCAATTGAAAATCACAAGATGAAATGGATCTTCACGCTTCGTGGGCTCAGGCCGCAGTTAATGCTGGCTTTTTTCATGTTGGGCATGGTGCCCTTTTTGGTCATCACCCTCTTCTTCCTATACAGCCACGGCAAGGATCTCACCACCCAGACCTCCAACCATCTGGTCTCCGTCCGTAATATCAAGAAGAGTCAGCTCGAGGATTACTTCAACAACCTCAAAGAGCAGATCATCAACTTCTCCCAGCAGGATTTCGCCGGCAACAGTATCGGCCGTTTCTATGGCTTTACCGGCGCCTTCGAGAAGCTGGGCACCACACCGCAGGAGGCCCGCAGCCGTGCTCAGGCCCGCTATCTGCCCGGCTCCTGGGATCAACTGCGCAAACCGGACAGCCAAGTAGAGATCGAACCCTCCATCACGGCGCTTATCCTCGCCGACGAGATGTATGGCCGGGTACACCAGCGTTTTCATCGCGGCTATGCCGACATGGTGCGCAAGTCCAACTACAGCGACATCTTTCTGGTGGACCTCAACGGTGATGTGGTCTATTCGGTCACCAAGCACCCTAACTTTGCCACCAATCTGCTCTCCGGACCTTATCAGGGCAGTGGCTTGGGCCAGACCTTTGCCAAGATCAAACGCCGCCTTGATGGCGGCCAGAAGCCGCAGCAGATCTTCGAATTCACCGATTTTGGCCGCAACGAGCTGACCGGGCAGGTGGTCGCCTACATGGCGGCCCCCGTGATGCAATACGACTATGTGCGCGGGGTGGTGATTTTCGAGCTGCTGCCGGACAAGCTCAACCAGATCATGGCGGAGCGGGAGGGGCTGGGCGAGACCGGCGAGACCATCCTGATCGGCCCTGACAAGCGGATGCGCGCCGATGCCTGGCTGGCACCGGAGTTCAGCGTCGAGAACAGCTTCAGCCCTAACTTCCGGCCGCTGCAAACCCCCCTCATCACCAAGACGCTCTCCGGCGAGCAGGGGGTCGGGCTGTTCCACTCCTATCAGGATGACGAGGTGCTGGCCGCCTACACCCAGGTGAAGGTGTTCGATACCGAGTGGGCCTTTATTGCCGAGATCTCCACCAGGGAAGCCTATGCCCCGATCCGCCAGCTGGAAACCCTGGTGATTGTGCTGGGTGCGGGTTCGGTACTGCTGCTGATCCTCTTCTCCCGCTGGCTCTCCCACTCAATCACGGCGCCACTGCGCTCCCTGACCGAAGCGGCCGAGCAGGTGGCCGACGGCGCGCTGGATCACCCCATCGCCATCGAGCGCACCGGTGATGATATCGACCGGCTGGCCGAGGCGTTTCGCCATATGCAGCGCTCGGTGAAGGACAAGATCGAACTGATCGAACAGCAGACCCAGGAGCTGCAACAGCAGGTCAAGCTGACCCACAAGCAGAACCTCAGCCTGCAGCAGGCGGACAAGCTCAAGGATGAACTGCTGGCCAACACCTCCCACGAGCTGCGCACCCCCATTCACGGTATCAAGGGGATGGCGGAATCGATGCTCGCCAGTCAGCAGGATTTGACCGAAGGGCAGCAAAAGCAGCTCGGCCTCATCATCAAGAGCGCCGACGGTCTGGCCCGTCTGGTAGATGATCTGCTGGACTACCATCAGATGCGCTACGGCCAGCTGGAGATCCACTCACAACCCGTCTCATCAAAAGGGGTTATCCGGCTGGTGCTGGATCTCTGCCAGCATCTGGTGCAGGCCAAACCCCTCACTTTGGTGGATATCAGCCCGGCCGAACTGCCGCCGGTGCTGGCCGACGAGCAGCGGCTCGAGCAGGTGCTCTACAACCTGGTGGGCAACGCCATCAAGTACACGCCGCAGGGCAAGGTGGTGCTCAGCGCCATCGTCGAGAACAACTTCCTGCGCATCAAGGTCACCGACACCGGCATCGGCATCGCCCCCGATCATCTGGAACATATCTTCGAGCCACTGGTGCAGATGAGCCCGGAGGTAAGCAAGCAGGGGGCCGGCCTTGGCCTCTCCATCACCCGCCAGCTGGTGCACCTGATGGGGGGCGAGCTGTTCGTCGAGAGTGAGCCGAGCGTTGGCTCTACCTTCGCCTTTACCCTGCCCCTTGCCACCGGCAAAGCGGCCAATCTGACCCTCGACAGCCGCCAGATCGAGCATCAGCTGGTGCGCCAGCAACCGCTGATCCTGCCGGACTGGGAGAGCGACGATCTGCCCCCTCCCCCCGAGGATGCTCCGCTCATTCTGGTGGTGGATGACGAGCCCATCAACCTGCACATCCTGCGCCATCTGCTGCAGCCCTGCGGCTACCGCATCCTGCCCAGCAGTGACGGCCACGATGCGCTGGCCAAGCTGGCCGAGGAGCCGGTGGACCTCATCCTGCTCGATGTGATGATGCCGACCCTCTCCGGTTTTGACGTCTGCCGCCGCCTGCGCCAGCAGCACCCGAAAGATATGCTGCCGGTGCTGCTGCTCACCGCCCTTAACCAACCCAAGGATATCGAGGAGGGCTTTGGTGCCGGAGCCAACGACTATCTGGTCAAACCCTTCTGCAAGGAGGAGCTGTTTGCCCGGGTCAAGGCACTGCTGGAAGCCAAGGCCGGACGCGCCTCGCTGGTAGAGAACCGGCTATTGAAGCAGGAGATCGAACATCGCCTCACCCTGCAGGATCGGCTGCATCAGGATCAGCAGCGGCTGCTGGCCCTGCTCGGCGAAGGGGCCGACCCCATGATCTTTATCGACGAGCAGGGCACAGTGCTGTTTGCCTCCAGGGTGTTGGCACGCCTGCTGGGGCAGGAGCCGGAAGCCATGGAGGGGCAGCCCCTCAATGAGTGGCTCGCCACCCCGCTGCAACAGCAGTGGCCCGACCTTGCCAGCGAGCGGGAACACAATCTGGAGTTTCTGGTGGCCGGGCAAAAAGATGTGCTCAACGCCCGTGCCCTGCCCATCGCGCTCGGAGGACAGGCCGCTTTCGCCCTCACTCTGAGTACCGAGCTGCGTCAGGATGAGAACCGGGTAATGGCGCTGGAGAACGCCCTCAAGAACCTCTCGCGGCAAGCCATCATCGAAGATGAACAGCTGCTGGGCGAGTTGAGCCGCCTGGGTGGCGAGTTCCGTTCGCTGGCCGACGACCTTATTCGCCAGCAGGATGACGAGCCGCTGCGCCGTGCGCTGGTAGAGACCATGCAGCTCACCCTGGATGCCTGGCAGCAGGGGACCGGCAAGGGCAAAATCGTGCTGGCGGAGAAGAGCAAGCTGTGGCGGGTCTATATGGACAGATCCAGCCCGCAGACCCGCACCCTCGACAAATACCTGAGTCTGGACACCCTGCCCAAGTCGCCACGCTGGAAGACGGTCGTGGCCACCACCGAGTATGTGCTGGGCCACTGCCCGCTCAATGACCACCAGCGCCAGCAGTTGCAGCACAGCGCCCAGACCCTGCGTCAACTCGCCAACCGCAAGCTGTGACACGGCGCCCTAAACGGGCGCCGGATCACAATTGGCAATCTGGTTTCTTTTTATGCAAAAAAAGCCCCGCACAACCCCGAAACCGAGAGCAGATCCAATTCACAAATTTGTCATACACGCCATTTTCACAGCCACTTTTTACGCGAAAGCAAATAACGCAAAGTTATGATTTTAAACAGATAAAAATCGATTTTGACGAGATTGACGTAGCACCGTCAATTTTTACGAAAACAACGAAATCAATAGTTGTTGTTTTCCTGTTAATTCTGGTTTGCTTAGGGCGTTGGAAAACAGAACGACAAAGGTTAGACACCTGACCAACACAGAGGGCCGATTTCATCAGCATGCGAAACCGGTGCTCACACAAAACAAGGCGAACCCTCGGGAATGCCAAAAAATAAGAAAGGAAAACATATGCTTGCCAAAGTATCCAAAATCTCTACCGCTGTAATGCTGGGAACCATGATGCTTGCCGGTGCCGCCGGTAACGCCATGGCCGCAGAAAACAAAACCGTGCTGACCATGGTCGCACAGCAGGAAACCGCCTGGGTCAAGAACTTCAACCCCTTCCTGCAAGCGGGCTTGCTGCACACCACCCGTCACTTCATCTATGAGCCGCTGGTGATCTTCAACGATATGCAAGGGGGTAAACCCGTCTATCGTCTGGCCACCAACTATGCGTTCAGCGATGACCTGAAATCCGTCACCTTCGATCTGCGTGACGGCGTGAAGTGGTCTGACGGCGAAGCCTTTGATGCCGATGACATCATCTTCTCTTTCAATCTGGTCAAGGCCAACAAGGCGCTGGATGAGCGCTCAATCTGGACCCAGATCAAGAGCGTCGAGAAGCTGGCCCCCAACAAGGTCAAATTCGACCTGACCGAGGTCAACACCAACGTGGTGAATGATCTGGTGCTGGTACCTATCGTGCCGGAGCATCAGTGGAAATCGGTGAAAGATCCGGTTGCCTTCACCAACGACAAGCCGGTTGGTACCGGTCCCTTCACCGAAGTGGACAACTTCTCCGCCCAGCTCTATACCCAGTGCCGCAACCCACACTACTGGGATAACGCCAACCTCGCTATCGACTGTCTGCGTATGCCGCAGATGGCCACCAACGATCAGGTGCTGGCTGCTGTCATGAAGGGTGACATCGACTGGTTCGGCTCCTTCGTTCCGGATATCGAGCGCCTCTACGTCGGCAACGATCCGAAGAACAACAAATACTGGTTCCCGGCCTCTGGTACCGTGGCGTTCAACGTCAACTTCCAGACCAAGAACCCGGGCAACCATGAAGCCTTCAACGACATCACTTTCCGCCGCGCCTTCTCCATGGCGATGGACCGCCAGTCCATGGTGGATATCGCGGGCTACGGCTACCCCACCGTCAACGAATACCCGTCAGGTCTGGGCAAAGCCTTTGACTCCTGGAACAACCCGGAAGTGGACAAGAAGTACGGCAAGTACAACAAGTTCGATCTGGAAGGGGCCAAGGCCCTGCTGAAAGAGGCAGGCTACAAGGATTGTGACGGCGACAAGTTCCTCGACACCCCGAGCTGCAAAAAGATCGAGTTCAAGGTACTGGTACCGAACGGCTGGACCGACTGGGTCAACACAGTACAGATCGGTGTAGAAGGGCTGCAGGCGCTGGGCCTGAACGCCAAGACCGCCACCCCAGAAGCGACCGTCTGGACCGAGAACCTGATCACCGGTGACTTCGACGTCGCCCTGCAGGGTTACTTTGCCGGTGCCAACCCGCACAAGTACTTCGAGACCGCGTTCCACTCCCGCAACATGGGTGACCGTGGCAACCGCTTCGCCGCGCCCCGTTACAAGGACCCCGAGCTCGACAAGCTGATCGATGACTTCACCCAGACCGCCGATGCGGCCAAGCAGAAGGAGATCATGTTCGCCATCCAGGATCGTGTTGGTGCCAACCAGACCATCATTCCGGTCTTCAACAACCCGACCTGGTACGAGTACAGCACCAAGCGCTTCAACGGCTGGTTCAGTGCTGATAACCCGGTAGCCAAACCTCAGCTCCACCCGGACACCCCTGAGCGTCTGCTGCACGTGTTGTCCCTCAAGCCAAACAGCTAAACAATCCCGGCCCCCTGCGGGGGGCCATCTTCCCCGTTAATCCCCTTCTTGCCCGACTTTGCCGGGGTTGGGGTAGCTATACCCGACGCGGGGCAGACTTGCAGTAAAAGGTACTATCATGGGATTCATACTGAGACGCTTTTCCTTCTACCTGGTTGCCTTTCTGGTAGCCGCCACCATCAACTTCCTGTTACCCCGTGCCATGCCAGGGGATCCTGTCTCCGTGATGTTTGCCCGCGCTGGCGCCATGATGGAACCCGCCGCCCTGGAAGCGCTCAAAGCCACCTTCGGCTTTGTCGACGGCCCCATCGGTACCCAGTTTCTTACCTATGTGAAGAGTGTCTTCACCTGGGATCTCGGCACCTCGGTGCGCTTCTACCCACAGCAGGTCTCTGACGTGCTGGGCCGTGCTATCGGCTGGACCCTGTTTCTGGTCGGCACCTCCACCATCCTGAGCTTCTCCCTCGGTTCCATCGTCGGCATCTTCGCCGCCTGGTATCGCGGCGGCCGGATGGACAGCATTCTCTCCCCGCTCACCCTGGTGATGCAGGCTATTCCGCCGGTGGTGGTCTCCCTGCTCGCCCTGTTCCTGTTCGGGGTCAGCCTCGAGTGGCTGCCAATCGGCTACGCCTACAGCCCGGAGATCAAGGCTGACTGGGGCTGGGAGCACATCAAGAGTATCATGACCCACGCCATCATGCCGGTGCTGACCCTGGCCGTGGTGCAGGTGGGGGGCTTTCTCATCACCATGCGCAACAACATGATCAACCTGCTGGGCGAGGATTACATCACCATGGCCAAGGCCAAGGGGCTCTCCAGCAACCGGGTGATCTTCAACTACGGCGCCCGCAACGCCATTCTGCCCAGCGTCACCGCCCTCTCCATGGCGCTCGGCTTCGTCATCGGTGGCTCCCTCATCACCGAAGTGATCTTCAACTATCCCGGCCTGGGCCTGACCCTCTATCAGGGCATTCTGGCCCGCGACTACCCGCTCATTCAGGGGCAGCTGCTCATCATGACCATCACCATGCTCAGCTTCAACTTCCTGGCCGACGTGCTCTACGTCTTCCTGGATCCCCGTCTGCGTACAGGAGGCAAATAAGATGCGTATGCCGACCATTCTCAAAATCCTGCTGGGCAACAAGAAGGCTGCCTGTGGCCTCGCCATCGTGGTTGCCTTCGTACTGATGGCCATCTTTGCCCCCATTCTGGCCAGCAACGAGCCGACCAAACGGGTGGCTCGCCCGCACCAGCCGCCCAGTGCCGAGTTCGTGATGGGTTCAACCCGCATGGGCCACGATATCTGGGCCCAGTTCACCAACGGTGCCCGTATCTCGCTGCTGGTAGGCTTCAGCGCAGGCCTGCTGGTCTGCACCCTAGCCGTCGCCATCGGCATCACCGCCGGTTACTTCGGCGGTCTGGTGGATGAGTGCCTCACCTTCCTGATGAACGTGGTGCTGGTGATCCCCAACCTCCCCTTGCTACTGGTGCTGGCGAGCTTTATCGGGGAGGCGTCGCCGGCGGTGATTGCCGTGATAATAGGGTTGACCTCGTGGGCCTATGGCGCGCGGGTCATCCGCGCCCAGACCCTGGCGCTGCGCGAAAAAGAGTTCGTCATCGCCGCCGAAGTGCTGGGCGAGCCGGCCTGGCGCATCATTCTGGTGGAGATCCTGCCCAACCTCATCTCTATCATCGGGGTGAGCTTCATCGGCTCCATCATCTACGCCATCGTCACCGAAGCGACCCTGGAGTTCCTCGGTCTCGGCGACCCGACCGTGGTGAGCTGGGGCATCATGCTCTACAACGCCCAGACCTCCAGTGCCATTCTGGTCGGCGCCTGGTGGGAGATCCTGGCCCCCTGCTTCGCCATCGCCACTCTGGGTGCCGGTCTGGCCCTGCTCAACTTCGCCATCGATGAGATTGCCAACCCGCAGCTGCGCTCCCACAAAGGGCTCAACCGCTGGAAGAAACTTGCCACCCCGGTCGCAACACCACTCTCTGCCGCACAGGAGAAGACAGCATGAACAAGCATCCCCTGCTGTCAGTACGCAATCTTTGCGTCGACTACATCACCGAAAATGGCGACGTGCGCGCCGTCAACTCGGTGAGCTTCGATATCAGACAGGGCGAGATCTTCGGTCTCGCCGGTGAGTCGGGCTGCGGCAAGTCCACCGTCGCCTTCTCGGTGGCCCGGCTGCACAAGCCGCCCGCCTACATCAGCGGTGGCGAGATCCTGTTCAAGGGGGAGAACATCCTCCATTACAACGACGAGCGGCTGCGCTCCTATCGCTGGCAACAGGTGTCGGTGGTGTTCCAGTCCGCCATGAACGCCCTGAACCCTGTACTGCGGATGGAGGAGCAGTTCTGCGACGTGCTGCTGGCCCACAACCCCGGCATGACCCGTTACGAGGCGATCAAGCGCGCACAGGAGCTGCTCACCATCGTCGATATCCACCCGAGCCGGCTCAAGGACTACCCGCACCAGTTTTCCGGCGGCATGCGCCAGCGGCTGGTGATTGCCATCGCCATGGCGCTCAACCCCGAGCTGCTCATCATGGATGAGCCAACCACGGCGCTCGATGTGGTGGTACAGCGGGAGATCCTGCAGAAGGTCTATGCCCTGAAAGAGAAGTTCAACTTCTCCATTCTGTTCATCACCCACGACCTCTCCCTGATGGTGGAGTTCTGCGATCGCATCGGCATCATGTATGCCGGTGAGCTGGTCGAAGTGGCTCCCTCCAAGGCGATCCTGACCGCACCGCTGCACCCCTATACCAGAGGGCTGGGCAACTCCTTCCCGCCCCTGCACGGGCCGAAGAAGGTGCTGGAAGGGATCCCGGGCACCCCGCTCAACCTGCTGGAGGTGCCGGTCGGCTGCCGCTTTCAGGCCCGCTGCGGCAAGGTGCACGATCGCTGCCGTCAGGAGTACACCAGATTGGCCGAGATCCGCCCCGGGCAACAGACCGCCTGCCACCTCTATGAGGAGCAGGGACTGCAACAAGATTCCGTGATCTATCTGGACAAGGCCGCTGGCTGTTAAGGATGTCTGTCATGCAAATCGCCAAAACCGATGCACCCATCATCGAAGTCCAGCACCTCTACAAGGACTTCCCCATCAACTCCAATGCCATCAAGAGTGGCAAGATGCGGGCACTCTCCGACATCACCTTCAACCTGCACCGGGGCCGCGCCCTGGCGGTGGTCGGGGAGTCGGGCTCCGGCAAGAGCACCATCGCCAAGATCATCGCCAAGATGTACAAGCTCAGTGCCGGGCGCATCCTCTATCGCGGCCACGATCTGGAGGAGTTCAACAAGGGCACCGCCCTGCTGGACTATCGCCAGAGCGTGCAGATGGTGTGGCAAGATCCGTTCGGTTCGCTCAACCCGACCCACACCATCTATCACCACATCGCCCGTCCCCTGCTGCTGCACAGCAAGGTGATCGACAAAAAAGAGCTGCCCGACATGGTCTACGCCCTGTTGGAGAAGGTGGGGCTCACCCCCGCAAAAGCAACGGCGGCCAAGTATCCGCACCAGCTCTCCGGCGGCCAGCGCCAGCGGGTCAACATCGCCCGCAATCTGGCAGTGGAGGCGGAGGTTGTGCTGGCGGACGAGCCGACTTCCATGCTCGATGTCTCCATTCGCATCGGCATCCTCAACCTGATGGAGCAGATGAAGAATGAGCTCGGCGTCTCCATGCTCTACATCACCCACGACATCGCCACCGCCCGCTATGTGGCGGAAGATCTGGCGGTGATGTATGTGGGGCACATGGTGGAGTGGGGCGAGGTGGATGAGATCCTGCATCACCCGCAGCACCCCTACACCCAGCTGCTCATCTCGGCGGTGCCCGACCCGGAGAAGAGCATCCACGCCGAGCTGGAAGGAGGCCGCAAGGGGGAGATCCCGCTCTGGACGCCGGAGTCCTGCGGTTGCCCCTTTGCCGGGCGCTGCAATCAGGCAATGCCCCGCTGCAAGGAGGCGCTGCCCCCCATCACCAAGCTTGCCGACAACCACTTCGTGCGTTGCTACCTCTACGAGTGAGGGTGAGCCTTAGACCGGCCGGACAACCCTGTCCGGCCATGCCTCGATACGGGGCGGCCACAGCCCCGTGATGTGCCTCACCGCCCGGCGGTGAACCACAGGAGTAATACCTTGATGGAACTCTTGATCAATCAGGTGGGCTACGAGTACGACGGACACAAGGTCGCCCTGTTGCAAACCTCCCCCGCCCCTGATCTCGGCGGCTATGTCAGGCTGCAACGCCTCGATGATGGCCAGATCCTGTTTGAAACCCCGCTGCAACCGGCTGGCAGCGTCCCAGGCTGGCAAGGGCGCGCTTACTGGCGCGCCGACTTCTCCGCCTTCAAGGAGCCCGGCCACTATCGGCTGGAGGCGATCACTGCCCAAGGCATAGTCCGCTCGACCCGTTTTGCCATCGGCCAGGATCTGCTGGCCAGCCGCTGCCTCTCCGATGTCATTCACTACTTCAAGGGGCAGCGCGCCAGCGGCACCTTCGATCGGGCCGACCGCAACGCCCGCCTGTTTGGCACCGACCAGCACAAAGATGTTCACGGCGGCTGGTTCGATGCCAGCGGCGACATGAGCAAGTACCTGAGCCACCTCTCCTACGCCAACTACCTCAACCCCCAGCAGACCCCCATGGTGGTGTGGGCTCTGCTCAAGTGCCGGGAACTGCTGGCCCCGCGCCGCGATATCGATGGGGTGAACCTCTGCAAGCGGCTCAATGACGAGGCGCTGCACGGCGCCGATTTCCTCTGCCGGATGCAGGATGAGTCGGGCTTCTTCTACATGACCCTGTTCGACAAGTGGAGCAAGGACCCGGAGCAGCGCGAGCTATGCGCCTATGCCACCCAGCAGGGGCTCAAGTCCGCCAACTGGCAGGCAGGTTTTCGCCAAGGGGGCGGCATGGCCATCGCCGCGCTGGCCCGCGCCGCCCGCGAGAGCGTCAGCGGCGACTTCGATGCCAGCCGCTACGCCGAGGCCGCCAAACGCGGCTACCTGCATCTGCGTGAACACAACCTCTCCTATCTGGATGACGGGGTCGAGAACATCATCGACGACTACTGCGCCCTGCTGGCAGCGGTAGAGCTGACCGGCACCTTCGGCGCCGAGTGGCTGAATGAGGCGAGAGCTCGCGCCAGCAAGCTCTGTGCCCGCCAGCGCTCCCATCCTGAGCTGGGTCACTACTGGTCGGCCAACGAGGATGGCTCGCGCCCCTACTACCACGCCGCTGAGGCGGGTCTGCCGGTACTGGCGCTGCTGGAATATCTGGGCGTAGAGCCGGATCAGGAATACAAGGCCAGGGTACAGACCGTGGTGGAGCAGGCGCTGGCCGCCGAGCTGGCGCTCTGCGCCCGCGCGGGCAACCCCTTCTCCCTCGCCCGCCAATATGTCAAAGGGGTGGATGAAGCGCCGCGCGTCAGCTTCTTTATGCCCCACAACAACGAATCCGGTTACTGGTGGCAGGGGGAGAACGCCCGCCTGGCCTCGCTGGCGGCCATGGCCTTTGCTGGCGCCCGCCACTTCCCCCGCCAGAGCCAGCCGCTGCTCACTTATGGCCAGCGCCAACTCGACTGGATCCTCGGGCAGAATCCCTTCAACGCCTGCATGCTGGCGGGCCACGGCATCAACAACCCCGCCTATACCGCCGGGTATCCCAATGCGCAGGGGGGCATCTGCAACGGCATCACCGCCGGGTTCGATGACGAAAACGACGTAGCTTTTATTCCGGAGGAGTACAAGGATCGGCTGGATCAGAACTGGCGCTGGGGCGAGCAGTGGATCCCCCACGCTGCCTGGTTTGCTTTGGCTATCAGCTGGCAAAATGCGCAGGGAAATGGAGGTCGCCATGATTGAGTTCTGGGTCGGCGTCGATGGCGGGGGCACCCACACCCGCGCCCGCATTCGGGATCGGGCGGGCAAGCTGCTCGGAGAGGGGCGCGCGGCCGGCTCCAATCTGGAGCTGGGCATCCCCCATGCCCACGCCAATGTGCTGGCCGCCATCGCCAGTGCCCGCCTTGCCGCCGGGCTCGGCATCGAGAGTGAACAGCAGATGGGGATCGGGCTGGCGCTTGCCTCCGCCGAGCTGGCCGACTGCTATCACGCCCTGCTCGAGATGCCCTTCCCCTTTGCCAGCGTCAGGCTCACCTCCGATGCCTTCGGTGCCTGCCTCGGCGCCTTTGGCGGCCGTGAGGGGGCCATCCTCATCGCAGGTACCGGCTCGGTGGGGCTGGTCTATCAGGAGGGGCAGATCCGCACCTGCTCCGGCCACGGCTTCCCCATTTCAGACATAGGCAGCGGCGCCTGGCTGGGCTTACGTGCCATCCAGCAATCCCTGCTCTGCCACGACGGCATTCTGCCCCCCAGCACCCTCGCCATCCGCCTGATGGACCGCTTCAAGCGGGATCAGGCCGAGGTGGTTCGCTGGGCCGCCCGCGCCATTCCGGCGGACTATGGCCACTTTGCCCCCTGGGTATTCGATGCCGCCAGCGATGGCGACGAGCTCGCCAATCAGCTGCTGGACGAAACCTGCGAACAGCTGCGGATCCTGCTGGAGGGGATGACCCAGCTCGGTGCCAGACAGATCGCCCTGCTGGGGGGGATTGGCACCCGCCTAGCTCCCCGTCTCGGCCAGCTCAACCTGATCCCCCCCCAGGCAGATGCGCTCGATGGCGCCATCCTGTTTGCCCAATCAGAGGATTTTCCATGTCTACACCCCTGATCCACACCCAGGTCGCCCGACGTGACGGCGAGGATGTCTGGTTCACCTTCACCCTCTCCCGCATGCCGGATACCAAGTGGAAGCTGCACTTCTGTCTGGCTCGCCATATCGACCCCGACTCCTTGCAAGGGGGCGAGCTGGAGCGCCAGAGCGGCAGCTACAAGGTGATTGTCCCGAACGCTGGCAGCTGCGAGCTGCGCTTTTGCTGCCGCCAGACGCCCATCAAGAAGCTCTCCGACATGCCGCAGGGCTTTTTCCTCAGCTTGCCGGAGGCGACCACGGGTGCCCAGCTGCTGCCGGTGACGCTGGCGGCTCAGGATCTCGGACTGGAAAACCCGCCGGTAACCCGCCCAGATCTGCCGGATGTCGAGTCCCTGCCCGGCATAGTGCCGCAACCGGCCCATCTGGTGCTGCTGGAGGGGAACTTCCGGCTGGCCGAGCGGGCTCATGTCAGCGCCCCCCGCGATGTGCCGAAATTGCTGGCCCACTTCAACGAGCTGACGTCGCTGGCACTGGAGCAGGATCACGACGCTGAAATCCGGCTGACCGAGGACAAACTGGCCCCCGAAGCCTATCAACTCACCATCACGCCGCAGGAGGTGGTGATTGCCGCCGCCGACGAAGCGGGTTGGCGTCATGGGCTGGTGACGCTAGCCCAGTGGTATCTGCAACATGGCGAGAGCCTGCCCTGCGTCACGCTGGAGGATGCCCCGCGCTTTGGCTTTCGCGGCATTTTTCTCGACTGCGCCCGCCACTTCCACACTCCGGCAACCATCAAGCGCCTGCTCAAGCTGATGAGCCTCTACAAGTTCAACCGCTTCCACTGGCATCTGACCGATGACGAGGGGTGGCGACTCGAGATCAAGGCCTTCCCGGCATTGACCGACGTGGGTGCCTGGCGCGGCCACAATCTGGCGATCGACCCCCAGCTCAGCGGCGGCGCCGAACCCTATGGCGGCTACTACACCCAGAGCGAGGTGAAGGAGCTGGTGAGCTATGCCAGTGAGCTCGGCATCACCGTCATTCCCGAGATCGACATTCCGGGCCACTGCCACGCAGCCATCAAGGCGCTGCCCGAGTTGCTAATCGAAACGGCGGATCACTCCCGCTACCGCTCGGTTCAGCATTTCGATGACAACGTGCTCAACCCCGCCCTGCCCGGCACCTACCGCTTTCTGGAGGCGGTGCTGGACGAGGTATGCGAGCTCTTTCCCGGCCCGCAGATCCACATGGGGGGTGACGAGGTGCCGACCGGGGTCTGGACCGACAGCCCCGCCTGCCAGCAGCTGATGGTCGAGCAGGGCTACGCCGACTGCCGCGAGCTGCAGGGCCATCTGCTGCGCCACTGCCAGCGCTATCTGGCCGCCAGAGGCAAACAGATGATCGGCTGGGAGGAGATCCTGCACGGCGACAAGGTGAGCCGCAGAGCGGCCATCTGTGCCTGGACCAGCTTTCAGGCGGGGCTGGACGCAGCCGCAGCCGGTTATCCTGTGGTGATGGCGCCCGCCCAGTTCCTCTATCTGGATCTGGCCTGGAGCGCCGATATTCATGAACCCGGCCTCTACTGGGCGGGGACCCTCAATCTGGAGCAGATCTACGCGTGTGACCCTGCCCCAGCCGATTTCCATGCCAACGATAACATCCTCGGGGTGCTGAGCCCCTTGTGGTCAGAATTGATCACCAGCCGTGATCGTCTCGACTACATGTTGTTCCCGCGTATGCTGGCCACGGCCGAGGTGGCCTGGAGCGATCCCGCCCACAAGGGCTGGGAGCACTTCGCCGCCCGCCTGTCGGGTCAGCTGCAGATCCTCGATCAGTTGCAGGTGCGCTACCGGATGCCACAGAGGTAATGTTGTCTCTACTTTGGCGGCCAATCGGCCGCCTTTTTTACGATTAGCCAACAAAACATCAACTTCCCCCTACCATTCATCTGCCATTATTGGCAAAATCCAGCCCCCAATGAAGCTGGTCTGCCTCCTGCTGGCGCGAGCCTGCGGCCACCTCCAGATCTGCCACAATAACAACGACAACATTATCAACAAGAACATCGGAGCGTATTCCTATGGCCCGCAGAGATGTCCATACCCTGGATAGCGAAGTGGAGTTTCCTGCCGACGTACAACTGGTCTCCACCACTGACCTGCGCGGGGTGATCACTTATGCCAATCCGGCTTTTTGCACCATCGCCGGCTATAGAGCTGACGAGCTGGTCGGTCACAACCACAATCTGGTACGCCACCCTGACATGCCCAAGGCCGCCTTCGCCGATCTCTGGGCCCGCCTCAAGGAGGGCAAACCCTGGCGCGGCATCGTCAAAAATCGCTGCAAGGATGGTCGTTACTACTGGGTAGATGCCTACGTCACCCCCATCTACGAAGGCAACAGGATCAGCGGCTACCAGTCGGTACGCTGCAAGCCCGAGCCCCAATTCAAGCGCATCGCCGCTCAGACCTACCAAGCCCTGCTCAAGGCCGAGCGCGGCAACAGCAGCAACCTTCCCTCTCTTGCCAGAGTGCGCACCCCGGCCATTACCCTGTTGCTGCTCGGCATGATGGGCTGGGCCTTCGCCAGCCAAGGGGCCATGACCGTCCTGCTGATGCTGCTGCCCCTGTTGCTTCTTGGCGGAGCCTACTGGCGCGAGCTCTTTGCCCTGCCCCACTATCTGCAGCAACTGGGCCGTGAATATGACAGTCTGACCCGGTTGGTCTACTCCGGTGACAACCCCGGCGCCATTGCCGATTTTCATATCAAGATGCTGCAGGCCCGCATCCGAACCGTTTTGGGGCGGATCAACGATGCCACGGCACCTCTGCAAACCCTGGCCATCAATTTGAAGCAGGCCTCTCATCAGGCCTGTCTCGATATCAACGAGCAAGATGCCCAGACCCAGCAGATGGCTACGGCTATGACTCAGATGGCCAGCACGGCCCACGAGATCGCCCGCAACATTCAGGACTCCAACGGTCAGGTCAACGAAGCGCGCAATCGTTGTGAACAAACCAACCAGCAGTTGAACCAGACCGAGCAACAGATCGAACAGCTCGCCAAACAGGCAGAGCTGGCGTTCAACTCGGCGGTAGAGCTCGCCAGCGAATCCGAACGGATTGGCAGTGTGATGGGCGAGATCCAGGGCATCGCCGAGCAGACTAACCTGCTGGCCCTCAACGCTGCCATCGAAGCCGCTCGCGCCGGGGAGCAGGGCCGTGGTTTTGCAGTGGTGGCCGACGAGGTGCGTACTCTATCGACCCGCACCCACAAGGCGACCGAGCAGATCCAGGGCAGCATCAAGCAGATCCAGCACACGCTGGGACGCTGGAAGGGGATGATGCAGGAGAACCTGCAACAGACCCGCGCATGTGCCGAGATGACCCGCCAGGGCGCTAGCAGCCTCCATACCGTGCTGGCAGAGATAGAGCTGGTCACCGAACACTCCACCCAGATCGCCGCCGCTGCAGAGCAGCAACAAGCGGTCGTGGAAGAGATCAGCCGCAGCATCCACCAGATCTCCGAGTACTCCCACGCCAACAGTCAGAAGATGCTGGATGTCGATCACTCAAGTCAGGCTCTGCTGGAACAGGCCAAGCAACTGAAGGGGCTTAGCCAGACCTTCGGCTGAATCATTGCCAGCCCCATGACAGAAGCGCCACAATGGCGCTTCTGTTGTTTTTGACGAATCGGGTCTATGAGCATTGAACCAAGTCCATCCCCATTGAACAAAACGGCCCGTATCGAAGCTATCATCGCCCTGATCCCGGCAGGCCGGGTAGTCAGCTATGGTCAGGTGGCCGATCTGGCGGGGCTGCCCGGACGGGCAAGACTGGTAGGCAAGGTGCTGCGGGAAACCGACAAGGTACTGCCGTGGCATCGGGTGCTGGGCGCTGCGGGCACTATCTCGTTACCGAAAGGATCGCCAGGCTTTGCCGAACAGACGGGACGCCTGCAGCAGGAGGGGGTCGTGGTGATCGGGGGGCGGGTCAGAATGAAGGAGTGGCAATGGCAGCCCGATCTGGCCGAGCTGCTTTTTCTACTGCCGTTTTGAGGGGGTCACAGCCGGATCACTCCAGCGGCGCCAGGATCTCGTCGCTGCGCACCTGCACCGGTATGGTCTCGTCCGCGCGCTGCAGCAGCACCAGCAGGCTCTGCCGGTCCACTTCCAGCACATAGGCCGCCCCTTCCCGGGTCATGCAGCTCATGCCCGGCCGGATCTCGTTTATCTCCATCTCAACCTCCTTGTCTACTTCGCGATTGATGACAGCTGCACTCCTTGCAGCTGTCTCAGTATACCGCTATCCATAAGCAAAGAGGCCCCTTGTCGGGGCCTCTTTTCATCAGGCTTTTTTAGCCTTTGGCAAACTCTCTTGCCAGGTACCGTTGTCGTAGTGAGCGGTCCAACCGGTCGCCTTGCCGTTGACCTCGCTCATCACGTACTGCTCCTTGGTCTTGCGACTGAAGCGTACGATGGCGGGGTTGCCGTCCGGATCGGTGAGCGGGGCACCGGCCAGATACTTGTGCTTGGCGGAGATGCGATCCTTGAAGCGCTTGAGCTCTTCCACCAGCGGCGCGCGGGTCTCGCGGGATTTGGGGAAGTTGCTGGCCGCCAGGAACAGACCGGCAGCCCCGTCACGCAGCACGAAGTGGGCATCGGACTGGGTGCACTTGAGCTCCGGCAGCGGCACCGGATCCTCCTTCGGCGGCGCGATGTCGCCGTTTTTCAGGATCTTGCGGGTGTTCTTGCAGGTCTCGTTGGTGCAGCCCATGTACTTGCCGAAACGGCCGTTCTTGAGCTGCATCTCGGCTCCGCAACGGTCGCACTCGATGCTCGGCCCTTCGTAGCCCTTGAGCTTGAACTGGCCCTTCTCGATCTCGTAGCCATCGCAGTCCGGGTTGCGACCACAGACGTGCAGCTTGCGGCTGTCGTCGATGATATAGGCATCCATCGCTGTACCACAGACGCCGCAGCGGTGCTTGGCGCGCAGCGCTTCGGTTTCCGCCTCTTCACCGTCAGTGGCGGAGACAAACTCGTCGGCAGAGACCAGGTTGATGGTCTTCTTGCAGCGCTCTTTCGGCGGCAAAGCATAGCCGGAGCAGCCGAGGAACACACCGGTAGTCGCGGTACGAATCCCCATCTTGCGGCCGCAATCCGGGCAGTCGATGTCGGTCATCACCATCTGGTTGGCACGCATGCCGCCCTCTTCGGGCGCCTTGTCAGCCTTCTCCAGCTCCTGAGTAAACTCGGCGTAGAAGGCGTCCAGCACCTTCTTCCACTCCAGGCTCCCTTCGGCGATGCCATCGAGCTTGTCTTCCATCTTGGCGGTGAACTCGTAGTTCATCAGCTCGACGAAGTTCTCCACCAGACGATCGGTGACGATCTCGCCCATCTTCTCGGCGAAGAAACGGCGGCTTTCGACCCGCACATATCCGCGATCGACGATGGTGGAGATGATGGAGGCGTAGGTTGACGGACGGCCGATGCCGCGTTTTTCCAGCTCGCGCACCAGCGCAGCTTCAGTGAAACGGGCAGGCGGTTTGGTGAAGTGCTGGCGCGGATCCAGCTTGACCAATTTCAGCACCTCGCCAACGGTCACCGCCGGCAGCTGACTATCTTCGCCCTTGCGACCCATCGGCGGTAGTGCCTTGGTCCAACCGGCGAAGCGCAGGGTACGGCCACGGGCCTTGAGCTCGAACTCACCCGCCTTGACGGTCAGGGTGGAGGAGTCGTACTGGGCCGGGGTCATCTGGCAAGCAACGAACTGACGCCAGATGAGATCGTACAGACGCATGGCATCCGGCTCCATCCCTTCCAGCATCTCGGCAGTCACCTGTACGTTGGAGGGACGGATCGCCTCGTGCGCTTCCTGAGCATTGGCCTTGGCGCCATACAAATTTGGCTCGGCTGGCAGATAGGCAGCGCCATACTGCTCGCCGATATATTCACGCACCGCCTCAACCGCCTCTTTGCTGAGGTTGGTGGAGTCGGTACGCATATAGGTGATGTAACCCGCTTCATAGAGACGCTGGGCCATCATCATGGTCTTCTTGACCCCGAAGCTCAGACGGGTAGAAGCCGCCTGCTGCAGGGTGGAGGTGATAAACGGCGCGGACGGTTTGGAACCGGTCGGCTTGTCTTCCCGGTTAACGACCTTGTAGTCGACCCCTTCCAGGGCTGCGACAGCGGCAAAGGTCTCGGCCTGGGTCACTGGCTTGAAGTCAGCCCCGTTGCGGCTGACCACTTCCATCCGCAGATCGCTCTTGTCGGCAGTCAGCAGGTCGGCATTGAGATCCCAGAACTCAACCGGAACGAACGCCTTGATTTCGCGCTCTTTATCGACGATGAGACGCACCGCAACGGACTGTACCCGACCGGCGGAGAGGCCACGAGCCAGCTTTTTCCACAGCAGCGGGGAGACCATGTAACCCACCACGCGGTCGAGGAAACGACGGGCCTGCTGGGCATTGACGCGGTCAATATTCAGCTCGGACGGCTGGGCGAACGCCTCCTTGATGGCGCTCTTGGTGATCTCGTTGAACACCACGCGCTTGTAGCGGCTGTCGTCGCCACCGATGATCTCGCGCAGGTGCCAGGCGATCGCCTCTCCTTCTCTATCCAAGTCGGTTGCGAGATAGATGGTGTCGGCTTTCTCGGCCAGACTTTGCAACTCGCTGACCACCTTCTCCTTGCCGGGCAAAATCTGGTAGTTGGCCTGCCAGCCAGCGGTCGGATTGATACCCATCCGGGCAAACAGGGCCTTGCGATCCTTGGCAGCCTTCTCGGATTCGCTCAACTTGATGCCGCGAATGACAGGTTTCTTGGGCTCGGTGCTGGCGCTGCCGCTGGTGGGCAGATCGCGAACATGACCCACGCTGGATTTCACCACGTAGTCCTTGCCCAGATATTTGTTGATCGTCTTGGCCTTGGCCGGAGACTCCACTATGACCAGTGATTTGCCCATGCTGTAACTATTATCCTCATTGCACCCGACGGGGTTGGTGTGCGGTTTTGTGGGGCTGTATAAGAGATTTGGCGCGAAAAAGCAATCTTGTGAGCAAATTTGCCTGACCAGCCCGAACCACACGGCTTCTTTTATTGCTTCTTTATTTATTAATGCGAAGGCAGCAGGCCGGACGCAACCGCTTTTTCAATTTTCTGCCATACCGCCCCTCTTTTTATATCTGAAACGACATAAAAACGTCTGCTGGTTACCGACTTGTTACAAAAACATAAAATCTCTTTATAATGGCCCAACCCCGACGCATTGCGCGCGGAAGGAACCGCTACCCATCATAAAAATCGAAAGGATGTACTCAATGAAGCACTTCGAGGTCAATTTCGACGGTCTGGTCGGCCCGACTCATAACTATGCCGGCCTCTCCTACGGCAACGTTGCCTCCCAGAGCAATGCCCAGGAGGCTTCCAATCCGAAAGAGGCCGCCAAGCAGGGGCTGCGCAAGATGAAGGCGCTGACCGAGCTTGGCATGACCCAGGGGGTGCTGGCGCCACAAGAGCGTCCCGATCTCGCCACCCTGCGCCGCCTCGGCTTCACTGGCAACGATGCCCGGGTGCTGGAGCAGGCCGCCAAGCAGGCTCCTGCCGTACTGGCTGCCTGCTATTCAGCCTCCAGCATGTGGACCGCCAATGCCGCCACCGTCTCTCCCAGTGCCGATACCCAGGATGGCCGCATTCACTTCACCCCCGCCAACCTGACCAACAAGTTTCACCGCTCTCTGGAGCCGGACGTTACAGGTCGCATCCTGCGCGCCGTGTTCAACAATGATCGCCACTTCAGCCACCACCTCCATCTGCCGGAGAATGACCACTTCGGCGATGAGGGGGCAGCCAACCACACCCGCCTCTGCCGCGCCTATGGCGAGGCGGGGGTCGAGCTGTTTGTCTATGGCCGCAGCGCCTTTGACTACTCCCGCCCGGCGCCGAAGCGCTATCCGGCCCGCCAGACCCTGGAGGCAAGCCAGGCCATCGCCCGCCTGCATGGCCTTGGCGAGGAGAGCGTAGTGTTTATTCAGCAAAACCCGGAGGTGATCGATCAGGGGGTATTCCATAACGATGTGATCGCAGTGGGCAACCAGAACGTGCTCTTCTTCCACCAGCAAGCGTTCCTCAACACCGAAGCGGTACTGACCGAGATCCGCGGCAAGTTTGGCGAAGGAGATTTGCACTTTATCGAAGTGCCGACCGCAGAGGTATCCGTGCTGGATGCGGTGAAATCCTACCTGTTCAACACCCAGATCCTCACCATGCCGAGCGGCGAGATGGCCATTATCGCCCCCACCGAGTGCCGCGATAATCCGGCAGTGTCGGCCTATCTTGGCAAGCTGCTGACGCAGGAGACTCCGATCAAGGCGGTCCACTATATGGATGTGAAACAGAGCATGCGTAATGGTGGCGGCCCGGCCTGTCTGCGACTGCGGGTTGCCATGAACGATCAGGAACTCGCCGCGGTCAATCCGGCCTGCCTTATCAACGACAGCCAGTTTGTTCGCCTCAATGGCTGGGTCGATCGCCACTACCGTGACCGGCTGACCCTCGATGACCTGCGGGATCCGGCACTGGTGCAGGAGTCCCGCAGCGCACTGGACGAGCTGACCCAGATCCTGAAACTGGGTTCGGTCTACCCGTTCCAGCGCTAGATGTGATGCCCGGGAAGACCGCCGACACTGGCGGTCTTCTGCTATCTGCCTGTCTTCAGCGCGATCGCCAACTTGCACGGATGCTGTTTTGTGCAGAAAAGCAGCGCACAACTTGCTGATAAGCTTGAATTTTGAGCTGGATGTATCAAAAAATCGACGAACAGTCATTTTTTACTGCCAGATGCCTCATCAAGGGGTTCACAAAGCCTCTGGATCTGATAGTATGCGCCTCGCACTTGGGGAGGGGTTCCCGAGCGGCCAAAGGGATCAGACTGTAAATCTGACGGCTCTGCCTTCGAAGGTTCGAATCCTTCTCCCTCCACCATTCAAGTGCAAAAGTAGTGACAATCAGGAAATACCCCGTGGAGGGGTTCCCGAGCGGCCAAAGGGATCAGACTGTAAATCTGACGGCTCTGCCTTCGAAGGTTCGAATCCTTCTCCCTCCACCATTTCCCTGATTGCAATGGCTGAATACAATTTGCTTTGCCCCTGTGGAGGGGTTCCCGAGCGGCCAAAGGGATCAGACTGTAAATCTGACGGCTCTGCCTTCGAAGGTTCGAATCCTTCTCCCTCCACCATCATTCAAGAAAACCCGGCCTCGCGCTGGGTTTTCGCTTTCTGCTATCCCCCTCACACTTTTCCGACCTTGTCAGATCTGACAGTTGCAATTGCATCCCATCTTGCTCATCGTGGCATCATCGACATCAGAGTGTTCAAATCATGTTTGAAGTCTGGGACGAGCATGGTCACGCCACCGGTCTGACACTGCAGGCGCTCAAAGTCAGAATCAGCAACGACTATCAGGGCGATCTGATGGTGCGCTACAGCAACAAGCTGGGACTCCCCACGACCCTCTTTCTGACCATTCATCAGGGCGTTGCCTATCAACGCTTCAAAGCGGGCTCGCCAAAACTGGATTGGGAATGGCTGGCCAGCGCAGGCAATGGCCACAGCCCCCGTAATTTTATGAGCGAACAGTTTCCCGATTTTCAACTCGCACTAGATAATTGAACATCAGCAACTATCGCTAACCCACCACCACAGATTACCTAAAAACTGATTTTCCATTCGCATGATATTCCTGCCAAATTGCATGATGACGTGGGGGCGAGTACAATCTCGCACCCCGAATATCCAGCGCATCTTCTGTAGATAGGCCCGGATATGCCGTCATCGGGTCGTGCTGCATTGAGCCTCTTCTCTGAGAGCTTCTTGCACCGCAACTCAACCACTACGATGCCATCAGGTGGCATCGTCCTGATTTGCAATCAGATATAAAGAGTCCGCCATGTTTAAACCAGAATTGCTCTCCCCCGCAGGTTCCCTCAAGAACATGCGTTATGCCTATGCCTATGGCGCTGATGCCGTCTATGCCGGTCAGCCCCGCTACAGCCTGCGGGTGCGTAACAACGAATTCGATCACGAAAACCTGCAGCTGGGCATCAACGAAGCCCATGCGCTGGGCAAGCAGTTCTATGTGGTGGCCAACATCCAGCCCCACAACTCCAAGCTCAAGACCTTTATCCGCGACATGCGCCCCGTGGTGGAGATGAAGCCGGATGCGCTGATCATGTCCGACCCCGGTCTTATCATGATGATGCGTGAAGCCTTCCCGGATATGCCCATTCACCTCTCGGTGCAGGCCAACGCGGTCAACTGGGCCACGGTGAAGTTCTGGCATCAGATGGGCCTGACCCGCGCCATCCTCTCCCGCGAGCTGTCGCTGGACGAGATCGAAGAGATCCGCATGCAGGTACCGGAGATGGAGCTGGAAGTGTTCGTTCACGGCGCGCTGTGCATGGCCTACTCCGGCCGCTGCCTGCTCTCCGGCTATATCAACAAGCGTGACCCCAACCAGGGCACCTGCACCAACTCCTGCCGCTGGGAGTACAAGGTACACGAGGGTAAAGAAGATGACGTGGGCCAGATCGTCCACCGTCAGGAGCCCATAGCCGTGCGTCCGGACAACACGCTAGGCCTTGGCAAGCCGACCGATGCCTTGGTGCTGCTGGAAGAGTCCAACCGCCCGGGCGAGTACATGAGTGCGTTCGAAGACGAACACGGCACCTACATCATGAACTCCAAGGACTTGCGTGCCGTCGAGCACGTCGAGCGACTGACCAAGATGGGCGTTCATTCCCTGAAAATCGAAGGGCGCACCAAGTCTTTCTATTACTGCGCCCGTACCGCTCAGGTTTACCGCAAGGCCATCGACGATGCGGTAGCGGGTCGTCCGTTCGACCGCAGCCTGATGGGCACCCTCGAAAATCTGGCCCACCGCGGCTACACCGAGGGCTTCCTGCGCCGTCACAACCACAGCGAATACCAGAACTACGACTACGGCTACTCCGTCTCCGACACCCAGCAGTTTGTCGGCGAAATCACCGGACGCAAAGGTGACATGGTCGAGGTCGAAGTGAAGAACAAGTTCCTGGTGGGCAACAATCTGGAGCTGATGACCCCGCAGGGCAACGTCCGTTTCAATCTGGAGCAGATGGAGAACCGCAAGGGCGAGCTTATCGATACCGCGCCGGGCAACGGTCACGTGGTCTATGTGCCGGTCCCGAAAGATCTGGATGTGAACTACGGCATTTTGCTGCGCAATCTGGGCGACAGCCAGGATACCCGCAACCCGCACACGGCGGCCTGAAATGGCGCTGCTCATCACCGACAAGTGCATCAACTGTGACATGTGCGATCCCGAGTGCCCCAACCAAGCTATCAGCCTGGGTGAGGAGATCTACGAGATCGACCACAGTCGCTGCACCGAGTGCGTCGGTCACTATGAGAAGCCGACCTGCATCAGTGTCTGCCCTATCGACTGCATCATCTGGGATCCCGCTCATGTGGAAACCGAAGATCAGCTGATGGAGAAGTTTGTGCGGATGCACAGACCGTAAAACGAAAAAAGGCCGAGCAATCGGCCTTTTTTGATCCTGCTGTCCCGTCCTGAATATGGTTTACACCTTTCCCCCCAATAAATGGAGAACCCGATGGGACAAGGTGTGAAACGGACACAGCGCGATTACTCGCTGACTTTTAAACTGGCACTGGTCGAGCAGATTGAAAAAGGCGAGCTCACCTACAAACAGGCTCAGGTGCGTTATGGCATTCAGGGCCGCTCCACCGTTCTGGTATGGTTGCGTAAACATGGTCGGCAAGATTGGAGCCAGGGGGCTTCTGTTCGTGCCGGCAGGAGCATCACCATGCCTGACCCCGACAACCAGACGCCCGAACAGCGCATCAAGGAACTCGAGCAACAGCTGGCGCTGATGAGCCAGAAGGCCCAGTTCTTTGAGGCCGTCGTCGATGTGCTGAAGAATGACTACGGCGTCTCCATCGTAAAAAAGCGACCCGGCAAGTCCTCTCGCAGCGGCAAGTCGAGAGGCTGACCATTGTCAGGGCTTGCCTGTTTCTAGGGATAAGCCGGCAGGCTTACTACAAGCGCAATCGGGTCGCCGACGAGCGCCATGCACAAGGATTGCAGGTGGTGCGCTTCGTGCGTCAGGTTCGACTGCGACAACCTCGGGTCGGCACCCGCAAGCTACATTATCTGCTGCAGGGTCAGGATGATGGCGGGCTCAAGGTCGGGCGGGACAGGCTGTTTCGGATATTGGCCGAGCACCGCTTGCTGGTGCAGCCTAAGCGGGCGTATCACAAGACCACCCACAGTTTTCACCGTTTCTACCGCCATCCCAACTTGCTCAAGGCGGGGCCAGAGCAGGTCACACCGGTGGCCCCGGAGCAGGTCTGGGTCGCTGATATCACCTATCTGCCAGCCAGGAGCGGGCCACTGTACCTGAGCCTGGTGACGGATGCGTACTCACGCAAGATAGTGGGCCATCACGTGCACGAAGGAATGCATGCCGAATCGGTTGAGATGGCGTTCAAGAAAGCGCTGAAGCAACGACGTGGCAGCGGGGAGCTAATCCATCACTCAGACCGCGGCGTGCAGTATTGCTCGGGGCTGTATCGGTCATTACATGAACGGTACGGGGTGAAATGCTCGATGACGGATGGGTATGACTGTTACCAGAATGCGTTGGCGGAGCGGGTGAACGGGATTTGGAAAGGAGAGTTATTGTTGCAAAGCCCGCAGGATTTGACGCAAGCGCGGGAAATGGTGCGTGAAGCAGTGGATATTTACAACGCGGAGCGGCCGCATCATGCGTTGAAATACAGAACCCCCGATGCAGTACATAGGGGGTTCTGAGTAGAGAAATGCTAGTTGAAAATGTGTAAACCTATTTCAGGACTAGACATGCGTTCAGCGGCAGGCCATCACTTGCCGACCAGCCGGATCAGTTTGTCCAGCTCACGCTGGGCCTCCAGCATCCGGGTCTGGGACTCCTCCAGCCTGGCCTGCCGCTTGGCAATCTTCTCCGGTTTGCCACTGACTCTCGCCTCCTGCAGCTCGAGCAGGCGCTCCTCCACCTCGCCGCGCAGTTTGTTAACCCGCTCTTTCTGCTCCTTGAGCAGACCTTCATCAGTACAGTTGGCCTTGATATTGCGCGCTGCCTGTTCCAGCCCGGCAATCTGCCCGGCATTGTTGTGTGCTTTGGCAAACACCAGCTGGTCGTTGACGGCCTGCAGACGGGCCTTGCAACCGACCGCCTCACTACCAAAGGCCTGACCCGCCAATAGCAGCAAGCCGGCTCCCAATACTTTCCACATCTCGATTCATCCGGTCTTGTTTGCGAGCTGACCATAAAAACCTCGATCGGCAGCAGGGTCAAGCAAGCGGGAAAAAGGTGCGACAGAAGTTGTGCAACATCACGCAATTGGCACCCTGTTGGTTCTACAATGGCGCTCTTTCCAATCGGGAGTCTGTTATGAATCAACAAATTGTGGTCATTGCCAACGGTGCCCCCTACGGCAGTGAATCCCTGTTCAACGCCCTACGCCTCGCTATCGCCCTCAACGAACAGGGTGGTGCCAGCCTCAAGCTGTTCCTGATGTCCGATGCGGTGAGCGCGGCGCTGGCCGGTCAGGCACCGGCCGAGGGATACAACCTGCGCCAGATGCTGGAGATCCTGCTGGCCCAGGGCGTCACCATTCGCCTGTGCAAGACCTGCACCGATGCCCGTGGCATCACAGCCCTGCCGCTGATCGAGGGCATTGAGGTCGGCACCCTGCCGATGCTGGCCCAATGGACCCTGGCTGCCGACAAGGTGCTGACCTTCTGATCTCCCCCTCCGGATCTCTTGCCCCTTTAGCCTTCACCTGACCCTCCATAGCCCCCGCCACGCGGGGGCATTGCGCGCGCCCCAGCCTCACTGACTACACTATCAATTGCCACACCTGCTTGTTTGTCCCACCTCACGGACAGCGTAACGCCCAGTAATAAACCGAGGACGACGATGAATCCGACCGAACAGACCCTGCTTGAGCAGATGAGGATCACCGACTTTGAAATTGCCCATCGCAAGGAGTTATTGCTGCTCAATGAACAGGATGTGGCGCGGCTGGCAAGTTATTGCAGCAAGATAGAACCACGTATCGACGCCCTGGTGGATCGCTTCTACCAGCAGCAGACGGCCATCACCGAAATCGCCCTGTTGATCGGGGATGCCGATACCCTCATACGGTTGCGCACCGCGCAACGTCGCTATGTGCTCGATCTCTTCAGCGGCCATTACGATCTGGAGTACGTCAACAACCGGCTTCGGATCGGGCTGGTTCACAAGCGGATCGGGGTCGAACCCAAGCTCTATCTGGCCGCCATCAACACCCTCAAAGCCCTGCTGATCGAGGATATGTTCGAGCAGATCCGCGATGAACCGGAGCGCCTCGTCATGCTGGCCGCCCTGGACAAACTCTTTCTGTTCGACATCACTCTGGTCTTCGAAACCTACATTCGCAGTCTGGTGTCGGAAATAGAGTCATCCAGAGAGAAGTCGGAGAACTATGCCAAGAGTCTGGAGCAGAAAGTACGCGAGCGTACCAAACAACTGGAGGAGCTGAACCGCACCGATGCCCTGACCGGATTGCTCAACGTTCGCCACCTCAACGAGCTGTTGCTGCTGAGCCTGCGCACCTGTCAGCGCCGTGCCGAACCCATGGCCATCGCCTATCTCGATATCGACAACTTCAAGCAAATCAACGATACCGAAGGTCACCAGCGCGGAGACGAGATCCTGCGCATCGTCGGCCACTGCATCCGTCAGGTCTTTCGCGCCGAAGACAGCTGCTTTCGTTATGGTGGAGATGAGTTCTGCCTGATCCTGCCCAACTGCAACGAGAGTCAGGCGCGGGATATCTATCTCAAACGATTGATCAACACCGTCAAGGAGCAGTTGGGCGATCTCACCCTCAGTATCGGCATAGTGCAGACCGGGCCGGAGCACTACGACGACGGGCTAAACCTGATCCGCCTCGCCGACGAGAGGATGTACGCAGCCAAGAAGGCGCTCAAAGAGAAGACTCCGGGTAGCACGCACTGAACATTCAGCATCACAGATCCCCGCATTAACTGGGTCAGCTCCGCTCAACCACAGACGTGGCCACAGCGGAACGCTGTACTCTGGCACCCCACTCATAAAGCGCAAAAATCGCCACACAAAGCAGCGCCATCAGCACATAGAGCAACTGCCCGCTCCACTGCTCGAGGAGCCAGCCTCCCAGCAGGGCGCCGGCAGCCCCTCCCAACCCGGCCAGTGCGCTGGCACCAAAGTAGCTCCCCTTGAGGTGGGTGGGGGCCATCTGGTCGATCAGCACGTTGAGCAGGGGGAAGAGGATGGTCTCGCCAATGCTGAGCAACAGCACGGCGCCAAACCAGTGGCTGCGCACCATCGGGTCCCCCAGCGCGAAGAGCAGCTGGGCCGCCAAAAAGAGCGCCATGCCGATATGAAGCCGCACCCGCACCGGCCAGCGTGACAACAACCGCAGCAGCGGAAACTGCAGCAGCACCACGGTCAGGGCATTGGTCGCCACCAGCAGGGCAACCAGCTCGGCCACCTGCGGCATACCGGCCCGGGTCAGGTATTGCACCAGCGGCGAGTGAAACTGGGAGTAGACCAGCACCATCAGGAGATTGGCCATCACCAGTAGCAGGAAGGCGCGATCCGCCAGCAACACCTTGATGGCATCCCGCAGTCCGGGGCCAGCAGCACCCGGCTTGCCTGTGCTGCCAGCCCGGCGAAATCCCCAGCCAAATGCCAGCGCCAGCAGCAAATAGCTCACCACCAGAAACAGGAAGGTCTCCTGCTGGGCGTTGATCCCGAGGGTCACCCCGAGCAGCGGCCCCAACGCGGCCCCCAGGTTGAGCAGAAAATAGCGCAGGTGCAGTGCCAGCTCCCTCGCCTTGGCCGAGGCCAGACTGTCGGCCATCAACGCCTTACCGGGGGCATCGATGAGCCCCGACGAGAGGCCGCTACCCATCACCCCGACCCCAAGCCAGAACACCGCATGGGAGAAGCCGAGCAGGCCGAAACAGAGCATCGCCACCAGACAACCGGCCAGCAGTATGCTGCGCCGCCCGAAGCGATCAGAGAGCCAGCCGCCGTAAAAACTGACCAGGGTAGAGAGGGCCATCGAGCCACCCAGCAACAGGCCGATGAAGGTGGCCGAAAGGTCATACTCCCGATAGAGCAGAATGGAGAGGAAGGGCCACACCATGTAGTAGCTGGTACGCACCATGAAGGTGCCCAGAATGACGATCCAGACCAGCGGGGTAAATTGCCTGAAGGTGCTCCATGACATCGCTATGCTCCATGCCCCGCAGCTCTTACCACAAGATCCTGTCATAAACGGGGAAAGCATTCAGTTGTAACAGAGGGCCTCAATAGAAACAACCCTCGCTCACCGACAAGGTGCAACCGGATGCAAAAAGGCCAGCCGATGGGCATCGGCTGGCCTTTTTATCGCGGGATTTCCCTCGGGCTAGCGCCAGGGGCTCTGCTGCCACAGACGCCCCAGTCCGGCTTCCAGCGCCTGAGCGCCCTGCTGCCCCAGCTTCTGGGTCAGGCTTTTTGGCTTGCGATAGCTGATGCCGATCACCTTGTGGTGGCTGGCCTGCGCCAGCAGATAGTCATCACTGGTGCAGAGGGTATCCACCAATCCCAGCCCCTTGGCCTGACTCGCCAGCCAGTGCTCGCCGGTCGTGACCTGATCGATATCGAGTTGCGGGCGGTGTTCGGCCACAAAGGCCTTGAAGCGCTCGTGGATCGCCGCCAGCTCCTCGCGAAACTTCTCGCGCCCCAGATCGTCGTTCTCGCCGAACATGGTGATAGTGCGCTTGTACTGACCGGCGGAGTGCATCTCGAATTCGATATCGTGCTTTTTCAACAACTTGTTGAAGTTCGGCATCTGGGCGATCACCCCGATGGAGCCGACGATGGCAAAGGGGGCAGCCAGGATCTTGTCCGCCACGCAGGCCATCATGTAGCCGCCGCTCGCCGCCACCTTGTCGATAGCCACGGTGAGCTTGATGTCACGATCGCGCAGTCGCTGCAACTGGGAAGCGGCCAAGCCGTAGCCATGCACCACGCCGCCACCGGATTCGAGCCGCAGCAGTACCTCGTCGCCGGGCTGGGCGACGCCGATCACCGCGCTCACCTCCTCGCGCAGGGAGGCCACCTCTTTGGCATCCATGCTACCGTTGAAATCGAGCACAAACAGGCGACTGCGCTCATCACCCGCCTTGGCGCGCTTTTTCTGCTCCTCTTTCTGCTGCTTTTCCAGCACCTTGCGCTCGGCCTTGCTTACGAGCGCGCTCTTGAGGGCAAATTGCCCCTGCTCCAGCTCGCTCGAGAGATCGGTCACCACCAGCTCCCCCTTGCGCGCTTTCGGCTGGCGAGTGCTCACAATCATCAGGATGATGGCGCCGATGGCCAGCAGGAAGGTCACTGTCTTGGCCAAAAACAGGCCATATTCGGTCAGAAATGTCACGATGGACTCCAGAATGGATCGGTTTTCGTCACATTCTAGGGAGTTTGATGGAGGCGCGCAAAAAATCGCAGCCAGTGCCAGGAAAAACCAACCCGAGCATCACAACCTCTCTATTTTCTTCACATTTTTCTTGCCGCTGGCTGGTCAAACAGGCGCGCGGATCAGTACACTTGGCGCCGATTGCCATGCACTTATGGCCGGAATTTGTTAACAGGAGTTGTCATGCTCGATTATCAGGCGCCCCGCGATCTGCTCAAGGATAAAGTCATTCTGGTCACCGGTGCCGGCGACGGGATCGGCCGCGAAGCCGCCCTCACATACGCCGCTCACGGTGCCACCGTGATCCTGCTCGGCCGCACCAGCGCCAAACTCGAAGCCGTGTATGACCAGATTGAAGCGGCCGGTTATCCGCTGCCCGCCATCGTGCCGGTGGATCTGAAAGGGGCCACCGCCGCCCACTACCGCGGCATGGCCGAAACCTTCGCCCAGCAGTTTGGCCGCCTCGACGGCGTGCTGTTCAACGCCGGTCTGCTTGGCACCCTCTCTCCGTTTGAACACATTCAGGAGAAGGAGTGGGACGAGGTGATGCAGGTCAACGTCAAATCGGAATTCCTGCTGACCCAGGCGCTGCTGCCACTGCTGCGCCAGACTGCCAAGACGCAGGGCGATGCCTCCATCGTCTACACCTCCTCCAGCGTGGGACGCAAGGGGCGCGCCTACTGGGGCACCTATGCCATCTCCAAATTTGCCATCGAGGGGATGATGGAAGTGCTGGCCGACGAGCTTGAGAACACCGGTGTGCGGGTCAATACCCTCAATCCGGGCGGCACCCGCACCAAGATGCGCGCCAGCGCCTTCCCGGCGGAAGATCCCATGAACCTCAAGACTCCGGCCGACCTGATGCCGCTCTACCTCTACCTAATGGGGTCGGACAGCCGCGGCAAAACCGGCCAGACCTTTGTGGCTCAGCCAAAATAAACAAGTTGCGTGGCCCAGCCCAAATAAATCAATAAAATACCCAGAGTGTTGTGCGGCAGGGGTTAAATTGAATAGGGGGCACAGGCACCCTGTTCGAACCACTGACCATCCTATCTCCAATCAGGTTGAACTATGTTTCGTCCCAAGAGCACGTTTGAGCAATGGCGGATCTTTCAGGCGGTGGTCGACTGCGGCGGCTACGCCCAGGCGGCCGAGGCGCTGAACAAGAGCCAGTCCTCCCTCAATCATGCGGTTGCAAAGTTGCAGCAGAGTCTGGGGGTGCCCTTGCTGGAGGTGCGCGGCCGCAAGGCGGTGCTGACCCCAGCGGGCGAGATCTTCCTCAAGCGGGCCCGTCAGTTGAGCCAGCAGGTGGAAGAGCTGGAGAATCTGGCCAACAACCTGGAGCGGCAGTGGGAGCCGCAGATCAACCTCTATGTCTCGGCGCTGCAGCCAAGGGCTCGCCTCTATCGGGCGCTAGCCAGCTTCTACCCCCGCAGCCGGGGTTGCCGGGTCAACCTGCACGAACGCATTCACTGCCACTTCAACGCCTTGCAACCGGGGGATCTGATGCTCTCCGAGCACCTGCCCGGCGATCGCACCGGTCTGCTGCTGGACGAGGTGTGCCTGCTGCCTCTCTGCGCCGCCAGCCATCCGCTGGCACAGGAGGAGGGGCCCATCCGCAGCGATGTGCTGACCAGCCACAACCAGATCAGCCTTCATCCCCCCATTCACCGCTCGGTGGACTGGAACGATGCAGATGACACCGGCTGGAAGGCGACCCACTACCACGAAGTGCTCGCCATGCTGAGCCTCGGCCTCGGCTATGCCTGGCTGCCGCGCCATCTGGTAGAGCGGGAGCTGGCGGAAGGTTCGCTCATACAGCTGGATCTGGAGAGCGGCAACGAGCGCCACCTCTACACCTACCTGCTGACCCTCTCCCCCGAATCCCTCGGCCCAGCGACCGAGCTGCTGCTGCGCTGCCTGCGCAACGAATATCAGGGCGAATCATCGCCTCTCCCGCACGCCCAGCCCCGGCACGACAAATAACAGCCAGCCCCCCGTCAGACGTTGGGCACCCGCCAGCTGGCGGCCAGTGCCACCAGTGCCAATCCCAGCGCCACCATAAAGACCCCGTGGAAACTCCACACCTCCGCCACCACACCGGCGATGGCCCCTGCCATGATGGAGCCGGTGCGGATGCTGTTGGCAAACAGGGTGGTCGCCACCCCGGCCCGCCCCGGCATCAGATCCTGAAAATAGGACATGCCGATCCCCGCCACGATACCGATGAAGATGGCGTTGAACAGTTGCAAAGCGATCAGGGCGTATTGATCGGTGAGGGTCACCAGACCTGTGTAAAAGGCCGCGCCAGCCAGCACCGCCAGCAACATCATGGGGCGCTTGCCAAAGCGCGCCGTGTAGTAACCCGCCAGCAGCATGAAGGGGATCTCCAGCGCCGCTGCCGTGCCCATCAGGATACCGGCAAGCTTCTCATCCATCCCGAGCTCGCGAGTGATGTAGAGCGGCATATTGATGAGGTACATGCTGTTGCAGGTCCACATCAGGGTGGAGGCGATAAAGAGTGCCCGCACCGCCGGATCCCGCCAGCTGCTGACCCGCTCGATCTCTTCAGCCAGCTTGGGCAGTGGCAGAGAGGGCAGCCAGCGCCACACCACCAGAGCACAGAGCAGGTAGGCCAGTGCCGAGGCCAGGTACATCAGCTCGAAACCGTAGCCGATGGCCAGCGCGAAGGCGATGGGCGGACCTATGACCCAGGCCAGCGAAAACTGGGCCCGCATCACCGAGCTGAACATGTCAGCCCGCCGGTTGCGGCTGTCGGAGTACTCCCGCGCCAGCGCAAACAGCTGGGGACTGGCCGTGGCCGCCAGCGCCGCCAGCATCACCCCCAGACTCGCCAGCAGCCAGTAGTTGCGGTTCCAGGCAAACAGCAAGGAGAGCGCCACTCCGGCAAAACAGCAGCGCAGGATCAGTCGCTTGCGATCCCCCTTGTTGTCGGAGCGGTGGCCCAGCCACTGGCTGACCAGAATGCCCACCACAGCATTGATGGTATAGAAGAGCCCGACCAGAAAGGGGCGCACCTGCACCTCCTCGGCCAGAAACAGACTTAAGGTAGGCACCTGCAGTGCCACCGCGACGCCGGTCATAAAGGTCACGGCAAGAAATGAAAGAGAGACGGGGTCAGGGCGTTTGACCGCCGCTATCGACAAGCTCATAGGTTTACCACTGATTGGAGGGACGATACGGGCTAACGAGCGGCAGCCGTATGAAAATTCGGCGCCTATCTTATGTCACTATCAAGAGCGGGCTCAAGGATGCATAAGCAGGTGTGCGCCTTGCGAGGGAGGCCGCGACCCCGTAGAGTGAAAGCCCATCCTGCCAGCACAAGGAGTTCGCATGTTTGATTTTGATCAGGAAGTAGACCGCAGTGGCACCATGAGCCTGAAATGGGACAAGTACAAGGGTCAGGATGTGCTGCCCATGTGGGTTGCCGATACCGACTTTGTCTCCCCCCCGTCCGTGATTGAGGCGTTGACCAAACGGGTCGCCCACGGCATTTTCGGCTATTCACGCCCCTCGCCGCGCCTGATCGAACTCATTATCGAACGGATGGCGACCCGCTATGGCTGGGCCATCGAGCCCGAATGGCTGGTATTCCTGCCGGGCGTGGTGCCGGGGCTCAACCTAGCCTGCAAGGCGTGGAGCCAGCATGGCCGCGGTATCATCACTCCCAAGCCGGTCTACTACCCCTTCCTGCAGGCGCCGGGCTTCAATGATCGTCCCCTGCTCACCGTGCCGATGATTGAAGAAGCCGGTCGCTGGGTGCTGGATCTTGAAGAGCTGGAGCGTCAGGCCCCCGCCGCAGATCTGCTGCTGCTCTGCAATCCCCACAACCCGGGCGGCACCATCTTCACCCGTGACGAGCTGCTGGCCATCGATGCCATCGCTGCGCGCCACAATCTGGTGATCTGCTCCGATGAAATCCACTGCGATCTGCTGCTGGATAAGAATGCCCGCCACATTCCCTACGGCGCCATCAGTGCACAAGCAGCCGAGCGCTGCGCGGTGATGATGGCCCCGAGCAAGACCTTCAATATCGCTGGTCTCTGCTGCTCCTTCGCCATTATCCCCAACGCCCGTCTGCGCTTCAGGCTGCAACAGGCGATGCGCGGCATCAGCGCCGACGTCAACCTGCTGGGCTTTGTCGCCGCCGAAGCGGCCTATGAGGGTGGCGAACAGTGGCTGACCGAGCAACTCGACTATCTGGCGGCCAATCTGGACCTGATCCAGCAGGCGGTTGCCCGCTGGCCCGGCGTCAAGCTGGCCAACCATCAGGCGACGTATCTGGCCTGGATTGATGTGAGCGGCCTTGGCCTTGCCGATCCCATCGCCTTCTTCGAGCAGGCCGGCGTTGGTCCCTCCCCCGGCGCTCAGTTTGGCGATGGTCAGTTTGTGCGGCTCAACTTTGGCTGCACCAGGACACGACTGACCGACGCACTGGCGCGGATGGAGCGGGCAATCCTCAACCACAACAAGCCCTGATCAGCCAGCAACGGGATGGGCAAGCCCCATCCCTTTTCCCCTGTGTCATCAGCCAGCGGTCAACTCAGTCAACGGTCAATTATGTCTCTACGGATCTTGCATCACCTTCTGCTCCCCCTCTGTGCACTCTCTGCGCTGCTCCCCTTTGGCAGCCAGGCGCTGACTATCGGAACGGGCCCGCTCAACGGGGTCTACTACCCGACCGGTGGCGCCATCTGCCGGGTGCTCAATGCCGGCCATGCCCTGCATGGGGACAGCTGCACCGTGCAGAGCACCCGTGGCTCGATGGCCAACCTCAAGGCACTCGACAAGGGGGACGTACAGCTGGCGCTGGTGCAGTCCGATGTGTTGCACCACGCCCTGCACGGCACCGGCCCCTTCAGTGGGCAGGGGGCCAACAATGAGCTGCGCAGCCTGTTTCGCCTCTATCAGGAGTCGTTGACCCTGCTGGCCGCCCCCAATAGCGGCATCACCACCCTGGCAGATATCGAAGGGAAGCGGGTCTATCCGGGCAACAAGGGCGCCGGTGAGCAGATCACCAGCCAGGCCCTGATGGCAGCCATGGGATGGCAACCCGGGCAGTTTGCTGCCTATCAACTCAAGTCGGACAGCGAACCGCTGGAAGGACTCTGCGATGGCTCGCTGGATGCCGCTTTTGTGGTGGCCGGTCACCCCAGTCTGGCGGTCGGCGATCTAATCAGCCGCTGCAAGGTGCGCCTCATCCCCATCGAAGGGGAGCAGATCGACACGCTGCTCAAGCAGCCCCCCTACTACCAGCGCAGCCGCATCGCCGCCAACCTCTATCCGGGGCAGACTACTGCCATCAACAACATCGGGATGAGTGCCGAACTGGTGGCGCTGGCCAGCCTGCCGGACCCCATCGTCCGAACCGTGCGCGATACCCTGCTGGCCCGGGTCAAACAGTTCAGTCGGCTGCATCCTGCCCTGAGCAAGGTGACCCCCGAGCAGTTGCAGGCGCAAACCGAGCTGCCCCTCCATGCTGGGATGTCGGATCAACCGCCAGCTCCCTTGTCACTGACTCCCGAGCAGTTAACAGCGGAACAGCTGACACCGGAGCCGTTAACACCAGCGCCATCGGCCTCGGAGGCGGCGCCCACGACAGAGCCGGTGAGTGCCGCCAACGGGACGACTGCCCCCCTTGAAGCGCCCTCTGACGCAACCGCCACCAGCAGTGCCGCAGTGGCAACAGAAGCCACAGAGGTTAATCCCTTGCCCGAAGAGGCACTTGAGGTCACCCCCGAACTCACTGCTACGCCGACCACTGAGGGTCAGAGCGTGGCCCCTTCGGCCGCAGCGTCAACGGTTCCATCACCATCGGCAGCCGCTTCGACTCAGTGGCCACAAAGCGCCTCTGCGGCAACTTCGTCGCAAGAGCAGGCAACCCAGCCTGCCAGCAGCGCGGTTGCTGACGAAACCCCACCGCAGGATAAAACCGATACACCTCCCTCCCCAGCCCCTAGCGCAGCCACCCCGCTGCAGCCCTGAGTGCTCAGCGCCCACAAATGCATCAGGGCAGCTTCGGCTGCCCTGATTGTTTACGCGCGTTCGATAGTGACGCAATTGAGAGCGGCACAGTCACCCCGATAGGCCTGCTCACCTTGCCGCCCCGCTACGGCTCTATCACCCGGGTCAGATAGGGATTGGGCTTCTGGATCTCCTCCTCCACCCAGTGCAGCAACTGCTTGATGGCCCGCGACAACACCTGATTCTGGCGCACCACATAACCCAGACTGGTACCGGGAAAGTCGCCGAGGCTGGTGACCGGCGCGGTGAGGTTGAGGCGCGGATGCAGGGAGAAGTCCGGCACGATGGCGACACCAAAGCCCGCCTCGGCCCAATCCAGCTGGGCGTCCACGCTGCCCACCTCCATGATGCGACAGGGGGGCAAGGCCAGCAGCGGCAGGGACGGGTCGATCAGCGCCCGGGTGCGGGTGTCGTGACCGAGCAGGATCAGGGTCGGCTCGTCGAGGGGGTCGCTCTCCCCCGCCACCGCCCGTGCCTGCCAGCGGGCAAGGCCGTGCCCCAGGGCGCACCAGGTCACCTGTTGCAGCTCGGTATAGAAGAGCGGCTCGCTGCGCTTTTGCGCCATGACGAAGCCCAGATCCGCCTTGCCCGCCTTGACCAGCTCGGCGGCCTGATCCGAAGTGGTGTTGAACAGGGTGAGGTCGATGCCGGGGAACTCCCGCTTGAAGCGCTGGAACGGCTGGATTAGCAGCAGGCGGGAGATAATGTCGCTGGCGGCGATGGCCAGCGTCCCTTGGCTGAGCTGGTTGAGGGCATTGAGGTCGGACTGGCAGAGCTGCAACTCGGCAATGGTGCGCTCGGCGCTTTGCAGCAGCCGCTCTCCTGCCTGAGTCAGGCGAAACGGGCTGCGCTCGATCAGCCGCACCCGAGTCGCCTGCTCCAGCCGCTTGATATGCAGGCTGACATTGGGCTGGGTCATGTGCAGCTCGGTGGCGGTCTGGCCAAAATGTTGCAATCGGGCCAGAGTGACAAAGGTTTGCAGCCAGTGAATATCCAGCATAAGAGTCCCTCAACCCGCGAGGTGCGGGGCTTGTCAGGCAAAATCGAGCAGTTTGCCGCTTAATTGGCCATAATTATATGGTTCTCTTATCGGAATTATAAAGATAATTAATTTTTCTAATCCGCATCAGGCTCCTAGGATGGACGCCTAACGTCTTAGGAGAAAGAGTCATGTCGTCTATCGTAGTCGTAGGTGCTAACTGGGGTGATGAAGGCAAAGGCCGCATCGTGGATTATCTGGCAGGTCAAGCTGGCGCCAGCATTCGCTTCCAGGGCGGCAACAACGCTGGCCACACCGTGGTCAACGACCTTGGCACCTTCAAGCTGCACCAGGTTCCGAGTGGCGTATTCAACCCGGATTGTCTGGTTGTCCTCGGCCCGGGCATGGTGATCAGCCCCGAGAAACTGACCGTCGAGCTCGACGAAGTCAAAGCCTCCGGCGTGACTCCGAAGCTGGCCATCTCTGACCGCGCAACCCTCTGCCTGCCGCTGCACGCACTGGAAGATACCCTGGAAGAGCAACGTCTGGGTGATGGCGCCTATGGCTCCACCCGTCAGGGCATCGCCCCTGCCTACGGCGATCGCGTCATGAAGAAAGCGATCTTGGTCGGCTGGCTGAAACAGCCGGACGTACTGGTCGAGCGCATCCAGTTCATGCTGGACTGGAAACTGCCGCAGATGAAGGCTATCTACCCTTCCTTCGAATTCACCCAGACTGCCCAGGAGATGGCTGACTGGCTGCTGGAAGTCTCTGCACCCTGGATCGACGCCGTGTGCAACGTCAGCATGCCGCTCAAAGCGCTTCAAGCCGAAGGCAAGACCCTGCTGTTCGAAGCGCAGTTGGGCGCTGGCCGTGACCTGATCTACGGCGAATACCCTTGGGTCACCTCCTCCCACGTATCTGGCGCCTACGCCGGTATCGGTGGCGGTCTGCCGGGTCTGCGCCCGGAGCGCGTCATCGCTGTGGCCAAGGCATTCAGCTCCTCTGTCGGTACCGGCACCCTGCTGACCGCCATGGAGAACCAGGACGAATTCCGCAAGATCACCAACGAGTTCGGTGCCACCACTGGCCGTCCCCGTGATGTCGGTTACTTCGATGCTGTCGCCACCAAGAACGGTGTCGAGCTGCAAGCCGCCACCGAAGTGGCCCTGACCAAGCTGGACTGCCTGACCGGTCTGCCGGATCTGAAGATCTGCGTGGCCTACGAAGGTGCCCACACCGAGAACCCGATTTGGCCGCAAACCGCTGCCCTGAAGCCGGTTTACGAGCAGATGGAAAGCTGGAGCGAAGACATCACCGGCTGCCGCACCTTCGAAGAGCTGCCCAAAGCGGCCCAGCAGTACGTGCTGCGTATCGAAGAGCTGCTCGGCGTACCGGTTCCGATGGTTTCCGTCGGCCCGGGCCGTGACGAGATGATCCTGCGCTAAGCCGCACTTCTCATCGTCAAACAAAAAACCGGCATCCCTGATGCCGGTTTTTTTATGGCTGCCGTTTACCTTCTTGCCATAAAACCACCAAAAGGCTCAATTAACTCACCATTCGAGCTCACATTGAGCCGTTCTGCAATAATATTATGCCCTACTCTCGCTAAAGTGAACCCGTTACCACACGAGGAGTCACCCGATGAAATTGCTAAAACAGAGTGCCCTGTTGCCACTGCTCTGCCTGACGGCCATGCCAGCCTTTGCCATGACCCTGAAGAGCACAGATATTCACGAAGGCCAGCTGATGGACAAACAGTTCAGCTTCAACGGCTTTGGCTGCAGCGGCGACAACCACTCGCCCCAACTTAGCTGGCAGGATCTGCCGGCAGGCACCAAGAGTGTTGCCATCACCGCCTATGACCCCGATGCCCCTACCGGCAGCGGTTGGTGGCACTGGCTGGTGGTTAACCTGCCTGCCACCCAGAGCGAGCTGGCCAGCAATGCCTCCGGCAAACTCAAGCAGGGATTGGAGATCCGCACCGACTTTGGCAGCCAGGGTTACGGCGGCCCCTGCCCACCCGCAGGTCACGGCATGCACCGCTATCAGTTCACCGCCTGGGCACTGCCCCATGATCTCGAGGTGAAGGCCGATACCCCGCCGGCTATGGTAGGCTACATGCTCAATAGTATGGCGCTCGGCAAGGCCACCCTGACCGCCACCTTCGTCACCCCCTAGGAGCCAAACGGATGAGCACTCCCCTGCTGCAACAGAGCCACTATCTCGGGATCCGCCAGCAGCCCCTGCATCGGGTGCTCATCTATGCCCCGACCCTTATCTGGGTCACCCAGGGGAGCAAGCAACTATGGTGGCGCGAGCGACGTCTGTCGTTTGACAGGGAGCGATGGCTGCTGATCCCGGCAGGCCACCAGCTCACCTTCGTCAATCAGCCGGAGCAGGGCAAGTTTCGCTCCCACGCCATCACGCTGCTCACTCCGCCGCCACCAGAATGGCTGGCCGAGTCAGCCCCTTCCCACGCCGATCTGGAGGAACCTGCCGTCAAGGTCACCCCCGGGCTCGCCTTCTGCTTTGAGCTCATCAGCACCATGGCCGAACGGGGGCTGAGCGAGGCGACCCAGGCCGAACTGCTGCGCGGCTTCTATGCCGAGCTGCGGGCCGCCAACGCCCTCGGATTGCTCTTTCCCGCCAGCACCATGACCCTCGCAGAGCGGCTGGCACGCTACCTGGCGGTGGAACCCGGAATCGACCACACCCTGGAGGCGGTGGCCCCCCACTTCTCCATGAGCCGCGCCTCCATGGTGCGCAAGCTGGCCGCCGAAGGTCGCAGCTTTCGCCAGTTGCTGGCTCAGGTACGCATGAGCCACGCCCTCAACCTGTTGCAACAGGGCTTGACCCCTCTGGAGGTCGCCCTCGCCTGCGGTTATGACTCCCCCAGCCGCTTTGCCGCCCGCTTCAAACAGGAGTTCGGCCTGACGCCCCACCAATACCTGCACACCTGCCCTGCCAGATTGGCGAGCAACGAAAAGTAAAATATTACTTAAAACCAATCTTATGTAACCTGATGTAACCCGGTGATCCCGCTCACATTGCCGCCTCTTCAGAGTGTGATCTCGCGCCAACGCTCCCTTTCCGCTTGCCATACAATGGCTACCGAAAACCTTTTCACTAAAAACAAGCGTAAAAATCTTCCTTTTAACCTACATAAACGGAATTGGAGCGAGCAATGTTTCGTAAAACTTTACTCTCGGTAGCCCTCGGCACCGCCCTGTTCGGACTGACCGCCTGCAACGATAACCAGACAGAGAGCAGCACAGTCGCCAAACCGGAGCAGGCCATCCAGTACAAGGACGTGATCGACCGTCGGGGAACACCGACCCAATTCCGCGACTTTGACAGCTACTCCAACCTCAAATACAACCCGCTGCTCGATCTGGGGGCATGGCACGGTTTCCTGCTGCCTGCCAGCGACAAGGAGTGGGGGGGCTTTACCGGCCCCATGGTCATCTCCGAGGAGTACAGCCTCTTCTTTGCCAGCGAGCTGGACAAGCTCACCCTGAGCGATGCGAGCGGCCGCCCGTTCCCGCTCACCAGCGCCCGCAAGCAGGAGGTGTACGCCATTCCCGGTGCGCTGGTGCAACGCTTCGAGTTCGAGCCCTTTACGCTGGAGCTGGAGCTGCGTTATGGCGATGCCCGCACCGCCCTTATCCGCACCCGACTCATCAATCAGACCGATGCACCGCTCACCCTCAACCTCAACTGGCAGGGCGAGTTGCTCAATCAATGGGATGCCAAGGATACGATTGCCAGCAAATATCCAGGCTGGACTCGCACCATCAGCGAGAGCGACAAAGGAATCGAATTCCAGTTCGGCAAACTGCGCAGCACCTGGAACATCATGCAGAGCGGCAGCGCCCGCTATCGCATCGACCGCACCCTGCCAAGTCGCACCACCCTCGACCAGAAGACACTGGGATACCAAAGTGACGCCAGCATTACCCTGGCCGCCAAGGGGAGCGAGGATATCTACACCCTGCAGAGCTATCTCCACTCCGCAGATGACGCCAGCCGCCATCAGCAGAGCCGTCAGGCCCTGCTGGCCGACCCGGCCAGCTATTTTGCCGACTCCATCCGCCGCTGGGAGGGCTACCTTGCCAACGGTCTCTCCAATCAGGGGATCCCCGAGTCGGAGCGTCGTATCGCCGTCAAAGCGATGGAGACCCTCAACGGCAACTGGCGATCCCCGGCTGGCGCCATCCTCCACGACGGGGTAACCCCCTCCAATACCGCCCGCTGGTTCGACGGCGTCTGGGCTTGGGACAGCTGGAAGCACGCCTATGCCATGGCCCACTTCAACCCTGAGGTAGCCAAGAACAACGTGCGCGCCATGTATGACTATCAGGTGCAGCCGGATGATCCGGTGCGACCGCAGGATGCGGGCATGGTGATCGATGCCGTCTTCTACAACAAGCTGGCGGATCGCGGTGGCGATGGCGGCAACTGGAACGAGCGCGACACCAAGCCGCCCCTCTCCGCCTGGGCCATCTGGGAAATCTACAGCGCTACCAAGGACAAGGCCTTTATCGCCGAGATGTATCCCAAGCTGCAGGCCTACCACGACTGGTGGTACCGCGCGCGGGACAACAACCGCAACGGCATCATCGAATATGGCGCCACCAAGCATGTGGAGCACAACGACGAGTACGGCAATATCACCTTCAAGGTGCAGTACTCCAACGGTATTCCCGCCGGGCTGGATCTCTCAAGCTGTACCAGTGAGGGGGGTGGCTGGTATGCCTGCGCCGGAATGCCGCTCTATCAACAGGTGTTGAACGTGGGCGGTTACAGCGACATGGATATCGGTGCTCAGCACGGCGCCGGTTGGGAGTCCGGCATGGACAACGCCGCCCGCTTCGGCTTTATCGAACCGGGCCAGCTGCAACGCTATGCCGACAAGACTTATGGCGGAGATTTGGCCAAGGCACGTCAGGACTGGAACGTCGCCTTCTTTGAAAACCATCAGGACAATGGCAATTTGATCGGCTTCTCCATCGATCAGGAGTCGGTGGAGCTCAACGCCTTCCTCGCCAAAGAGAAACGCATTCTGGCAGATATGGCCGACCTGCTTGGCAAGCCGGACGACGCGAGCCGCTACCGCGATGGCGCGACCCAGCTGGCTGGTTACATCAACAGCTGCATGTTCGATGAGGCATCAGGCTTCTATTACGATCGCCAGATTGCTCAGGGGGATGTTGCTGACGGCAACGGCTGCGTCGGCAAATTGCTGACCGCCCGCGGCCGTGGCCCGGAAGGGTGGAGCCCGCTCTGGGCAGAGGTCGCCGACAAGGAGAAAGCGGCACGGGTGCGCGAGGTGATGCTCAACGCCCAGGAGTTCAACACCAGGATCCCGCTGGGCACAGCCGCGCTGACCAACCCGGCCTACGACCCCAATATCTACTGGCGCGGCCGGGTATGGCTCGATCAGTTCTACTTCGGGGTGAAGGGGCTGGAGAACTACGGCTACCGCAGCGATGCCGAAGCACTGGTCAACAAACTGTTCAACAACGCAGAAGGCTTGGCGGGCAGCGGCCCCATCCGCGAAAACTACAATCCGGAGACCGGCGCCATGCAGGGGGCAAGCAACTTCAGCTGGAGCTCGGCCCACCTCTATATGCTCTATCGCAATTTCCTGAAACCACAGGCGTAAGCTTGCTCCACCATGCAAAAGGCCTCCGGATGGAGGCCTTTCTGTTTTCACTCAAGTTGCACTCACACAATACCCGCCGCGCTGCGGGTACGGGCTCGTCTTAGCCGGTCGTGAGCGGCAAAGAGAGGCGTTTGGCCAGTGCCTGAAAGTGCTGGCTCACCTCAGCCCCGAACAGGGGGTCGCCAATGGCGCGGTTCTGCCAGTTTTGCTCCAGATGACGCCAGTCATCCTCGGTCAGGGAGTCACGCAGATGGGGGAAGATCACCCCCTCTTCGTAGTTCATGTGCGCCTCTTGCAGTTCCACGAAGCGCTCCAGCTTGGTGGTGAACTGATCGAGGGGGATCACCGCATCCATCAGGATCATCTCCACCATCTCCTTGAGGTCGGCCCCGGCCTCCAGCAGCTTGACGTGCTCCTCCTGCAGGCGGTTGGCAACCTCCCCCTCCACCACCCGATATTTCAGGTAGTAGTCATAGATGAGGTCTTCCTTGGGATGGTGGTACTTGTCAGAGACCTCCCGCAGGTAGTCAATGACATCGCGCACCAGAAAATAGCTGATGGGCTCTTCGGCACGAATGGCTGCCAGCTTGTGCTTGAGCAGCTCCAAAAGTCGGGCGATGTTGAGATGATCCTTGTGCAGACTTGATAACATGGGCACTCCTTGGCTCTGAATTAATCTTATGTCCCTGAGTATACGGTCATTTGTCGCCCGAACTTTGCACTCAATCAAGTGGGATGCAGACAGATTTCCACTCTATCGGACTCTTGCCCTGTTGTTCCAGCAAGCGATTGGTCTCGCTAAAGTGGCCGCAACCGATGAAACCGCGGTGGGCAGAGAGTGGGCTCGGGTGCGGCGCGGTCAGCACATAGTGGCGCTGGCGGTCGATGAAACGTCCCTTCTTCTGGGCGTGGGCCCCCCACAGCAGGAACACCACACCCTGACAACTGGCATTGATCTGCTCGATGACTCGATCGGTAAAGGTCTCCCATCCCAGATGGGCGTGGGAATGGGCCTGACCGGCCTGCACCGTCAGCACAGTGTTGAGCAACAGGACCCCCTGTTTGGCCCAGGATTCGAGAAAGCCGTGATTGGGTGTGACGAAACCTGGCAGGTCACGCTGCATCTCTTTATAGATGTTGACCAGTGAGGGGGGCATACGCACGCCGGGCAGCACGGAGAAGCAGAGCCCGTGCGCCTGATTGGGGCCGTGGTAGGGATCCTGGCCCAGGATCACCACCTTGACCTGATCCAGCTCGGTCAGCTTGAAGGCATTGAACACATCGGTAGCTGGCGGGTAGATCACCTTGCCCGCTTCCCGCTCGGCTCTGACAGTTGCCAGCGTACTCTTGAAATAGTCCTGCTCTTTCTCAGAGCCAATCACATCACTCCAGGTCAGCACCCCGGCCTCCTCACTTGATACGGCGAAGGGCTCAGGATAGGGGGCCAGCCCGCAAGACGCAACCGTGGCTCACGCTTTCCAGAGCCTGGCGAGGCGCCCCGAGCGCTCCAGCTTGCGCAGCCCGCTATTGAACAGCAGCATCAGACGGCGCGCCTCGGGATCGGCCTTGCGCATCAGCAAGTATCCCGGTTGCGACCAGATGGGGTCGGCGGCACCGGTCAGTGACAGCGATTGGGGATGACGAACGAGTGCCTGCTGGAACAGAGTCTGTGCCACCTGCTCATCCATCACCAGATAGTGGATCCGCCCGTCGAGCAGCTTGCCCATGCTCTCCTCATCGGAATCTGACCACTCGAGGGTGAGCCCGGCTTGGCGGGCGGCAAAACCATCGCCATAGAAATAGCCACGGGTCACCCCGACCGGCTCATGTTTCAGCTCACCCAGATTGACCGCGGGCGTACCGGTCAGCGTCATCAGGCGAGTGGTGAAATGGCCGAGCGAGGCGGAGAGATAGAAAAGCTGCTCCCGCTCGCGGGAGCGAAACCAGGGCATGGTGACCACATAGCGTCCCTCCAGAGTCAGTCGGTAAGCCTCGGCCCAGGAATAGAAGTGAAAGCTGACATCGAGCCCCTCTTCGGCAAAGGCCTGGCGCACCACCTCACAGAGAAAGCCCTGATTGGGCAACGACTCACTGATATAGGGCGGCCACTCGCCCACAGCAATACGCACCGTCTCGGCCCGCACCGCAACACTGCTTGCCCAGCAACAGCACAGGGCCAGCCATGCCCACTTTCGCCACCCATTATTCACCCGGCACTCTCCTCGCTTTTTTGCTGAGTGTAGCCAACCCCTCAATTAACCTCAGAAAAAGCCGAAAAGATGTAGTTAAATTACTAGATTAACGAGATAAAAGATGCATAATTTGGATATCTTACAAAATCAGAAAAATGACCTATTTTTGATTCAACTCAAGAATTTAATCCCATTGAAATGGCGCTTTGTTGTATTTTCTTGATCTAGATCAATTTTGGTAATATTACCACCGTGGTATATATGACCCCATCAAAGAAAAGGTGTAAGGCAAGGGCCCTTTAAGTCATCGCCATCGACGGTAGCTTAAATACATCAGGGTAATTTCCTTACAGTTGGATTCGCGTTCCCATTGAGGAGTCATACCATGATCAAAGGCATTCAAATCACCCAGGCCGCCAACACCGCTCTGCTGAACTCTTTCTGGCTGCTGGACGAAGAGAAGCAACAAGCTCGCTGCATCTGCGTCAAAGGCGATGCTTTCGCTGCTGATCAAGAAGTGCAACTGGCTGACCTGGGTCAGTTCGAATACCGCGAACTGCCGGTTCAGGCTGAGCCTGCTGTTGAAGGTGGCCAGCACCTGAACGTCAACGTGCTGCGTCGCGAAACTCTGGAAGATGCTATCGAAAACCCGGAGAAGTACCCGCAGCTGACCATCCGTGTATCTGGCTACGCAGTGCGTTTCAACGCCCTGACCCCGGAACAGCAGCGTGACGTGGTTACCCGTACTTTCACCCAGAGCCTGTAATCAGCGCCCTGCAGTGAAGAGCTGATACTCGCTGTATCGGCACAAAAAAACGGCCAATCGGCCGTTTTTTTATTGCCCCCGCACCAGCCAACGCGGTCGTGCGGGGGAAACAGCGCTTACGCCCTGTCCGCTTCCAGTTGCCCGACCTTGCCGCCGAGCACTGCATCCATTTTCTTCTCGTCCAGCTGCTTGCAGTATTTGGCGACCACCACGGTGGCAACCCCGTTACCGATCAGGTTGGTCAACGCCCGCGCTTCGGACATAAAGCGGTCGATCCCCAGGATCAGCGCCAAACCAGCCAGTGGCAGATGGCCCACCGCCGAAATGGTCGCTGCCAGCACGATAAAGCCACTACCAGTCACCCCCGCCGCCCCTTTCGAGGAGATCAGCAGTACCACCAGCAGGGTGATCTGTTGGAACAGATCCAGCGGCGTATTGGTAGCCTGGGCGATAAAAATCGCCGCCATGGTCAGATAGATGGAGGTGCCATCCAGGTTAAAGGAGTACCCGGTCGGAATGACCAGCCCCACCACCGATTTCTGGCAACCCAGCTTCTCCATCTTGTCCAGCATCCGCGGCAGTACCGACTCTGAAGAGGAGGTCCCCAGCACGATCAGCAACTCCTCACGAATGTAGGAGATGAAACGCAGGATGCTAAAACCTGAGGCTTTAGCGATGCTGCCCAACACAATGAAGATAAAGAAGAGGCAGGTGAGATAGAAGCAGGCAATAAGCTGGCCCAGCTGTACCAGTGAACCTACTCCATATTTGCCGATGGTAAATGCCATTGCCCCGAATGCACCGACCGGCGCCAGTCTCATTATCATATTGATAATGCCAAATATGACTTTAGAGAAACTGTCGATGACGCCGAAAATAATCTGTCCCTTTTCACCGATATGATGCAGGGAGAAGCCGAACAGCACCGCAAACAGTAACACCTGCAAGATATTACCGCTGGCAAAGGCACCGATCACACTGCCCGGAATAATATCCAGCAAAAAGGCGATAATGCCCTGGGACTTGGCCTGCTCCGCATAGGCGGAGATGGCGCTGGCATCCAGCGCAGCCGGATCGACGTTCATACCGGCACCCGGTTGCAGCAGGTTGACCACACACAGCCCGATTATCAAGGCGATAGTGCTGACCACCTCGAAGTAGAGCAGAGCAATGGCGCCGGTCTTGCCGACCGCCTTCATACTCTCCATCCCGGCAATGCCGGTAACCACGGTACAGAAAATAACGGGGGCGATGATCATCTTGATCAATTTGACGAAGCCATCACCGAGGGGCTTCATATCGGCGCCCAGTTCTGGATAGACATGCCCCAGAAATACCCCGAGGGTAATAGCGAGCAATACCTGAAAATAGAGGCTGCTAAATAGTTTCTTTCGCATTATTAACGTCCTGTTAATTTAATTGCACATTGTTATGGCAGCAATAAACATGCAGATAGCCGGATGAGATATCTGCGTACCTCACCCGATCCATGCTGTTTCTGCATTACTACGGTCACCACTTTACATGTAATAAAAAACAATTAAGAGACATTAATCACACAACAAAATTAACACCATTAACACCACAGCAACCAACAATTGTTTGCTCGTAGATTAATTTGAGTATTCAACTAAATATGGCAGATATAAAAATACCCCGCATTGCGGGGCATTTTCATCAGGCATGACAGCGTCGGGATCAGGCCGAAGTATCGAGGGGTTCGAAGCCCTTGATCAGGTCATCGATGGCCTTCATCTGTTTGAGGAAGCCTTCCAGCTTCTCCAGCGGCAGGGCACTCGGGCCATCGCAGCGGGCAATTTTCGGATCCGGGTGGGATTCGATAAAGAGACCGGCCAGACCGACCGCCATGCCGGCACGCGCCAGCTCGGTCACCTGCTCGCGACGACCACCGGAGGCCGCCCCCAACGGATCACGGCACTGCAGGGAGTGGGTCACGTCAAAGATCACCGGATAGCCACCGGTGCTCTTCTTCATCACGCCCAGACCCAGCATGTCCACCACCAGGTTGTCGTAGCCGAAGTTGGCACCGCGCTCGCACAGGATCAGCTGGTCGTTGCCGCACTCCTCGAACTTGTCGGTGATGTTCTTCATCTGGCTTGGGCTGAGGAACTGCGGCTTCTTGATGTTGATAACGTTGCCGGTGCGGGCCATGGCTTCCACCAGATCAGTCTGGCGCGCCAGGAAAGCGGGCAGCTGGATAACGTCCACCACCTCGGCGACAGGCTTGGCCTGATGGGGTTCGTGCAGATCGGAGATGACCGGCATGCCGAAGGTCGCTTTCAGCTCCTGGAAAATCTTCATCCCCTCTTCCAGACCCGGACCGCGGTAGGAGTGGATGGAGGAGCGGTTGGCCTTGTCCCAGCTCGCCTTGAACACGAACGGGATGCCCAGCTTGCTGGTCACTTCCACGTACTTCTCGCACACCGCCATCGCCATGTCGCGGGATTCCAGCACGTTCATGCCGCCAAACAGCACGAACGGTTTGTCGTTGGCAACGTCGATCTGGTTGATCTTGATATTCTTCTGTTCCATCTAAGACTTCCTTAATGAAGGGGCCTGAAGCCAAGTTACTCCGTTGCAGCCGAGCGCTGCGGCCTTGATATTCTTCTGTTTCAACTCCAAGACATCCTTAATAAAAGGGCCTGAAGCCTAGTTAATCCGTTGCGACCGGACGCAGCGGTCTTGATATTCTTCTGTTTCAGTTTCAAGCCCCCCTTAATGGAGGGGCTTGGGGCTCAGATCCAGCGCGGCCAGCTGCACTTTCAGCACATCGGCGACCGGGTCGTCCGGGCATTGTTCAATAAAATATTCAAAATCGTCGGCGGCCTGGCGCGGGCAATCGAGCTGCTCGTAGATAAAGCCGCGATCCCGCGTCTCCAGCGGATCGCCGGGCTTCATCCGCAGCAACAGCTCGCTGCAACGCAGCGCCTCGGGCATGCGATCTTCCCGCAGCAGGGCACCCTTGCTGACGTTGAGCAGCCGTTCGATGATCTCCCACTGACCGGAGGGCTGCAGGTAGTCGGGAGTGAGGGTCGCCAAGTCCCCCAACGCACCGCGCAGCAGCAGCTCGATGCGGGCCAGGCTCAGCTCGTCGCCGGTAAAGGGGTCGACATAGACCTCCCCCTCGCCACCGGCAAAGCTCACCAGGAAGTGACCGGGGAAGCAGATCCCCTCCACATCGAGCCCAAGCTTGCGCCCCAGCTGGATGATGAGAATGCCGAGGCTGACCGGGATCCCTTTGCGCTGAACCAGCACCTGATTGAGATCGCAGTTGTTGGCAGAGAAATAATCCTGCCAGTCGCCATGAAAACCGAGGCTGTGGTAGAAGCCCTGCAGCAACTGCTGGCGCACCTCGTCGCAAGTTCCTTCTTCGATCTGCTCGTCCAGCCACTCGTCCAGCAGGTTCAACTCGCGGATCCCCTCCTCGACCGAGCCATAAATTTCGTCACTGACCGACAACGCCAGCTCGGTGATGTCGTGGGCTTCGAAATCGGTCCATTCGTCTATGTGTAACATTCTCTTCATGCCTTAGCCGAACACACTCGTCTGTTTGAGCACTGCCAACTTGGCAATAAAGTAGATCCAGCCGAGCGCCCCCAGAAAGGAGCACCAGCGCACCAGATTGCTTTTGGCCAGCCGCAGCGCCATCGCCGCCAGAAATACCAGCACCAGAATGGCCATCAGCTTCTCGCTGAGCCAGGGCGTTCCGTTATTGAGCGGGTTGAGATCCAGCACCATGCAGAGCAATACGCCGGAGAGCACCACCAGACCGTTGAGCCAGCCGCTGACCTTCATCACCGGCGCGCTGTAGGCACGGCCAGTGGCGGTCTGTACCCAGTAGAAGCGGAGCATAAACATCAGCACGGCCCCGGCAATCAGGGTGAGGTGCAGGTGTTTGAGCACAAAAACCATATTCAATCCTTGCATGGGGGCGCACAGGCAACCCGCCGTGTAACAGTGAGGAACCGTCAGCGCAGCGGGCAGAGGCCCAGCGTCACCCTGTCGTTATCCCCGTAATCGCGCACCGTGGCTACCTCGCGGTAGCCGCCATCGCGCAGCAACTGACGCACCGCCTCCCCCTGATCCCAGCCATGCTCCAGCAGCAACCAGCCGTCAGGCAACAGATAAGCGGGGGCATGGGCCACGATGTGGCGGATATCGGCCAGCCCGGCGTCATCGGCAACCAGCGCCGAGCGGGGTTCAAAGCGCACGTCACCCTGCTCGAGATGGGGATCGGCGCCATCAATATAGGGGGGATTGGAGACAATCACCGCAAATCGTGGCGTTTCGTCGCGATCCGGCTCGCCAAGGGGCTCAAACCAGCTGCCGTCACGCACCTCGATGGGTAACCCCAGCGCGGCGCTGTTCTCGCGGGCCAGCGCCGCGGCATCGGCCATCCGATCCACCGCCCACACATCGAGCTCGGGCCGCTCGGACTTGAGCGCCAGCGCGATGGCGCCGGTGCCGGTGCCGAGATCCAGCACGGCGCACGGCCCTTGCGGGATCCTGGTCAGCGCCTGCTCGACCAGCACCTCGGTATCGGGGCGCGGGATCAGGGTCGCCGGGCTCACTTTCAGCGGCAGTGACCAGAACTCCCGCTCGCCCACCAGATGGGCGATGGGTTCGCCATTGAGACGACGAGCCAGCCACGTCTGCAAGGTGGCCTGCTGGGCAGCATCCAGCTCACACTCGGGCCAGGTCATCAGATAGCTGCGACGGCAATCGAGCAGATGACAGAGCAGTACATCGGCGTCGGCGCGGGGGGACTCCCCCTCAGCCAACACAGTCATGATATGGGCACGGGCCTGCTGGATCTGCATCAGTGCCACTCCACCTTATGGGCAGAACACTTAATGCGAGCTTGCCGGATCACCATTTGCATCAGTTGTTCTCGGCCAGGGAGGCAAGCTGATCGGCCTGATACTCCTGCACCAGCGGGGTGATGACGCAGTCCAGATCCCCTTCCAAAATTTCGGAGAGGCGATAGAGGGTCAGGTTGATGCGATGCTCGGAGAGGCGGCCCTGCGGGTAGTTGTAGGTACGAATGCGCTCGGAGCGATCACCGGAGCCCACCAGATTGCGGCGGGTGCTCTGCTCGGCGGCGCGGTGGCGCTCATCCTCGGCCGCTTGCAGGCGGGCGGAGAGCACCGACATCGCCTTGGCGCGGTTCTTGTGCTGGGAGCGCTCGTCCTGACACTCCACCACCAGACCGGTCGGCAGGTGGGTGATGCGGATGGCCGAGTCGGTCTTGTTGACGTGCTGACCACCGGCACCGGAGGCGCGGAAGGTGTCGATCTTCAGATCGGAAGGGTTGATCTCGATCTGCTCGGCTTCCGGCACTTCCGGCAGCACGGCAACGGTACAGGCGGAGGTGTGCACCCGGCCCTGAGATTCGGTTTCCGGCACCCGCTGCACCCGGTGACCACCGGATTCAAACTTGAGACGGCCATAGACGCGCTCGCCGTCGATCTTGGCGATCACCTCCTTGTAGCCACCATATTCACCGTCGTTGCAGCTGACGATGGAGACACGCCAGCCCTGACGCTCGGCAAACCGTGAATACATGCGGAACAGGTCACCGGCAAAGATGGCCGCTTCGTCGCCACCGGCACCGGCCCGGATCTCCAGATAGCAGTTGTTGTCATCCTTGGGATCCTTGGGCAGCAACATCAGTTGCAGCTCCTGCTCCAGCGCCTCCAGATTGGCCTTGGCCAGCGGCAGCTCCTCCTGCGCCATCTCGCGCAGGTCGGCATCATCCTCCTCCAGCATCATCTGGGTGGTCTCCAGATCATCCTGCGCCTGACGGTAACGCTGGAAGGCGTGAACGATATCTTCCAGCTGGGCATATTCGCGGGTCAGGGCGCGGTAGCGATCCTGATCCGAGACCACATCCGGCTCGCCGAGCATGGCCTGTACTTCTTCGTGGCGCTCGATGAGGCCTTCCAGCTTTCTGATCAGTGACGGATTCATAACTCTTGCATTCTCAATGGAGGACGGGACAACCGGCAGGTTGCCCGAAAATTATGGCTCTTGTGACAACCCCAGCGCCTGCCGCAAGCGGGAGAGCTCGCTCTGATCCCCCTGGGAGGCAGCCTGGCGCAACGCCTGGGTCGGCGCGTGGATCAATTTGTTGGTGAGGCGATGGGCCATCGCCTTGAGCGCCTGTTCGGCACTCTCGCCCTGCGCCAATGCCAGCAGGGCCCGTTGCAACTCTTCATCAGCCACTTGCTGTGACTGATGTCGGTAATCGCGAATGAGGTCGACCGAACTCTGCCCGCGATACCAGCCCATAAACTCGTCGCGCTCTTCCTGCACGATCACTTCCGCCTGCGCGGCAGCCCGTTTACGGGTTTCGAGGTTCTGCTCGATGATCCCCTGCAAATCATCCACCGTGTAGAGATAGGCATCGGAGAGCTCATCAACTTCGGCTTCGATGTCGCGCGGCACGGCAATATCCACCAGAAACATGGGTTTGAAGCGGCGGGCCTTCAGCGCGCGCTCCACCATCCCCTTGCCGATGATGGGCAGGGGGCTGGCGGTCGAGCTGATGACAATATCCGCCTCGTGCAGATAGTCGGGGATCTCTTCGAGCGTCATCACCTGGGCGCCGAATTCGGCCGCAAGGGTCTGGGCGCGCTGCAGGGTGCGGTTCGCCACCATCATCTTGGTGACGTTCTGCTCGCGCAGATGACGGGCCACCAGTTCGATGGTCTCCCCCGCCCCGACCAGCAATACCTTGGTCTGGGAGAGATCGGAGAAGATCCGCCGACCCAGACTGACGGCGGCAAACGCCACCGACACGGCACTGGCGCCAATCTCGGTATCGGTACGCACTCTTTTCGCCACCGAGAAGGATTTCTGGAACAACCGCTCCAGCGCCCCCTTCACCGACTCCGCCTGCTGGGCATGGGCGTAGGATTGCTTGATCTGCCCCAGGATCTGCGGCTCCCCCAACACCAGCGAGTCGAGCCCGCACGCCACCCGCATCAGGTGGCGCACCGCCTCTTCATCGTGATGCTGATAGATGGCAGTGACCAGTTCGGCCGCGTCCAGCCCGTGGAACTGTTGCAGCCAGCGCAGCACTTGCTCCTGCCGCTCCTCCTCCAGATTGCAATAGAGTTCGGTCCGGTTGCAGGTGGAGACGATCACCGCCTCGCTGACACCGGGTTGGCTCACCAGCTCACGCAAGGCGCGATCGATGCAGTCCGGGCCAAAGGCGACCCGTTCCCGCAAGGCGACAGTGGCGGTGTTGTGGTTGATTCCGAGGGCAAGCAAACTCATGAGTGGGCGACGATCATTTCATACGCTGGGTGCAAAGGCTGCCAATTGTACGAGAAAGGGTAAGTCTTTAAAAGCAATACGGCCGCCCCCTATACTGTGGCAAATTCCTCTCTCTGGAGCCGTCTCTTGCTGCTACGTATTTTTACCCTCACCTGCCTGCTGTTGCTGGCCGGTTGTGCCACCACCCAGCCCCAGCGTGACCAGGTGAACTGGAACCAGGAGCGGACCCGCCTCGAGCAGCTGACCCATTGGCAGCTATCCGGCAAGATGGCCATCATCACGCCACAGCAAAAGGGCAGCGCCCGTCTCAACTGGCAGCAGGATGGGGAGGATTATCGCCTCAACCTCACCAGCCTGATTGGCACCAGCATTCTGGAGCTCTCCCGCAGCAAAGGCGAGATCACCCTGCTCGACAGCGACGGCAATCGCCACCAGAGCCAGGATGCCGAAGCGCTCATCTATCAACTGACCGGCTGGAATATTCCGGTTGCAGGATTACCGGAGTGGATCAAGGGGCTGCCAGGTCAGGCAGAGTTTGAACTCAACCCCGACAGCAGTCTGGCCAGCGTGCGCGACGGCCAGTGGCAGATCGTTTATGGCGATTATCGGGATCAGGATGGCTACCGCCTGCCACACCAGCTGACCATGACCGGCCAGAACAGCCGCCTCAAGCTTCAGATCAACCAATGGACTCTTGCACGTTAATGGCTTCCACACGCTGGCCGGCACCGGCCAAACTCAACCTGTTTCTACACGTCAATGGCCGTCGTCCCGATGGTTATCACGAGCTGCAGACCCTGTTTATCTTCCTCAACCACAGCGACTGGCTCGAGTTTGAGGTGATACCGAATAGCGACACACTCACCCTGAGCCCGGCCATTCCCGGGGTGCCGGATGAGCAGAATCTGATTATTCGGGCGGCACGCCTGCTGCAAGCAACCCTGCCGAGCCCGCAAGGTGCCCATATCCGGCTGGAAAAAGTGCTTCCCATGGGGGGCGGTATTGGCGGCGGTTCGTCCGATGCAGCGACCACGCTGGTAGCGCTTAACCACCTCTGGCAAGCGGGTTTGAGTGAAGATGAACTGGCAGCGCTTGGCGTCCAGCTGGGGGCCGATGTGCCGGTGTTTGTCCGTGGCAAAGCGGCCTTTGCCGAAGGAGTGGGTGAGCGGCTGCAACCGGTCGAACTGCCCGATGCCTGGTATCTGGTGCTCAAGCCCGATTGCCATGTGGCGACCGCGGCCGTATTCCAGGATCCGGACCTGCCGAGAGCCACGCCGAAAATGGCGCTGGACAACTTGCTGGAAGGCGAGTGGAAAAACGATTGCGAATCACTGGTGAAAAAGCGCCACCCCGAGGTTGCCAATGCGCTCGGCTGGTTGCTAGAATACGCGCCGTCAAGAATGACGGGCACAGGAGCCTGCGTCTTTGCTCAATTTGAAGACGAAGTGACTGCTCGGGAAGTGTTGGCCTGCGTGCCGAAGGGACTTGATGGGTTTGTCGCCAAGGGCGAGAACATATCACCTCTCTTCTCCACATTGCAACAGTTCAAATGATTGGGGTATCGCCAAGCGGTAAGGCAGCGGGTTTTGATCTCGCCATTCCTAGGTTCGAATCCTAGTACCCCAGCCAATTTTACCGAACGGTATTGATGATGATTAACGTGGCCGGTTTTGCACTCGGCCACGGATTCGGGTTACCGGTATCATCACATTCATTGGGCAGCAGACACCTTGTACGTTATCTTGACAAATCGTTTGCCCCAAAACGATAGGGTCTGATTTCAGACTCCCCCACATACTGGATGCAACCCCGAGGTTTCAAACCGTGCCTGACATGAAGCTGTTTGCTGGTAACGCAACGCCGGAACTAGCCCAGAAGATCGCAGATCGCCTGTTTATCAAACTCGGCAATGCTGCCGTAGGTCGCTTTAGCGACGGCGAGATCAGCGTACAGATCAATGAGAATGTACGTGGTGGCGATATCTTCATCATTCAATCCACCTGTGCCCCGACCAACGACAATTTGATGGAATTGATCGTCATGGTGGATGCTCTGCGTCGTGCTTCAGCTGGCCGTATCACTGCCGTTATCCCCTACTTTGGTTATGCCCGTCAGGACCGCCGTGTCCGCTCCGCCCGTGTACCCATCACCGCCAAGGTTGTCGCTGACTTCCTCTCCAGCGTCGGTGTGGATCGCGTGCTGACCGTTGACCTGCATGCCGAGCAAATTCAAGGTTTCTTCGACGTTCCGGTAGACAACGTGTTCGGTAGCCCGGTGCTGCTGGAAGACATGAAGTCCAAGAACCTCGAGTCTCCTGTCGTTGTCTCCCCGGACATCGGTGGCGTCGTGCGTGCCCGCGCCATCGCCAAGCTGCTGGATGACACCGACATCGCCATCATCGACAAGCGCCGTCCCCGCCCGAACGTCTCCCAGGTCATGCACCTGATCGGTGACGTTGCCGGCCGCGATTGCATCATCGTTGACGACATGATCGACACCGGCGGCACCCTGTGCAAAGCCGCAGAGGCCCTGAAAGAGCGCGGTGCCAAGCGTGTATTCGCTTACGCTACCCACCCGGTCTTCTCCGGTTCCGCCGTCGAGAACATCAAGAACTCCGTGATCGATGAACTGATCATCACCGACTCCATCCCGCTCACTGCGGAGATGAAAGCGGTCGGCAAGGTCAAGCAGCTGACGCTGTCAACTGTACTGGCCGAAGCCATTCGTCGCATCAGCAACGAAGAGTCCATCTCTGCCATGTTTGAGCATTGATAGATTCAGCAATAACGAAAACCGCCATCAGGCGGTTTTCGTCTTTCTGGACCTTCTCTTTCCAACTTTCTGCTATCTGGTACGACCCTGCCCCCGGCAGGCTTAAGGATTTACCCATGAATTGCTTGCGTCCCCTCCTGCTCGCGACCCTCACCTCCGCCCTGTTCGCCTGTCAGCCCGCCAAAGAGAACCCGCCCTTTGTGCTGACCTTGGCTCACATGAACGACACCCACTCCCAGTTTGATCCGGTCAATGCCGAGATCAAAGGGCAGATCTTTGCCCAGCAGGGGGAGACGGACACCCTCTATACCCGCTTTGGCGGTTATCCGCGCCTGCTGACCATGGCGAAAGCCTATCAGGCCGAGGCGCTGGCCAAGAACCAACCCTTGCTGCTGCTGCACGGCGGCGATGCCTGGCAGGGCAGTGGCTACTTCAAACTCAACGAGGGGATGGCCAACGCCGAGTTGCTGAGCCAGTTCGGCCTCGATGCCATGGCGCTGGGCAACCACGAGTTCGATCTGGATAACCAGAAGCTGGCCGGCTTCATCGAGGGGGTCAACTTCCCGGTGCTGGCCGCCAACCTCGACACCAAGGCCGATCCGGCCCTCAGCAAGGCTGACAACCTCAAGCCCTTCGTGGTCTACGCTTTTGACGGCAACCAGAAGAGCCCGGTCACCGATCTCGACAACCTGCCACAAGGCAAACAGCTGGTCGCCGTCATCGGTCTGGTACTGGAAGACATGGGCAATATCGCCCCCAACGTCGGCAAGCTGCGCTTTGGCAAGGAGGTCGCCTCGGCTCAGGCCACGGTCGACATGCTGCAAGCTAAGGGGATCCATCAGATCGTGGCGCTCACCCACATCGGCAACGAGCGGGATCTGGCACTGGCGGCCAAGGTAAACGGCCTCGATGCCATCGTCGGCGGCCACTCCCACAGCCTGCTCGGCGATTTTCGCAACATTGGCTGGGGCAAGACTGGCGATTACGCCAAGCTGGTGACCAATCCGGATGGCATCGGCAAGACCTGCGTGGTGCAGGCGGGCTCCTACGCCCAGGCCATCGGTCTGGCACAGGTGACCTTTGACAGCCAGGGTCAGGTGACCGACTGCCAGGGCCACAATAGCCTGCTGGCCAGCCGCGACTTCTTCGCCGATGCGGCGCGCAAGCAAGCACTCGACGATGCCCGCAGCAAAGAGGCAAGCCAGTTTGTCGACAACCAGCCCAATCTGGTGACAGTGGATGAAGATCCGCGCCTGCGCGGCATCATCGACAGCCACTACAAACCGGCGCTGGAGAAGGCCTACGGCCCGGTGATCGGCACCATCCCCGAGCAGCTGCAAAATGCCCGTCGTCCCGGTGACAACGGCAGCGACAACCACGGCTCAGATGTAGCGCCGCTGGTTGCCGAAGGGGAGTTCTACTGGGCCAATACCCTGGCCGTTCAGGCCCTGACCGGTGGCCCAGTCGATTTTTCTCTGGTGGCTGTTGGGGGCATGCGCGCCGACCTGCCTGCTGGCGAATGGCGTGAGGGGGATAGTGCCCTCACCCTGCTGCCGTTCAAGAACCAGCTCGCGGTGCTGACCCTGACTGGCGCCGAGGTACGCGCTCTTTTGACCGAGACCATCACCGCCACCCTGCCCGCCAGCGCCCATGCCGGCAAGTTCCCCTATGGCGGCCACCTGCGTTACACCTTCCATGAGACCGACGCAGGCAAGGCGGGCACCCTGACCCAATTGCAGCACAAGACCGCAAGCGGCGAGTGGCAGGATCTGGTAGATAGCCAGCGCTATCGGGTGGTGATGAACGCCTACAGCGCCAACGGCAACGATGGCTGGCAGGCACTGGCCAATGCCCAGCGTCAGAAGAGCGAGCGGGTCGATATCGCCAGTGTCAACGGCAAGTTGACCGCCTTCCCGGTGCTGAAAGTGGCACAAAACGGCGAACTGCTGAGCGCCGTCTATGCCCCGGGCCAGACCCTCGATTGCAAAGCCAGCGGCGTGGATTGCGGCACCGATGCAGCGTCTTTCGTGGAGTATGTACGCGATGCCCGTCCCACCCTGACCGCACTGGATGAAGAGACCGTCACCCTGCTGCGTATCAAATAACGACGGTAGTCAACCGGGCATAATCCATCGGTAAACTGAAACGGGCCTCTTGCAAGAGGCCCGTTTGCCCACCGTTAGCCACCCATTGGCCGCAATAATGCTGCAAATCCCGCCATAACATGCGCATTGGTTGAGTGATCGCCACTCGGCAGCTAGAATATTGCGTCCTATTGCCCTGGGTAGTGTGCCCACGGCAGCTGCGAGTGAAGACATCAAGCGTGACAAGCGAAATCAAACTGATCGTCGGACTGGGCAACCCCGGCCCGGAATATGCCAAGACCCGCCACAACGCGGGCGCCTGGTATGTGGAGCAACTGGCCCGCTGGCACAATGTCAGCCTGCGTGAAGAACCCAAGTTCTTCGGCCATACTGCCCGCATCCTGGTCGAGGGGCAGGATGTGCGGCTGCTCATCCCTAACACCTATATGAACCTCTCTGGCAAGGCGGTGGCCGCACTGGCGCGTTTTTATCAGATTGAGCCGGAAGCGATACTGGTAGCCCATGACGAACTGGATCTGCCGCCGGGCATCGCCAAGTTCAAGCAGGGTGGTGGTCACGGTGGCCATAACGGCCTCAAGGACATCATCGCCAAGATGGGCAACAACAATAACTTCTTCCGGCTGCGTCTCGGGATCGGCCATCCCGGCAGCAAAGAGCAGGTGGCTGGCTTCGTCCTGACCAAGGCCCCCAGCAGTGAACAGAACCTGATCGACGCCGCGCTGGACGAGTCCCTGCGCGCCACCGACATCCTGTTCAAACAAGATATGACCAAGGCCATGAATCGCTTGCACAGCTTCAAGGCGGAAAAGGGTTAGGTCGGTTTGACCCTGTACGGGCATTGTGCCGGTACATGAGCAACGACCAGAACAAGCATGACATGGGCCGCCTGCGGGCGACCCCCAACAGCATCCATCAAGTAAGGTAACAATCCATGGGTTTTAAATGCGGTATCGTGGGCCTGCCCAATGTAGGCAAATCCACCCTGTTCAACGCGCTGACCAAGGCCGGTATCGAAGCCGCCAACTTCCCGTTCTGCACCATCGAGCCGAACACAGGTGTGGTGCCGATGCCGGATCCCCGCCTCGATCAGCTTGCTGCCATCATCAATCCGCAGCGCGTTGTGCCGACCACCATGGAATTCGTCGACATCGCCGGTCTGGTTGCCGGTGCCTCCAAGGGTGAAGGTCTGGGCAACCAGTTCCTGGCCAACATCCGTGAAACCGAAGCGATCGGCCACGTTGTGCGCTGCTTCGATGACGAGAACATCATTCACGTTGCCGGCAAGGTCTCTCCCGCTGACGATATCGAAGTGATCAACACCGAGCTGGCCCTGTCGGATCTGGACGCCTGCGAGCGTGCCATTCACCGTCAGTCCAAGCGCGCCAAAGGCGGCGACAAGGATGCCAAGCTGGAAGTGGAAGTGCTTGAGAAGATCAAGGTCGCGCTGGAAAACGGTCAGATGATCCGCGGCATGAAGCTGGATAAAGAAGAGCTGGCCGCCGTCAGCCACCTCAACTTCCTGACCCTGAAACCCACCATGTATATCGCCAACGTGGCGGAAGATGGTTTCGAGAACAATCCCTATCTGGACAAGGTGCGTGAAATCGCCGCCGCCGAGAACGCTGTCGTGGTCGTGGTCTGCTGCGCCATCGAAGCCGACATCGCCGAGCTGGACGACGAAGATCGCGCCGAGTTCATGGCTGACCTTGGCATCGAAGAGCCGGGCCTGAACCGCGTTATCCGCTCCGGCTACCAGCTGCTCAACCTGCAGACCTACTTCACCGCCGGTGTGAAAGAGGTACGCGCCTGGACTATTCCGGTCGGTGCCACTGCCCCGCAAGCGGCTGGCAAGATCCACACTGACTTTGAAAAAGGCTTTATTCGCGCCCAAACCATCGCCTTTGAAGACTTTATCAACTATAAGGGTGAGCAAGGCGCCAAGGAAGCGGGCAAGATGCGCGCTGAAGGGAAAGATTACATCGTCAAAGATGGCGATATCATGAATTTCCTGTTCAACGTCTAATCCCATGACAGGCCAGCATTTGCTGGCCTGTTTTTTATCTGCCATTGCCCGGGCAATCATGGCAATGTCTTAAAAAAAACCAGATTGTTGGGCTTTTGCGCAACAGAGACCAATAACTGGTCAAACGCACTCAAATTGCGTTTTTCTGGCAAAAAAAGGGTTGACGCCCCAGAGCCAGATACGCATAATTCGGCCCGCACGGTGACGAGGTAACGAATCACCGGAAGCAAGGTTGGCTATGTAGCTCAGTTGGTTAGAGCATCGCACTCATAATGCGGGGGTCACAGGTTCGAATCCCGTCATAGCCACCATCTTTAGTTGGGGTATCGCCAAGCGGTAAGGCAGCGGGTTTTGATCTCGCCATCCCTAGGTTCGAATCCTAGTACCCCAGCCATTTTTAAAAGTTCTTTGCCAGTCTCATCACTGTTGAGGAGCGCTGTTGGGGTATCGCCAAGCGGTAAGGCAGCGGGTTTTGATCTCGCCATCCCTAGGTTCGAATCCTAGTACCCCAGCCATTTTTAAAAGTTCTTTGCCAGTCTCATCACTGTTGAGGAGCGCTGTTGGGGTATCGCCAAGCGGTAAGGCAGCGGGTTTTGATCTCGCCATCCCTAGGTTCGAATCCTAGTACCCCAGCCATTTTCTGTTCTCTTCCACATCTGTGGTTGATAACAAACGGCTATGTAGCTCAGTTGGTTAGAGCATCGCACTCATAATGCGGGGGTCACAGGTTCGAATCCCGTCATAGCCACCATTATTTCTGTTGGGGTATCGCCAAGCGGTAAGGCAGCGGGTTTTGATCTCGCCATCCCTAGGTTCGAATCCTAGTACCCCAGCCATTTTTCTGTTCTCTTCCACATCTGTGGTCGATAACAAACGGCTATGTAGCTCAGTTGGTTAGAGCATCGCACTCATAATGCGGGGGTCACAGGTTCGAATCCCGTCATAGCCACCATTAATATTGCGGAAGTGGCGAAATTGGTAGACGCACCAGATTTAGGTTCTGGCGCCCTAGGCGTGAGAGTTCGAGTCTCTCCTTCCGCACCATTAATAGCAGTACCAAACAGACCAGCTCACGCTGGTTTTTTTGTATCTGAAATTTGCCTCTCCCCAGTTTTTATCTCGCTCCTCTATTAACACAGCTCCACGTATATTCCCGTTCAAGTCACTCTTCACTGATTCCGAGCACGCCTTGCCACTCTTGTCTCCCTGCCATAAAAAAGCGGCCCGCAGGCCGCTGGTGCACACATTCATCATCCCGGTTATCAGAACGGGAAGAACCAGGGGATCGCTACCACGCTCACCGCCATCACCAACAGGGTGAATGGCACCCCGATACGGATAAAATCGGCAAACTTGTAGTTGCCCGGCCCCAGCACCAGGGTATTCACCGGTGACGAGACCGGCGTCATAAAAGCGGCCGAGGCGGCAATGGCAATGGTCATGGCAAACGGATAGGGCGATACCCCCATCTGCTGGGCCGTGCCCAGCGCAATAGGCGCCATCAATACCGCCGTCGCCGTGTTGGAGATAAAGAGCCCGATCACCGCGCAGAGGGCAAACAGGCTGGCCAGCATGACCCGCGGCCCCATCTCCCCTACCGCATTGATCAGACCACCGACGATCAGATCCACCCCGCCGGTTTTTTGCAACGCCAGCGCGAAGGGGAGCATGCCGACGATGAGGATCAGGGTCGGCCAGTGGATCGACTTGTAGGCACTCTCCATGTCGATGCAGCGAAACTTGCCCATCAGCAGACAGGCGATCAGCGCGGCAATCACGTTGGGCACCGGATCGGTCACCATCAGCAGGATCATCACTCCAAGACAGAAGAGGGCATGAATGGCCTGACTGCGGGCGGGGGCCATCTCGTCCACTTCGGCGGGCAGCCCCATCAGCAGAAAGTCGCGGCTATGGGTCTGCAACTGTCTGATGTGGCTCCAATTCCCTACCACCAGCAGGGTGTCGCCCATCTGCAACGGCTCATCCACCAGCTTGCCTGCCAGTGCCTCACCGTCGCGGCGCAGCCCCACCACGCTCAGGCCATAGCTGGAGCGGAAGGTCACCTCACGCACGCTTTTACCCAGCAGCTTGGACTCAGGGATCAGCGACACCTCGGCCATCCCCACCTCCCGCGCCTGATCGGAGAAATACTCCCCGCGCAGGATCATGGGTTCAAGCCGCGCCTCGGTGCAAAACGCCCGCACATCCACCTCGGGGTCTGACATGTCGATCAGCAGCACATCCTTGGCCTGGAACTCACTGATCCCGGACACCGGCACCATCACCCGGCGAAACTTGCGCCAGCGCTCCACCCCGATGACGTGGGCACCATAACGGGCACGCAGTTGCAGCTCATCCAGGGTATGGCCAATCAGCGGGGAGTCCGGCCGCAGCGCCAGACGACGGGCCCGACCGGCCAATCGGTAGTCTCTGATCAGATCGCGCAGGGTGCGGCGCCCGGTCGGCTTGCCTTTGCCCTCTTCTCCCTCGCCCACCAAGGAGCCGCGCACCAGCAGCATGTAGAGGATGCCCAGCCCCAGGATCAGCACGCCCATGGGGGTGAAATCGAAGAACCCGAAACCGTGAATGCCGTGACGCATCAGCTCGCTGTTGACCACCATGTTGGGGGGCGTGGCCACCAGCGTCATCATGCCGCTGATCAGCCCGGCAAAACCGAGGGGCATCATCAGGCGACCGGCCGGGATCCCCATCCGGTTCGCCACGCTCAGCACCACCGGGATAAAGATGGCCACCACCCCGGTGCTGCTCATCACAGCCCCCAGACTCGCCACCGCTACCATCAGCAACACCAGCAGCTTGGTCTCGCTGCTACCCGCCACCTTCACCAATGCATCCCCCACCTGATAGGCGATGCCGGTGCGCACCAGCCCCTCACCCACCACAAACAGGGCGGCAATCAGGATAACGTTGGGATCGCTAAAGCCCGCCAGCGCCTCCGGCAGGGTGAGGGTGCCGCTCAGCACAAAGAGGATAATGATCAACAGGGCGACCACATCCATGCGCACCTTGTTGGTCATGAAGAGATAGATGGCGCCAGCCAGCAGACAGAGCACCCAGACAAGCTCGGAATTCAATACAACCTCCTTTTATCACGTGATTCTCCTCCCGGAGAGTGGACTCTATCAGACCACAGCCACGGCGCTATCATCTTGCTACATATCAATAAAGTCCGGCCCGCCGGGGCCCCATAACCCATCACTGCTGGAATAACCGGGCAGCAGCGGCGATTTCTTTGATATGGGCCAAGCCCGGGGCGGACAAAAGTCCTGCCCCTCCTCCCCCTCACCCCTTAGAATGGCGCCCTCGCATACTAACCCTCATGCCCAAGGATCAGAAAATGAGCATATTCGAGCTGTTCAGCATCAATAACACGCTAGTGACCATACCGCTGGGTGGCGGCTATGCCATGTCATGGATTGAAGCCATCGGCACCCTGTTTGGTCTGGCCTGTATCTGGTTCGCCAGTCAGGAGAAAACCATCAACTACCTGTTTGGCCTGATCAACGTCAGCCTGTTTGCCATCATCTTCTTCCAGATCCAGCTCTACGGACTGTTGATGCTGCAGCTGTTCTTCTTCTGCGCCAACGTCTACGGCTGGTACGCCTGGACCCGCCCGGCCAACGATCAGGGGGATACCCTGCAGATCCGCTGGCTCAGCAAATCCAAACTGATGGTGACCGCCGCCGTGAGCGTGCTGGCCATCGCCCTGCTGACCCGCTATATCGACCCGGTCTTCGCCACCCTGGCGCGCACCTCGGTCTCCCTGCTCAACCTGTTTGGTGCCAACCTTGCTACCCCCGAGCCTTCACCCGATGCCTTCCCGTTCTGGGATGCCAGCATGACGGTGCTCTCGGTGGTCGCCCAGATCCTGATGACCCGCAAATACGTGGAGAACTGGATCCTCTGGGTCGTAATCAACATCATCAGCATCGGTGTCTATGCCGCGCAGGGCGTCTACGCCATGTCGCTGGAGTACCTCATCCTGCTGTTTATCGCCGCCAACGGCACCCGCCTCTGGGTGATTGCCGCCAAGCGCCAGCCACAAGGTCTGTAAGCCATGACGCTATTACCCCATCTTCAGTGCCGCCCCGACCAGATTGCCGATCGGGTGGTGCTGTGCGGCGACCCGGCCCGGGTCGACCGCATCGCCAGCCAGCTCGAACAGTGTGAAGTGCTGGGGCAAAACCGGGAGTTTCGCCTCATCAACGGCCGCTATCAGGGGCTGCCCATCACGGTCTGCAGCACCGGCATCGGTGGCGCCTCGGCCGTCATAGCGCTGGAGGAGCTGGTGCAAGCCGGTGCCCACTCGCTTATTCGGGTCGGCTCCGCTGGTGCCCTGCAACACGACATCGGGCTGGGCGACCTTATCGTGGTGGAAGGGGCGGTACGCAATGAGGGCGCCTCGCAGGCCTATCTGCCCGCCGAGTACCCCGCCTGCGCCGATATCTGGCTGCAAGCGGCCCTGCTCAACCATGTGGCCACTAGCAGCCAGCCTCATTGGCACGGGCTGGTACGCTCCCACGACAGCTTCTATCGGGATGACGAGCAGGAGGTGTGCCGCTACTGGCATGCCCGTGGCGTACTGGGCGCTGACATGGAGACCGCAGCCCTGCTGACCGTGGGTCGCCTGCGCAAGGTGCGGGTTGCAGCCGTGCTCTGCAACGTAGTGCTGTTCGAGCAGGATGTGCAACAAGGGGTGGCGGATTACGCCAGCGCCGAACAGGCGATGATGGCCGGTGAGCAGCAAGCCATCGCGGCCGCCCTCCACGCTCTGGTGCAATAACCCGCAAACCGTTAATCACGGCACATTCGACAAGAGGCGGGCTGGTATCCGGCCCGCACTCTTGCTAGCCTCATGGCCCTCGTCATCCGGTGCGACAGGCAAGTCATGCAGCAACAGCCCTACCCCCTCGGCCGTTTTCACGCCGAACTCCAGCAGCTTGAACCCCGCTTTGCCGCGGCGCTCGACGCCTGCACCCTGTTTCTGCGCCGTTACCTGCCGGGCGAATTGATAATGCGGCAGGGGGAGCAGAGCGAGCAGCTCTATCTGGTCGAACATGGCCGGGTCTCCCTCAACAGCACGGTACACTCTGGCCGCCGCTTCCAGCTTGGCGAAATTGAGTGCCACAGCCAAATCTTCGGCGAGATGGAGTTCTTCAGCGCAACCCCGGTACAGTGGAACGTGGTGGCCGAGACCGAGCTGGATGCCCGAGTCATCTGCGCCAACAAACAAGCCCAGCGCCTGCTGGCAGAACCTGAGTTGACCCTCTTTTTCGCTGCGGCGCTTGCCAGCGACTATCTCGACACCCTGGAGATCACCACCAGCCGGCTGCTCCACCCCATCGCCTACAACATCGCCTATGAGCTATGGCGTGAGCGCCAGCGCACTCCGATGCTGGGATCGCGCAAGCGGGCCCATGAGGCGGCGCGCTTCGGCACCACCGAGCGGGTTTACCGCCGCGCCCTCAAGGAGCTGGTCGAACAGGGCATAATTGCCGACAGCAGTGACGGCCCCGTTATCGCCGATCTGGCCAGGCTGCGCGCCTATCTCGATCTTTGATTTCCATTCACCTCATTTCGATTCACCCAGTCAGGAGTCACCATGTCTGCTCATTCCTATCCCGAATTCACCTTCTTCAGCCGCTTCGTTGCCGACATTCAGGCGGGCCGCAAGACCATCACCATCCGCGACGAGAGCGAGGCCAACTGGCAGCCCGGCCAGCGGCTGGCGCTGTTCACCAACCCGGAGCACCAGCCCTTTGGCACCATAGAGGTGCTCTCGGTCAAGGCGGTCGCCTTCGATGATCTCAATAACGAGCATGCCCGTCAGGAGAACATGACCCTCCCCGAGCTCAAACAGGTGATCCGCGACATCTACCCCGATCTGCCGCCGCTCTATGTGATTGAATTCAAACTGATTGCCTGAGCCGGATTTGGCCTTTGCCGAGCGATGTGTTAATAGTGTCCTCTTTTGAATCAGGGAGGTCACCCGAGTGTTTGAGATAGCGAGCCTGAAAGAGGGGATGATGCACGGGGTCGAGCTGTTCCAGCTGCTGCTGGAGATCATCTCCATCGCCTGTGTGGTCATTGGCCTCTTTAAAACTCTCTGGCTGGCGGCAAGAGTGCGGGATCACCAGCCCGGCTTTCCGCGTATTCGCCTCTGCTTTGGCAGCTGGCTTATTCTGGCGCTGGAGTTTCAGCTGGCCGCCGATATCCTGGCCACCACGGTCGCACCGAGCAAGGAGGAGCTGATCCGCCTCGCCATCATCGCGGTGATCCGCACCTTCCTGAACTACTTCCTCGGCAAGGAGCTGGAGGCACAAGCGGAACGCCAGCAAGAGAAGGCAGAGCGCCAGCAGGAGCAGCGCAGCGAACAGGCCAAGGCTGCTCAATAGCCTGTATTCCTGCAGAGTATCAGTGCTAAGTGCCGTGTCATCCCGACCACAGCAGTGGCTTGGGATGGCACCTTTGTGACCCTTCCCGCACTTTTGGCAATCAGCCAACTATGGAACCCTTTTCAAGGTTTCCCCTGCCCTGTTGACTGCCCGTTCATCTGCGTAAGATAGAAAATCTTCTCCCCCAAGCGGCCAAGCTGATGAATACGCACTCCTTTCACACGCCCGATATCGACCTCGATAGCTGTGTCATCTACCAGATCTACCCCATGAGCTTTCAGGACAGCGATGGCGACGGAATGGGCGACATCAACGGCATTCGTCAGCGCCTCGACTATCTGGCCACCCTGGGGGTCGATATGCTCTGGCTCACCCCCATCTATCGCTCCCCCAAGCGGGACAACGGCTATGACGTGGCGGACTACCGTGCCATCGACCCCGCCTTCGGCACCCTGACCGAGATGGAGCAGCTGATAGCCGAAGCGGCCGCCCACGGCATCGGCATCATGATGGATATCGTTGCCAACCACACCTCCACCGAGCACGAGTGGTTTATGAAGGCACTGGCCGGGGATCCCCGTTATCAGGGTTATTACGTATTCCGGGATCAAGCCTTTGTCGATGCTCACCCCATTACCTCGATTTTTGGCGGCAGCGGCTGGCAGTACGTGCCGGAGCTTGATCGCTACTACCTGCACAACTTCGATCCCAGTCAGGCCGATCTGGACTGGGATAACCCGGCGGTGCGTGCCGAGATGGCAGAGGTGATCAACTTCTGGCTGGGCAAAGGGATCAAGGGATTTCGCTTCGATGTGATCGATATGGTGAGCAAGGAGTGGGACCGGCTGGCCATGAGCAATGGCCCGCGCCTGCACGATTATATCCGTGAGATCAATGCCGCCAGCTTCGGCGGCAAGGGGATCATTACGGTGGGGGAGACCTGGGGAGCCGATCTCGCCCATATGCAGAACTATTCGAACCACGATGGCAGAGAGTTCAGCATGGTGTTCAACTTCGAGCATCTGGGGCTCGGCAGTGACAAGTGGTCATCCCGCTTCGATCCCCTCGCCTTCAAGCGAGCCATGGCCCGCTACCAGCAAGGGCTACACGGGCGTGGCTGGAACAGCCTGTTTCTCGGCAACCACGACCTGCCCCGCGCAGTCTCCCGCTTTGGCGATGACAGGCCCGAGTGGCGGGAAACCAGCGCCAGGCTGTGGGCCATGGTGCTGCATATGATGCAGGGCACTCCCTTCATCTATCAGGGGGAGGAGCTAGCCATGACCAACCGCCACTGGCAGCCGGGCGAGCTGCGCGATGTGGAAGCCATCAACTACTGCGCCAGCCAGTCAGAGCTGGCTCCTGCCGAGCTGAGTCGGCGGCTCGATGCCATCGGCCGCGACAACGCCCGCACCCCGATGCAGTGGGACGCCGGCCCCCGCGCCGGTTTCAGCACCACCACGCCCTGGATTGCCCTCAATGCCAACCACGTCGAGATAAATGCTGACGAGCAGCTGGCCCGCCCCGACTCGCCGTTTCACTGCTATCGCCAGCTTATCGCCCTGCGCAAGGCTCACCCTGTCGTTCGCCACGGCAATTTCGAGCTGCTGGATGGGGATGATCCCGAGCGCATCAGCTATCGCCGCCACTGGCAGGATCCGGCCAGCGGAGAGCGGCACACCCTGCTGCTGCTCGCCAATCTCACGACCAGCCCCTTGCCGATGCCCCACTTCGACAAGGTGACAAACAAGATGCGGTTGCTGCTGGCCAATTACCCAGGCAAACCGCTGCCACTCTTCGCCCCTTATCAGTGCGCCATCTGGCTGCGAGTGAATCAGGATTAACCCCGTGCTGACGGGCCATGTCAATGGCTCCTCAATCGCCACCCGTCGGCTACCAGCAGAAAATCACGCCCCCACTCGGCGGGATTAAATTAACCACTGTTACTGACTTATTAATTGATTATTTATCCCGTTTGATACGCTCTCATTGCCCCTCTTACTATGCCTGCGACCTATCCATTGCCGATGCAACTATCGGCCTTCAAACTAGCATAGCAAAGTGGAAAACACATGATCACCACAGACGGGAATAACGCAGTCGCCTCGGTGGCGTACCGCACCAGCGAAGTCATCGCCATCTACCCCATCACCCCCAGCTCGGCCATGGCTGAGCAGTCGTCGGCCTGGTCGAGCGAGCGGGGCAAGAACCTCTGGGGGGATGTCCCCCGGGTTGTCGAGATGCAGTCGGAAGGGGGAGCCATCGCCGCCGTCCACGGTGCCCTGCAGACCGGCGCGCTGGCGACCTCGTTTACCTCGTCGCAGGGTTTGCTGCTGATGATCCCCAACCTCTACAAGCTGGCGGGTCAGCTCATCCCCTTCGTACTGCATGTGGCGGCGCGCACCGTGGCGACCCATGCGCTATCGATCTTTGGCGATCACTCGGACGTGATGGCGGTGCGCCAGACCGGCTGCGCCATGCTCTGTGCCAGCAATGTGCAGGAGGCGCAGGATTTCGCCCTGATCTCCCAGATAGCGAGCCTCAACAGCCGCCTCCCCTTTATCCACTTCTTCGACGGCTTTCGTACCTCTCACGAGATCGCCAAGATAGCGCCTCTCGCTGACGACACCCTGCGTGCCCTGCTACCCGCAGATGCCATCCGTGCCCATCGCGACCGGGCGCTCACCCCCGACAAACCGGTCATTCGCGGCACCGCCGCCAACCCGGACACCTACTTCCAGTGCAGGGAGGCGAGCAACCCCTGGTATGACGCCGCCTATGGCCATGTGAGCGAGGCGATGCAGGCATTTGGCGAACAGACCGGCCGCCACTATCGGCCGTTTGAATATGTCGGCCACCCGCAGGCGGAGCGGATTGTGGTGCTGATGGGCTCGGCCATCGGCACCTGTGAGGAAGTCATCGAGCGCCTGCTGGCCCAAGGGGAGAAGGTAGGTCTGGTGAAGGTGCGGCTGTTCCGTCCCTTCTCGGCCGGGCACCTGTTGGCCGCGATTCCCGAGAGTGCCCGCTCCATCGCCGTACTGGATCGCACCAAGGAGCCGGGCGCACAGGCCGAGCCCCTCTATCTCGACGTGATGACGGCGCTGGCCGAAGCGGTCAGCCGGGGCGCACGGGCAAGCCTGCCGCGGGTGATCGGCGGCCGCTATGGCCTCTCCTCCAAAGAGTTCGGTCCCGCCTGCGCGCTGGCGGTGTTTGCCGAACTGGCGCAAGAGAACCCGCGCCCGCGCTTTACCGTCGGCATCTTCGATGACATCACAGGTCTCTCGCTGCCGCTGGCAGCGCTGGATTCGCAAAGCCCCATCCACAGCCAGCAACACAAGCTGGAGGCGCTCTTCTACGGTCTTGGCAGCGATGGCACCGTCTCGGCGGCCAAGAACAGCATCAAGATCCTCGGCAACCACACCGACCTCTATCCGCAGGGCTATTTCGTCTACGACTCCAAGAAGGCGGGAGGCCTCACCGTCTCTCACCTGCGGGTGGGCGAGCGGCCGCTGCAATCGGCCTATCTGGTGGAAGAGGCGGACTTTATCGGCTGCCATCAGTGGCAGTTTGTCGACAAGTACCGGATGGCGGAGCGCTTGAAAGCGGGCGGCATCTTCCTGCTCAACTCCCCCTACAGCGAAGCGGAGATCTGGCAGCGCCTCCCCAGCGAGGTACAGCACGCCCTGCGCGAGAAAGAGGCGCGCTTCTACATCATCAATGCCGCCAAAATTGCCCGCGACTGCCAGCTCGGCAACCGCATCAATACCGTGATGCAGATGGCCTTCTTCCAGCTCAGCGCCATCATTCCCCCCGAGGAGGCGACCAGCCTGCTGAAGCAGGCCATCGCCAACAGCTATGGCAGCAAGGGGCAGACACTGGTCGAGCGCAACTGGATGGCACTGGAGGCAACCTGCGCCGCCCTGACCAGGGTGCCACTTGGCGAGCTGGATCCCGCCAGCCGCCCGCGCCCGCCGGTGGTTTCGGCCAAGGCCCCCGACTTTGTCCAGACCGTCACCGCCGCCATGCTGGCGGGGCTGGGTGACAGCCTGCCGGTCTCCGCCTTCCCGCCGGATGGCACTTGGCCGGTCGGCACCACCCGCTGGGAGAAGCGCAACATCGCCAAGGAGATCCCCATCTGGGAGGCGGAGCTCTGTACCCAGTGCAACTACTGCGTCGCCGCCTGTCCCCACTCGGCCATTCGCGCCAAGGTGGTGGAACCGGATGCACTGGCCGCAGCTCCCGCCACTCTGGATGCGCTGGATGTGAAATCCCGCGACATGCGCGGCCAGCAGTACGTGCTGCAGGTGGCGCCAGAGGATTGCACCGGCTGCAACCTCTGCGTCGAGGTGTGCCCGGCCAAGGATCGCAGCAACCCGGATCACAAGGCGATCAATATGGCTTCACGGCTCGATCACCTCGACGAGCAGAAGGCCAACTACGACTTCTTCCTCGACCTGCCAGAGCGTAGCGCCGAGCAGCTGGAGCGCATCGACATCCGCACCTCCCAGCTCATCTCGCCGCTATTTGAATACTCCGGCGCCTGCGCCGGCTGTGGCGAAACTCCCTACATCAAGCTGCTGACCCAGCTCTATGGCGATCGGCTGCTGATTGCCAACGCCACCGGCTGCTCGTCCATTTATGGCGGCAACCTGCCTACCACCCCCTACACCACCAACGCCGACGGGCGCGGGCCGGCCTGGGCCAACTCGTTGTTTGAAGACAACGCCGAGTTCGGACTGGGCTTCCGTCTTACCGTCGATCAACACAGGGAGCGGGTTCGCCGTCTGCTGGCGAGCCTGGGCGACACCATACCGGCAGCGCTACGCGAGGTGCTCGGCGATGCCACCCTGCCGGTTTCCGAGCAGCGGGCCCATATCCAGCAGTTGCGGGAGCTGCTGCAAGAGAGCAAGACTCCGGAGGCCCTTGAGCTGGCTCGCGATGCGGACTATCTGGTGGAAAAATCGGTCTGGCTCATCGGCGGCGATGGCTGGGCCTACGACATCGGCTTTGGCGGACTCGACCATGTGCTGAGTCTGGGGGAGAACATCAATGTGCTGGTGCTCGACACCCAGTGCTACTCCAACACCGGCGGCCAGCAGTCGAAGGCGACGCCACTCGGTGCCATTACCAAGTTTGGCGAGCAGGGCAAACGCAAGGCGCGCAAGGATCTCGGGGCCAGCATGATGATGTATGGCCACGTCTATGTGGCGCAGATCTCCCTCGGCGCCCAGATGAACCAGACTGTGAAAGCAATTCAGGAGGCGGAAGCCTACCCGGGCCCCTCTCTCATCATCGCCTACAGCCCCTGCGAGGAGCATGGCTACGACATGGCCGAGAGCCATGAGCAGATGAAGCAGCTGACCGCAACCGGCTTCTGGCCGCTCTACCGCTTCGATCCGCGCCGCGCTGACGAGGGCAAACTGCCGCTGGCACTCGACTCGCGGGCCCCCAATGCCTCGTTGGCCGAGACCTTGCGCCACGAGCCCCGTTTCCAGCGGCTGGAGCGCCAGCTGCCTGAGGTGGCCAGCCAGCTCTATCAAGAGGCGGGGCAGGAGGCCAATCGCCGCTTCGCCTGGCTGAGCCAGCTGGCGGGCAAGGAGGGTCCGGTGCAGGAGTAAGCCACGTATGGCTTGATGGCAGCAGCCACTCTATTCGCCAAATAACAATCAGGGCTCCCCGCGGGGAGCCCTGATGCTAGCTATGGTGAGCCAATGTTGGCGCAGGCCTGATCAGGCACTAATGGAGGCCAGCTCATGGCGCTTCAACGCCAGCAATGTGATGAGCAGCGCCAGCGTGGCGATCAGTGCCATGCCGATATAGGTCGCGCTGAAGCCCGGGGCCAGCAGATCGGGGGCAAGTCGGCTCAGATCGCCATCGCTGCCGGCTGGCAGGCGGAAATGAAACAACATGGAGCAGATAGCCACGCCGACGGCACCGCCAAGCTCCCGCCCGAAGTTGAACAGCGACATGCCGATACCGCGATCCTGCCGTGGCAGGGCATTTTGCACTACTACCGAGAGGGCGGGCAGCACCAGACCGAGACCAATACCGGCAAACCCGAGCGCCAGTCTGACCCAGGCATCGAAGTGGATCTGCCAAAGAGCCACTGCCGCGAGGCCAAAGCCCACCGCGACAAAGCTTTTGTAGTGACCGGTACGGCCAATCAGCTTGCCACCGACAAAGGCGCCGGCGGTAATGCAGATCATGAAGATCACCATGCTCATCCCGCTCTCGCTGGCGCTCAACCCCTTCTGCCACTGCATCTGCAACGGCAGATAGACCAGCACGGCAAACATCAGCAGTTGGGAGATCATCACCAGCAGCACGCTCACCAGATAGCCGGGCAGCTGGGCCAGATGGGCGGGCAATATGGGGTCGTGGGCACGCCGCTCAATCAGAATCAGCAGCAGCAACGCGACGCCCAGCGCCGCCGAGAGCCAGACTGCAGGCAGCGCCGCTTCCGGCGAGAGCAGCAACAGGGTGAGCGTGGTGACGGTAATCAGCAGACCCGCCCCCTTCCAGTCGAAGCGACTGTGGCGACGCACGTTGAGCTGTTTGAGGTTGCGGTTGATAAGAAAGACCGCCAGCGCCCCGAGCGGCAGGTTGATCCAGAAGATCCAGCGCCAGCTGAGCTGCTCGGTGAAATAGCCGCCAAGCAAGGGGCCAGCGATGCTGGAGACCGCATAGACCGCCGAAATGTAGCCCTGATACTTGCCCACCTCCCGCGGCGGAATGGTGTCGGCAATCACGGTAAACGCGAGGGCAATCAGGCCGCCGCCTCCCAGCCCTTGCAGCACCCGGGCTGCCAGCAAGGTCGGCAGATCCTGGGAGAGCGCACAGGCCACCGAGCCCGCCAGAAACAGGCCGATACCGATATTGAGCATCCGCACCCGGCCAAAGAGATCGCTCAGCTTGCCGTAGAGGGGCAGCACGGCGGTGGCCGCCAGCAGATAGGCGGTGACCACCCAGGTGAGGGCGGCACCGGCGTGCAGCTCGGCGCCAATCATGGGCAGCGGGGTGGTGACGATGCTTTTTTCCAGTGATCCCAGTGCGATCACCAGCGCCACACTGGAGAAAATGGTTTTGGGGGATATTTTCGAGGTCATAAGCGGACTCGCAGATCTGATATGCCAAAGTATCCGGCAATGAACGGATTATTGTCTCACAAATCAGCAAGAGATAGAAAAAACGGCGGCCACAATCTGCCCAACTATGAGGCCGATCCCACAAAACGCCGACCGTTTCTGCTAGCCTGCTCTATTTGATTCGAGGAGCCCCCATGAGCGAGCGTGAGCAGTACGGGTTTGATCACTACGATGCCCTGATTTTCGATATGGATGGCACTTTGGTAGATTCCATGCCCCTTCATCTGGATGCCTGGGAGCTCACCTGCGCCGAATTCGGCATCCCCTTCGAGCGGGAACAGCTCTATCAGTACGGCGGCATTCCCACCCGCAAGATCACCGCCATGCTGGCCGAGCAGCAGGGGCTGACGGTGGATGTCGAGGCTTTTACCCGTCGCAAGATTGCCCTCTATATGGAACATATCGACAAGGTCAGCGTCTTTCCCAAGATGTGGGAGCTGGTCAGGCACTATCACGGCAAGGTCAAGATGGGGATTGGCACCGGCTCACCGCGCAATCAGGCGGACTCCATCCTGAAAAGCACCGGGCTCGATGCCTATATCTCTGTGGTGGTGAGCGCCGATGATGTCACCAACCACAAGCCGCATCCCGACACCTTCTTGCAGGTGGCCGAACTGCTCGGCGCTAATCCCGCCAACTGTCTGGTGTTTGAAGATACCCGGATCGGGCTTGAGGCAGGGATGGATACCGTGCTGGTTATCAAAGGTGACCTGCACCAGCGGTAAAGTACTCAGGGCAAGCAGGCAAACCGATAAGATGGTGCCATCACAGTGGCACCATTTTTTATTCAGGTGAGCATAGCGGCAGCGTCAGTGCCCGGACAGAGTTGCGATCACCGCCGGAATAGTGGCAACCGTCAGACAAAGGGCGTTGGCGTTGGCCTCATCCTGTAGTGCCTGATGAGTGCGAAGCAGCTCAAGGGCTTCGGCAGGGGTATCTGCAAAGGTGGGGGCGGCGATGGCGGCAAATCCCTGTTCGACCAGTTGACGACGCTCATCGCTATAGCTGGGTGCATTGGCATCTAGATAGGTAAGCGCCTGACCCTGCTTGAAAAAGTGATAGTTAGGCATCGATTGGCCCCGCAAAAATAAAGCGCCATTCTACTCCTTTTTGCTCCGCCGCCCGCGTCAATCTGTGTCGTCTCAAGTGATCTCGTTCACATTTTTATCAACAAATTCTCACCTGTTAGGCGCCGTCCAAATCCCCTCTTCACGCGACGTCAGACAACACCCGATACCGTCACTCTGCGCCAAACAAAACGCCTCCACAAAGGAGGCGTTGCGACTGAAACAGGGTGGCTCCCGTTACATGGCATTCGTCGATTCGAAGATCTTGTCGGCCGAGGCCTCGACAAAGCCCGGATAGAGCACACCATCGGCCTGCGGATAGCGCAGGGCAAACTCGTAGAAGCAGCTCGGGATGGTACGCACCCCATCGCTGAACGGCACCTCGGCTTTGTCCGCCATGGTGGAGGATTGCTCCAGCATCACCTGCGGATCCCCTTTCACCTCGCCACCCACGCTGTTGAGCACGAAACCCGCCGCCTTCAGTGCCGCATTGACCTGATGGATGGTGTCAAAATCCTTCAACTTGTTGATATTGACCGTGAAGTGGTTGGCACGATAGCCCCATGCAGCCATCCAAGCCGCATACTCGCTCTCCGCCAGCAGAGTCTGATAATCGGCATAGGAGACCTGCCAGGGGGCGCCGGTGTAGAGAAATGCCGGGGTATCGGTCAGATGATCGGGCACCTGATCCGCCAGCTTGTGGATGATGGCCTGCGCCGCTGGGGAGAGTTCTTCCACCTTCAGCTCGCTGATAAACACCTTGGGAGCGTCCGGATCCTGATGCTCGAAGTGCTTGGCGTAGAGCTTCTTGGCCTTGAAAACGTACTCGCCCTTCTGCTCGTAACCGAGCGCCAGGAAGTGGGCGGCCAGCTTCTCCAGCCCCAGCTTGGGCAGGTTGTAGGTACGAAACGCCACGTGATCGTTGACGATGGGCTCGCCGCCACCCAGCAGAGTGTGCACCTTGAGGGCGCTCGGGGTCACCTTGATGTAGTTGTCCCACAGATGGCTGAACAGGGTGTCGATATCCTTTTGCATCTCTCTTTCCTTTGATTGCGGGTACAGATGGGGGCACCGCTGGATGCCCCGTGTCGTTATTAGAAGCGCAGGCCGGGCGACAGTTGATCCGGCATGGCGGCCTTGCTGTCTTCAACAGAGGCAACCGGATACGCACAGTAGTCAGCAGCGTAGTAGGCGCTTGCCCTGTGGTTGCCGGAAGCGCCGATGCCACCAAACGGCGCGGCACTGGAGGCGCCGGTGATGGGCTTGTTCCAGTTGACGATACCGGCGCGGATCCGCTTGAAGAAATGATGCCAGTCCGCCTCCTTGTCCCCCAGCAGACCGGCCGAGAGACCATAACGGGTGGCGTTGCCCTGATCGATGGCGGCATCAAAATCGTCATAGCGAATGAGTTGCAGCAGCGGGCCGAAGTACTCTTCGTCAGGCAACGCGCTCACTGAGGTCACGTCGATAATGCCCGGGGAGACAAAGCCTGTGCCCGCTTCCAGGTGCTTGAGGGTAAGCAGGCTCTCGCCACCGAGGCGCTGCAGGTTGGCTTGCGCCTCGACCATGCCCAGTGCAGCACGTTCGCTTATCATCGAGCCCATGAACGGCTGCTCGGCTGCATCATAGAGGCCGACCTTGATCTTGCCCACCACCTCGACCAGTCGCTTGACCAGGGCATCGCCCCGCTCGCCGCGCTCGACAAACAGACGGCGGGAGCAGGTGCAACGTTGACCCGAGGTGATGAACGCAGACTGGACGATGGCATGGACGGCGCCGTCGATGTCGCTCACGTCTTTCACGATCAGCGGGTTGTTGCCGCCCATCTCGAGCGCCAGAATTTTGCCCGGCTGACCGGCAAACTGCTGATGAAGGAAATGGCCGGTGCGGGAGGAGCCGGTGAAGAAGAGGCCGTCGATATCGGGATTGCCCGCCAGCGCCTTGCCGGTCTCGACCTCCCCTTGCACCAGATTGAGCACCCCCTTGGGCAATCCGGCCTGCTGCCACACCTTGACCATGGCTTCGGCCACCATGGGGGTCAGCTCGGAGGGTTTGAACACCACGGCGTTACCCGCAATCAGCGCCGGGACGATATGGCCGTTGGGCAGATGGCCCGGGAAGTTGTAGGGACCAAAGACCGCCACCACACCGTGGGGCTTGTGACGGACAAACGCCTTGGCGCCCGGCATGGGGTTTTCCACTGTACCGGTGCGCTCGTCATGGGCGCGGATGGAGATGGCGATCTTGCCCTGCATGGCGGCCACTTCGGTGCGGGTCTCCCACAGCGGTTTGCCGGTTTCGCGGGCGATAGTCAGGGCCAGCGCCTCTTTCTGCTCGCCGAGCAGGTCGGCATAACGGCGCACTATGGCCAGACGATCCTCAAGGCTCATATCCGCCCAGTGGTAGAAGGCGGCGCGGGCGGCCTTGACGGCGGCATCCACTTGCGCCGTGCTGGCGGCAGCCCCCTGCCAGATCACCTCGTTCTTGGCCGGATCGGTTGACTCGAACGGCTTGCCTTCACCGGCAAGCCACTGACCGTCGATAAATTGCACTAACTGGCTCATCCATTCACTCCCTGTCGCTGGCAGGCAGCCGAGGCTGCCTGTCTGATAATCGGTTTGCTTGTCCTGTTTGCCTCAGTCGAGGTCAACCACCCGCACCATGTCGCCATCCTGCACCTTGAGTGCCGCCGCCATCTTGGGCGGGATGATGGCTTCGTGCTTGTCGAGATCGACCCGGATATTGCCGTAGCAGGCGCGGTAATGCTCGAAACGGCTGTTGCAGATAAGGTGGGTCTTGCCACCGATGGGCTCGCCCACCAGCACCCGCAGTTTCTTGCTGCGGCGCACACTGCGGATATTCTTCACGTCGCACTCGACGGTGGGGCCCGCATCGAAAATATCGACGTAGCCACGGTTCACAAAGCCCTCGTCCTGCAGCATCTTGATGGCGGGACGGGTCTTCTCGTGGGTCTGACCGATAACGGCCCGCGCCTCTTTGCTCAGCAAATTGACGTAGATGGGGTACTTGGGCATCAACTCGGCGATAAAGCGCTTCTTGCCGATGCCGGTCAGATAGTCGACGGTGGGAAAATCCATCGAGAAAAAGTGAGTCTGCAGCCACTCGTAGAAGGGACTGTGGCCGTTGGCATCGGAGACGCCGCGCATCTCGGCGAAGACGGTCTCGTCAAACAACTCGGGGTGCTCGGCCATAAACAGAAAGCGGTGCTTGGAAAGCAGGCGGCCGTTGAGCCCCTCGCGGGCACATTCGCGCAAGAACAGGGTGCAGAGCTCGGAGTTGCCGGTGTAGTCGTTGGAGAGGGTCAGGGTTTCAACGACGTTGTAGATGCCGAGCTTGGGAGAAGAGTGCACCACCTTGCCGATGTGGTAGTTGTAAAACGGCTGGGAGAGGCCAACCGCGGCATCGATGGCACAGGTGCCCACCATCTCGCCAGTCTCCAGATCCTCGGCCACGAAGAAGTAAAGGCAGTCCCCCTTGCCGGCGGGCTTGTCGGAAAAAGTCTGGGTAGAGGCGTCAATCTTGCGCTGCAGCAGCTCATCGTTGACGGGCAACGAGGTCATGCCGGTGCCGGACTCGATGGCGCAGGTCTTGAGCCCGGCAAAATCTTTTTGCTCGATGGGACGGATAACCAACATAAATGACAACTCCCTTTCATTGACGACAGGTGGGGTCCCGGCTCCTGCCGGGAGAGCTCCCCACCTCAATTTGGAATCAGGCGTTAACCACCTGGGCAACCGCCTTCTCGAAGCGGGCCAGCCCTTCCTTGATGTCCGCTTCCGGGATCACCAGTGAAGGGGCAAAACGAACCACGTTGGTACCGGCCACCAGTGCCATCAGCCCCTGATCGATGGAGGCCAGCAGGAAGTCGCGGGAACGCCCTTTGTAGGCATCGCTCAGGGCCGCGCCCAGCAGCAGACCCTTGCCGCGGATCTCGCTGAAGCAGTGGTATTTGGCATTGATGGCTTCAAGGCCATCGCGGAACAGCTGCTCGCGTTGCTTTATGCCAGCCAGCACCTCCGGGGTATTGATCACGTCGATCACCGCCTCGGCGACCGCACAGGCCAGCGGGTTGCCGCCGTAGGTAGAGCCGTGAGTGCCCACTTTCAGGTAAGAGGCGATTTCGTTGGTAGTCAGCATGGCGCCGATGGGGAAACCGCCCCCCAGCGCCTTGGCGCTGGTGAGGATGTCCGGCGTGACGCCCAGACCCATATAGGCATAGAGATCACCGGTCCGGCCAACCCCTGACTGCACTTCGTCATACACCAGCAGGGCATTGTGTTTGTCGCACAGCTCGCGCACCCCTTTGGCAAACTCGTCGGTAGGACGAATGATGCCCCCCTCCCCTTGCAGCGGCTCCATCACCACGGCGCAGGTGTTGTCGGAGATCACCTCGGCCAGCGCCGCCAGATCGTTGTAGGGTACGTGGGTAATGTCACCGGGCTTGGGACCGAAGCCATCGGAGTAGGCTGCCTGGCCACCGACGCTGACGGTAAAGAAGGTACGACCGTGGAAACCCTGATTGAAGGCGATGATCTGGGTCTTCTGCTCGCCAAACTTCTCGATGGCGTAGCGGCGAGCCAGCTTGAGAGCGGCTTCGTTCGCTTCGGCGCCAGAGTTGCAGAAGTAGACCTTGTCGGCGAAGGTGGCGGCAACCAGCTTCTTAGCCAGGCGCAGGGCCGGCTCGTTGGTCATTACGTTGGAGAGGTGCCACAGCTTCTCGCCCTGGGTTTTCAGGGCCTCGACCAGCTTGGGATGACAGTGACCCAAACCGTTGACGGCGATGCCACCGGCGAAGTCGACATACTCGCGCCCTTCCTGATCCCAGACACGTGCCCCTTCACCACGCACCGGGATGATCTTGGCGGGCGCATAGTTGGGAACCATCACTTCATCAAACACTTCACGTGTCACTGCCAACAACTCTGACATATAGCTCTCCTTCGATTCGGCGACAGAATAATCCACCGCCCAAAAGTTAAATCCGTGTAAACGTGACGGGATTATCACAGAAATAAAGTAAAAAGTCTGTAACAAGACGGCCTATAAGGAACAATGTTCGATTGCTCTTGAGATTTTAGGCAACCGCATTGCATAACGACTCAGGGGGGCTTGGCAAGAGATAATTTGGGCAGGAGAGGGGGTGAATAAAGTGTCAGGGAAATTTTTTTTGCCTTCTCTCGAACTTGAGAAGGCGATCACAACTTTTTATGAACGCGCCAGAAAGTTGGCCAGCAACTGATGGCCCTGCTCGCTCAAAATACTCTCCGGATGGAACTGAACACCCTCGATGGGGAGCGTCTTGTGGCGCAGCCCCATGATCTCGTCAAACGAGCCATCGGCATGCTCGCTCCAGGCGGTGATCTCGAAGCAGTCAGGCAGCGTGTCGTGCTCCACCACCAAGGAGTGGTAACGAGTCACCCTCAGCGGGTTGTTGAGCCCCTTGAACACCCCCTCATTGCGATGGCGGATGAGCGAGGTTTTGCCGTGCATTACCTGACGGGCACGCACTACGCGGGCGCCGAAGGCCTGCGCCAGCGACTGATGACCGAGACAGACGCCGAGAATGGGCAGCTTGCCAGCAAAGTGGCTGATAGCATCGAGAGAGATCCCCGCCTCATTGGGCGTACAGGGACCGGGGGAGATCACCAGAAAACGGGGAGAGAGCTGCGCTATGGCATCAAGCGTCAGTTCATCATTACGCTTGACCACAACCTCTTGTCCCAGGGCGCCGAAATATTGCACCAGGTTCCAGGTAAAAGAGTCGTAGTTATCGATCAACAACAGCATGAGATAACCAACAGCGGAGAATTAACGATCGAGATAACGACCCTGTTCCATTTCCCGTTCACGCTGACACTCGGCCAGATAGATGGCGGCAGCAACGGCAGGGGTTTTATGGTGCTTGTCGATGGCATTGGAGACCATCAACTGCAGGGTATTGAGGTTTTTCGCCTTGCGAAATTTACGTAGCCAGTGACCTTTGTCACTCAGCTCTTCAGCAGAAATAGTTGGTTGAACAGGCATGCTTTCTCTTGGGGATATTACCCAGGTTGAAATAAAGAAATTAAACAAAATAGCCGGGCAGAAAATAAAGAAAGCCAGGCAAATACCCAGCTCTCTTCTACTACACCTTCCCAGTATGTCAGGCTCGAGGAACGAAGCCGACTACATCATATACGCTGGTCAGGGTTTTTTCAGCTCTTTCGCGCGCCTTTTGTGCTCCTTCTGCCAGAATCGCGATCAGATGGGCCTCATCCTGACGCAACTCGTGGAAACGGGCCTGGATCGGTTCCAGCAGCGCAACCACGGCTTCGGCGGTTTCGGTCTTGAGGTGACCGTACATCTTGCCTTCGAAGTGCTGCTCCAGCTCGGGGATGGAGCGGCCGGTCACGCCGGACATCAGGGTCAGCAGGTTGGAGACACCCGGTTTGTTTTCCGGGTCGAAACGCACCACCGCCGGCTCGTCGGAATCGGTCACCGCACGCTTGATCTTCTTGACGATCTGCTTGGGATCTTCCAGCAGGCCGATGAAGTTGGCTTCGTTGTCATCCGACTTGGACATCTTCTTGGTCGGATCCTGCAGGCTCATCACCCGCGCCCCTTCGGTCGGAATAAAGGGCTCCGGCATGGTGAATACCTCACCATAGAGGTTGTTGAAACGGGTGCAGATGTCGCGGGTCAGCTCCAGATGCTGCTTCTGGTCGTTGCCGACCGGTACCTGATTGGCCTGATAGAGCAGAATATCAGCGGCCATCAGCACCGGATAACCGAACAGGCCGACGTTGACGTTGTTCTCGAAACGGGCGGACTTGTCCTTGAACTGGGTCATGCGCGACAGCTCACCCATCTGGGTATAGCAGTTGAGGATCCAGCCCAGCTCGGCGTGCTGCGGCACGTGAGACTGGATGAAGACGGTGCTCTTCTTGGGATCGATACCGACCGCCAGATAGAGGGCGGCCGCGTCCAGACAAGCCTTGCGCAGGGCAGCCGGGTCCTGACGAGTGGTGATGGCGTGCAGGTCGACGATGCAGTAGAGGCAGTCGAACTCATCCTGCATGTTGACCCACTGACGCAGGGCCCCCATGTAGTTGCCGATGGTCAGTTGACCGGAGGGTTGCGCTCCGCTCAATACGATTGGTTTAGTCATGAGAGTGTTAATCCTTGTTATTCAGCCAGCCCAGCTGCGCTATTAGACCAAAAGTGCATCGAGCTGGGCAAACTGCTCGAATACCCAGTCTGGATGGGAGTCGGCGATGGGACGGCCATAGTTGTAGCCGTATGTAAGACCCACCACCTTCATGCCAGCCGCCTTGGCCGCCAGCACGTCATTTTCTGAGTCGCCCACCATCAGTGTGCGAGCCGGGCTCACCCCCAACTCTTGGCAAGCGTGCAGCAAGGGCTCCGGGCTCGGCTTCTTGACCGGCACGCAGTTGCCGCCAAGCCAGAGTTCGAAACAATCGCTGATGCCAAGGGCATCGAGGATGGGTGCCACGAAATCGCTCGGCTTGTTGGTGACGATCGCCTGCTTGTAGCCCAGGCTTTGCAGACGGCGCAGACTCTGCGCCACCCCTTCATACATCGCCAGCCCTTGCAGCAGGCAAGCGTTGTAGTGCTGGAAAAAGATCGGTCTGGCCTTGGCAAACAGCTCGGGATCGGCCTCGCGATAGGCGAGCGCCCGCTGGATCAGCTTGTCGGCGCCGTTGCCAACCCAGGTACGGATCACCGCTTCATCGGCCTGCGCCAGACCGAGGTCTGCCAGAGTCAGATTGACCGCCAGCGCCAGTTGGGCGGCGCTGTCAATGAGGGTGCCGTCCAGATCGAACAGCACCAAATCAAATTCGCGCTCAGCGTGTGACATGAGCCAGCTCCGCACGCATCTTGTCGATCACCGCCTTGTAGTCAGGCTGGCTGAAAATGGCCGAGCCGGCGACAAACATGTCGGCGCCCGCTTCGGCAATCTCGCGAATGTTGTCGACCTTCACCCCGCCATCGATCTCGAGGCGGATATCGCGGCCGCTCTCGTCGATCAGACGACGCACCTGACGCAGCTTGTCGAGGGTGCCGGGAATGAAGCTCTGGCCACCGAAGCCCGGGTTGACCGACATCAGCAGGATCACGTCCAGCTTGTCCATCACATACTCAAGGCAGGAGAGCGAGGTAGCAGGATTCAGCACCAGACCCGCCTGGCAGCCCATCTCCTTGATGAGGCCCAAAGAGCGATCAACGTGATCGGACGCTTCCGGATGGAAGGTGATGAGGGAAGCACCGGCCTTGGCAAAATCAGGAATGATGCGATCCACCGGCTTGACCATCAGGTGCACGTCGATGGGGGCATCGATACCGTAGTCACGCAGCGCCTGACAGACCATAGGGCCAATGGTCAGGTTGGGGACATAGTGGTTGTCCATCACGTCGAAGTGAACCACGTCGGCACCAGCAGCCAGTACCTTGGCTACATCGTCACCCAGACGGGCAAAATCAGCAGAGAGGATCGAGGGGGCAATCAGAAAGTCTTTCATCAGCATCATCCATTGGCAGCCAGGGAGAAAAAGCGGCGCAATTTTAACGTAAAAGGCGGGCGAAAACGACTCGAATGCGGGGTAAATGGGGCAATCACCTCCCCTCCCCCAGCAACCTGGGTTTTGGGGCATCGGCACGGGCGCGGACTCGCCCATAAAAAACGGCGCCCCTGGGCGCCGCATGGTCTGTTACGTCAGTGGCAGTAGTTCACTGTCGCTGGGATAGTAGCCCTGCTCCGGCTCGATACCGGGGGGATAGAGCGCCAACAACTCGGCCACCTTGTTGCGGGTGCCGCCGTTGCGGCTGATAGTGCGCTTGACCAGGATCTCGTCGAGGCGGGCACCGCGATAAAGCTCACGAGTCAGCTCGATATCGTGGTTGCTGATCAGCACCGGCACTCCTTTGTGAGCGGCTGTGTGGCGGGCCAGTCGCGCCAGGATCGCCTGATCATCCAGGGTAAACCCACCGGAGGCATAGGTGGTGAAGCTCGCCGTAGTGGAGAGCGGCGCATAGGGTGGATCACAATAGATAACCCAATCCTCTTCGGCACGCTTGATGGCGTCGGCGTAGCTCTCGCAGATAAAGGTCGCCTTCTGCGCCTTTTCGGCAAAGGCCCACAGCTCTTTTTCCGGGAAATAGGGCTTCTTGTAGGAACCGAACGGCACGTTGAAGCCGCCCTTCTTGTTGTAGCGGCATAGTCCGTTGAAACCGTGACGGTTGAGAAACAGGAACAAGAGTGCCCGCTCGAAGGTGGTCTCGGTCTGATTGAACTGGGTACGCAGCCGATAATAGGCCGCCTTGTGGTTGTGCTCTGCCACAAACAGCTTGCGCGCCTCGGCAATGAAACTGTCCGGCGTCAGCTTGAGGTGGTTGTACAGGCAGATCAGATCCGGATTGATGTCGTTGAGCACATACGCGTCGTAGTCGGTGTTGAGAAACACAGACCCGGCCCCGACGAAGGGCTCCAGCAACACACGCCCGGCCGGCAGGCGCTCGGCAATCTCTTCAACCAGGGAGTATTTTCCCCCGGCCCATTTTAAAAAAGCGCGTGTTTTTTTCATGGAAATCCGGTGTGTAAGAAGGCAAGACCCAAAAAGGGGGACGATTCTACCCCCTTATCCGGTATCAAGGCTATTGCTTCAGCTCTTTTTGTACCTGTGCAAACGACTTGGGCCAGGGCTGGCCTTTCAGCAAGGCTGGCGGAAGCTTGCGAATGGCACTCTTGGCTTGGGTCAAACCGGCATAATCCCCTTGCAGCACCACGTACCAAGGGCTGCCACGGAATTTGGTCTGATAGACCCATACCTTGCCCGCCAAACCATGCTCGGCGACAAATTGATCCACCGCCTTGGTGTTGCTCGCCCCCATCAGCTGAACGCTGTAGTGATTGCGCGGCTTCTTGTTCAAGGTGGCGACCGGTGTCAGGGCCACTTTGGGTGCTGGCGCGGCAACCGGCTCGTTGCTGGCTGTTTTTGTGGTGGCTGCAGGCGTTGCGGTTGTCACCGGGTTCTGTACCTTGCTAGTGCTGGCCGGCGCCGTGGTTACGATTGCACCACTGGGGGCTGTGCCACTCGGGTTCTTGCCAGTCAGCTCGTCCACCACGTCAGTAGGCAGTGCGCCGCTCACCTTGGGTTCGGTCATCAGCTTTTGCACGACCTCGTCAGAGATCACCACCCGACGCCCTTCGTAATTGGTTGATTCAGTGGTCACAGTTTCGCTCTCCACCGATTTGGGCAGCACTTTCGCCTCCGGCTGCCAATCTTTCACAACCCCGTTTGGATTGCTGGCTGCATCACTGTTTTGAGCGCCTTGTGCAGCGGAATCTGTATTCGAACCGCCAGCGGTGAGGGGATCGCCTCCCGCTACCGGGATCGGCAATGCCGTGTTCTGCGCAGGATCCTGCAGCGCCGGTTTGCTTTCATTGTCAAACAGCGCAGGCAGCAGGTAGCTCAACGCCAGCAGCCCGCCAGCGACCAACGCGATAGCGGTGGCAATCTTCTTGACAGGCAACTCCGCCTGACGCTTCTTGGGCCTTCTGTCGGTCATGATATCCTCCAGTAACTGCATGATGGTGGACGGATGTCCGTTCGCCGTTTTCAGGATCTCCTCCACTTGCGGCTTGGGCAAGAGGGTCGTCGGGATCTTGAGCTCTTTGGCTTTTTCATACAAGAAGATGCGCTGCTCGGGCGGGCTCAGTGGCGGCACTTCCAGCTCAAGGGCTGGCATGGCACGCCCTTTGAGCTGCGGTCGTTGGGTACGACACCAGACGTCACTGCCCGAGACGATAATGGCCAGCTGATGGGGCGCCGCCAGGGTATCGTTATGACGGATGATCGCCCACAACTCTCCCAGCAATTCGGCTGGCAACTGATCAGCCCGCTCTATCAGCAGCAGCAGGGTGGCAGGCTTGCTCCCCTCCAGCATGCGAAAGAAGCTCTCTGCCAGCGCATCCTGTGGATTGAACAGCGGGCGCGCCACCACCTGTGGTAGCAACAGCTGACGCACATCCACCATCTTCATGGCAGGTGTACCAATCAGGCTTACCACCCGCACTTTTTCAGGCAACACGCCGAGCAGGGATTCGCACAGGGTACCGCGACCACAACCGGGTTTACCGGAGAGAAAAATGAAAGGGTGATTGAATTCAATCAGATGCAGCAGCCGGTCAACCAGCTGCCGCTGGGAAGGAAGTTTTAGCAGTTTATTCGTCACGACCAGACTCGATCACCGCCAGCAACTCGGCATCGGACACATCCCCCACCACCTGCGCATGGCCGATGCCAACCGGCAACACCAGACGCAGCTTGCCTTCCAGCACCTTCTTGTCACGGCGCATATGGCGAATAAAGGCGGCGAAATCCATCTCGGCAGGCGCATGAATGGGCAGATTGGCGGCCAGCAGCAGAGCGCGCACACGCGCAACGTCCGCTTCGCTCATATCGCCACGGGCCTGCGCAGTCCAGGCTGCCAGCATGGTGCCGGCGGATACTGCTTCACCGTGCAGCCAGTTGCCATACCCCTGCTCGGCCTCGATGGCATGACCAAAGGTGTGACCCAGATTGAGCAGCGCACGGACGCCGTGCTCGGTCTCATCTTGACCGACCACATCGGCTTTGATCTCGCAGCAGCGTTTGATGGCGTAGGCCAGCGCGGCAGGTTCCAGCTGTTGCAGACGCACCATGTTCTGCTCCAGCCAGCTGAAGAAATCAGCATCCCAAATGATGCCGTACTTGATCACCTCGGCCATCCCTGCGGCAAATTCGCGGGCTGGCAAGGTACTCAGACATTCGGTATCGATAACAACTTGTTTGGGCTGATAAAAAGCCCCAATCATGTTCTTGCCGAGGGGGTGGTTGACAGCGGTTTTACCGCCAACAGAGGAGTCAACCTGGGAGAGCAGGGTGGTCGGGATCTGGATAAAAGGAATGCCACGTTGATAGCTTGCTGCCGCAAAGCCCACCACATCCCCGATCACGCCGCCCCCCAGAGCGATCAGTGTCGTATCGCGCCCATGGTTGGTTTCAAGCAGAGCAGACATGATCTGCTCAAAGGTCGCCAGGTTCTTGTATGCCTCACCGTCAGGCAGGATCAGGTGTTCAACCTGAAAACCCGACAGCAGAGCGGTTACCCGTTCAAGATAAAGCGGAGCAACGACCGTGTTGGTCACTATCATCACCCGCTTGCCCTTGATGGTCGATACCAGCGCCTCGGGGCGCTGCAACAACCCGGCAGCTATCTCGATGGGATAGCTGCGTTCACCCAGTTCGACCTTCAACCGTTCCATGGACGTCCTCTAGATTACATACCGATCAGCTTTACAATTTGATTGGCAACGATTTTTGCGCTCTGGTCATCAGTGTGCACAACAAAGTCGGCAACCTCTTCATACAGGGCATTGCGCTCTTGTGCCAGACGTTCCAGCACTTCGCGTGCCGGTTCTTCGGTCTGTAGCAGAGGGCGGCGTTTGTCTCGCTGTGTGCGCGCCAGCTGCTTTTCGATAGTGGTTTCGAGGTAGACCACGATGCCACGAGCAGACAACTTGTTGCGGGTTTCGCGACTCTTGATGGCACCGCCACCCGTCGCCAGCACGATACCCTGCTGCTCTGACAATTCGCCGATCACCTTCTCTTCGCGAATCCGGAAACCTTCTTCGCCTTCAACATCGAACACCCAGCCGATATCAGCACCACTGCGGCGCTCAATCTCATGATCTGAGTCGAAAAACTCCATATGCAGTTGTTCTGCCAGATGTCTACCTATGGTGCTCTTGCCCGCACCCATGGGACCTATCAGGAAAATATTGCGTTTCTCAGCCATGTCTTTTCGTTAGTAATTACAAACTGTACGACCCCGATGAATACTGGATCGGGGTACCTATGAACCTTATCTTGCGATGGATCAGGAGGGGGATTATCTCAATAGATATCGGGACTGGCAACCGCAGCCCTTACGCCCCAGCCTCATTGGGGCGTAAGGTTATATGTGTTTTACCCTCACATGTAAAGCATTCAGAAGGCGTCGGTGACTATCTTGGGCGTCACGAAAATCAGCAACTCCCGCTTTTTGTTCTCGCTGGTGGTCTTGCGGAACAAGGCCCCCAATCCGGGAATATCACCCAGCAGCGGCACCTTGGTCACATCGCTCTTGATGGTCTGCTGATAAATGCCGCCCAACACCAGGGTCTCGCCATTGTTAACCAACACCTGAGTGGTGATGGACTGGGCGTTGATGGAAACCGCATCACCGGTACCGGTCGGTACCGTTTCACCCTTGGTATCCTGGGTCACGGTCAGGTCGAGAATCACCCGATTGTCAGGGGTGATCTGCGGAGTAACCTTCAGGCTCAATACCGCCTTCTTGAAGGTAACCGAGGTAGCGCCACTGGAAGAGGACTCCACATAGGGGATCTCGGTACCCTGCTCGATCAGCGCCGGTTTCTGGTTCGCCGTGGTCACGCGCGGACTGGCGATAATCTCGGCTTTGCTCTCTTTTTCCAGCGCCGACAACTCGAGATCCAACAAGGTGCCATCAGCCAAACGGGCAACCTGGAAGGCCAAAGTACCGGCCGCATTGGTCACCGGCAGATTGACGTTCAACCGATCGTCTGCTGTCGGTCTGGTAATTGTCGAGCCACCATTGTTGTTACCAGAGCCATCATTCCCCGCTATGGAACCGGACGTACTGTTGCCATGACCATCGTTTTTGGTCACTCCCCACCGCACCCCGAGCGCTTCATCAAAGCCGTCATCAATGGTCACCATCCGCGCCTCGATAACCACCTGCTTGACCGGAATATCGAGAATATCGAGCATCCGTTTGATGCTGCTGATGACATCGGCGGTATCTTTGACCACCAGCACGTTGGTTCGCTCGTCCACGCTCACCGCACCACGGGGTGACAGCAACTTGGTACTTTCGGAAGAGAGCAGGGCCGCCACTTCCGAGGCCTTGGCATAGTTTATCTGCAGATATTCGGTATAGAGCTGCGCCAAATCTGCAACCTGATTGCGGCTCTCAAGTTGCTGCTTCTCGCGTGTTGCGATCTCTTCCGCCGGTGCCACCAGCAGAATGTTGTTGTCCAGTCGTTTATCCAGACCCCGCACTTTCAAAATAATGTCGAGCGCCTGCTCCCACGGCACCCCATCCAGACGCAGGGTAATATTGCCTGCTACCGAATCTGTGGTTACCAAGTTAAGGTTGTTGAAATCGGCGATCAGCTGCAACACGGTCCGGACTGGAATATCCTGGAAGTTCAATGAGATGGGCTTGCCCTGATACTGCTTGGATGCCGTGGCCGTCGTCCGCTTTTTCACCTCGATAATGAAGAGCTTGTCTGCCTGATCGTAACGGTAATCAAACTGACCATTGATCGACAGTTCAAACAGGGTATCGCTCCCCTGCCGGGATACTTCAACCTGTGAGACCGGCGTTGCAAAATCCTGCACATTGATCAGATTAAGCAAACCATCCGGCACCCGAGTACCATGAAACTTGGCCAGTACGGTCTGGCCTCGGCTGCTCACATCGACGGCAGCCGAGCTGTTATCCAGCGTGACCAGAAACTCCCCCTGGCCATCCTTGCCACGACGAAAATCCACACCGGTAACTGAGTTGAAATAGGCGCCGCCCCCACTGCTCTGATAGTTGTTGAGCACCGGCTTGCTGGCAGGATGTGTGGCTACCGGCGTTGTCACGGGCGCAACAGGCATAGACCGGGCAACGACCTGAGGATTGAGCAGCGCCGAAGGAGAGGGTGTGGCCACCATCGCAGAGGGCGCTGGCACAGGAGTAGCCGAGGGTGCGGGTGCAATCAGGGCGCTCTCACCATTGATGAGCCCGGAAGAGGCCCCCTCGCCCAATGACACCAGTAATTTGTTCCCCTGTTGCTGCACCTGATAGGGAGCAAGCTGATCGAGTGCGATCTTGATATCAAGACCTGCGCCCTTACCCTCAACCTTGATATTATCTACCCCCAAGCGCTGGATCGGCAGCGGGTTCACTTTCAGCGCCCCTACTGCACCGGGAACATGCAACAACAGCTGATTGGGTTGGTAAGAGAGACGATCGGTAAAGCCCGTGACCGGCTCACTAAAACTGAGCTCGACCAGCAATTGATCGGCCAGCAGCGGATTGACCTTGATCTCCTGCAGGGTTGCCACTGCCCACGCCTGACTGAGGGCGCTGGCGCAAAACAGCAAAGCCACTTTGGATACACTCTCTATTGTTGTTCTCATTGCTGTTCGTCCCTGATTATTGTTTTTCTTGCACATTGGCCATCGCCAACTGGGTTTCTCTTGTTACCCAGCACCCCTTCCCGTCCGGAATGGTTTCCAGCAAATCCACGGCAGTGTCTGTGATCTTGATGACCCGACCCTGATCAAGCCCCATATACTGGTTAAGTCCGACCCGCATCGATTTGCCATCCGGGGTGCTGATCAAGGCCCACAACTGGCCAGCCTTGCCCAAAGAACCATGCATCGACAGACTGGCCAGCGAATAATTTTCCAGCACCTCTTTCTCACGATCCATCAGGGTCTGTGCACAATCCGGCTGGGCCTTGGCAGTACTTGTACTTCCGACCGTCGCCTCAGGCTGAGGAACCATGAAGGGGCTGCGCAACTCGCGTTGCTGGTAGTGCATGGGGGCAAAAGGCTTCAGCTCGGGCAAGGGCTCGATAGGTATGGGCGGCCTTGCTTTGGTCTGGGCTACATAGCTATCCATATCCTCCTGGCCACCACAGGCCGCCAGCAAGAGAGCAGGCAACAACCAGCAGATGCGTCTCATTGTTTCGGCTCCACTGTTTTACCGTTGTACTTGTAGGTCTTAGCCAGCATCGACATCGAAATCAACTCCCCTGCATCCTTGCTCTGGCCCAGAGTGAAGGAGTCAAGGATGACGATACGGGGCAAGGCGGCCATGTCAGCGGTGAACTTGCCAATTTCATGGTAAGTGCCCACGACTTCGATACGCATTGGTAGCTCGGTTGAAAACTCGTGCTTTACCTCGGGTTCCCAGTTGATCCGGTTCAATTTCAAGCCGTTGTCGGTAGCAATAAAGCTGATATCGTCCAGCAGACCGGCGACCTCATGGGTATTGGGCAACTGCTTGAGCTGGGTATCAACCAGTTGCTCAAGCTGAACCATTTGCGCCTTGTATGCCCCCAGGTTGGCAGCCAGCATCGCCTTGCTTTCAAACTGGGCTTTCAGTTCGGTCTCTTTCCCCGCTTCCTGAGTCAAACTGGTCAGTGAGTTGGCAATCACGTAGTAGTAGATGGCGCCGCCGGTCAACACGCAGCAGAAAAAGATGAAGACCCCTTTTGCCCATTTTGGCCAGCTTGCTATGTCATTGATATCCAACTCGTTGAGTTGCTGAAGGTTCATTGTTGCTCCTTGGCCACATTCCCTGCAGCCGCAGCATTGTTGGCGATCAGGAACATCATGGAAAACTGGCTCAATGACACTGGCGCAACATCAGCCGCAAAAATAGTGCTTATCTTTGCCTGACCCAGCCAGCCGGAACCATCAATCCGCCGCATCATGCTGGCCACCCGACCATAGGCTTCGGTCTTGCCATTTACATCAATAATATTGTTCTGCATCGAGAGGGTGTTGAGGTAAACCCCGTTGGGCACCAATGAAGGCAGCTGATTGAAGAGGCGGACGGGCACATTGCGGCGCATCTGCAACTGCTCGATGAGCTGCATCCGATCGATCAGTTCCTTGCGACGCTCTTTGAGCAGACGGATCTCCCCCAGCTGGGCATCCAGAATAGTCATCTCCTGAACCAGCCTCTGGTTGCGCTGCTGCTGGGCGACGATCTGGCGATCAACCAGCCAGTTGGCAAAAAATCCCAACGCGACCGTGGCCAGCACAAAAATCCCCAGCAAGGCCCCGAACTGTTTCTTTTGGCGCTGGGCCCGGGCTTCACGCCAGGGTAGAAGGTTTATATTTGACATGGTGTGAAACTCCTCAGAGCCAACCCGAATGCCGTCATATATTTAGCACCATGTACCAGCTCGGCCTCCCCTTTCGGTTTGCCAAACAGGGCGAACAGATCCGGGTGCAACACCTCGCAATTGACCTCTTCTTTTACCTGCACCAACAAACCGGGTAGCAGACTGCCTCCCCCCGTCAGCACCAGTTTTGCGATGTCGCGATAACCGGATGAACTGCAAAACAGCTGGATATTGCGCCGCACTTGCTGCAACAGCGAGTTGATGTGGGGCATCAGCACATCCAGCTCATGGTCAACAGGCAAGGTACCTTTGGTTTTAGCCTGCTCAGCTTCATCCAGCGTCATGCCATAAAAGGAGGAGAGCGCCTGGCTGTATTGATCGCCACCGAAGTTCTGCAAGCGGGAGTAGATCACCTCCCCCTTGACCAGCGCCGCAAAGGTCATGGCACTGGCGCCAATGTCGATCACCCCGATCGGCCGTTCACTCTCCTGCAATTCGGGCAGACAAGCCACCACGGCACGGCCCAGCGCATGGGAGCCCACATCCACCACCTTGACGGCAATACCGGCTTCGGCAAGGGCGCTGACCCGGCCGTTGACACTCTCGGTGCGGGCTGCGCTCAGCAGCACATCTTGACGATCTTCGCTATTGTTGGTGCTCAGTACCTCAAAATCGAGACTCACTTCATCGAGGGGGAAAGGAATGATCTGCTCGGCCTCCAGTTGCACCTGATTCTCCAGCTCCTTGTCGCTGAGGCGGGCATCAATCTGGATCACCTTGGTTATCACGTTGGAGCCGGTCACCGCAGTGGCGGCATAGTCGCTGTGAGCTGGGATCAGGCGCTTGAGAGTCTTGAGAGATTGGCTGACGCGCTCGATATCCTGCAATTGATAGTCAACCAGCGTCCCTTTCGGGGTGGCAATATCGGCGACAGATTCGAGATGAAGCTTGCCGGGTCGGCCACTGAGGGTAACGGCCTTGATGGTCTGGCTGCCGAAATCAATGCCCACCAGAGGGAGGAGGGATCCCTTGTTAAAAAGCCCAAACATATACACATCCATGCGTTATTTGGTTTTATTCCTGAACAGAGTGTAGGACACCCGATCAGAGGAGTGCTTCACTCATCCTAAATGCTCTAACTATCAATGTCATAAAGTTTATGCCGAAAAGTGACCCATCTCGCTTTCTTCATGGCAAGTGGCCCTCCTTGGTTATTGCTCCCCGTAGTGCTAACCTCTCGCATCCTTTTGAGGTGGGTGGCTCGCCACAGGAAAACCTCGAATTCCCGATGGCAAAAGGGCTATACTCTGCGCCCGTTGGCTAATTTTAAGACGATTGGTAGTTCTTCCATGCTGAAATGGCTCGTTCGCCTGTTTATTGTCATGATGCTGGGTGCAGTGCTGGGTGTTGCCAGCCTCATCGGTATCTACTTCTATATCAAACCCCAACTGCCCGATGTCACCGCACTGCGTGACGTCAAACTGGCAACCCCGATGCGGGTTTACAGCCGGGATGGGGAGTTGATCGCCCAATATGGCGAAATTCGTCGCATTCCGCTGCGTCTGGACGAAATTCCGCAACCCATGATCGATGCCGTACTGGCGACCGAAGATGCACGTTTTTATGAGCACCCGGGCATTGACCCGATTGGTATCATTCGAGCCGCATCCGTCTGGGCTGTCTCCGGCCATGCCCGTCAGGGTGCCAGTACCATCACCCAGCAGGTTGCCCGCAACTTCTTCCTGAGCAATGAGAAGACCATCATCCGCAAGATCAAGGAGGTCTTCCTGGCCTGGCGGATCGAGCAGAATCTCTCAAAAGATGAGATCCTCGAACTCTACCTCAACAAGATCCCCCTCGGTTATCGCTCCTTCGGGATCGGTGCTGCGGCACAGGTTTACTTTGGTAAAGAGGTCAAGGATCTGGGACTGGACGAGATCGCCATCATTGCCGGTCTGCCGAAAGCCCCCTCCATGCTCAACCCCATTCGCTCCCCCGAGCGCGCCTTTGCGCGCCGCAACGTGGTGCTGGGCCGGATGCTGGAAACCGGCAAGATCACCCAGGCCCAGTTTGACGAAGCGTCCAAAATGCCGATCAAGGCCCGTTTTCACGGCGCCGAAGTGACCCTGCACGCCCCCTATCTCGGTGAAATGGTGCGCCAGAAGATGGTCGAGCAGTTCGGTGAAGATGCCTACACCATGGGCCTGCACGTCTACACTACCGTCTCTGCCGAACGTCAGCGGGCAGCAAGACAGGCACTGCTAGATGGCGTTTTTGCCTATGACATGCGCCATGGCTATCGTGGCCCGACGACTCAGTTGTGGAAGGCAGGCGAGACAGCCTGGGATTACGAGCAGATCGTCGCTCACCTTGGCAAGCAGCCCACTTATGATCCGCTGATGGCGGCGGTCGTGACCAAGCTCGGTGATCGCAGCGCCACGCTGGTACTGAAGAATGGCAAGGAAGCAGAGCTCGGCTGGAATGGCATCAAATGGGCTCGCTCCTTTATTACCGACGACCGTCAGAGCTATGCCCCTAAATCGGCGCGCGATGTGCTGAAAGTCGGCGCCCAGATCTGGGTGCGGGAAGAGGGCGAAGAGTTGCTGCTGGCCCAAATCCCGGACGTCAACGCCGCGCTGGTTGCCATGAACCCGAAAAATGGCGCGCTGGAAGCAGTGGTTGGCGGCTTCAGCTTCGAACTATCCAAATTCAACCGGGTCGATCAGGCGCGTCGCCAGATCGGTTCCAATATCAAGCCTTTCCTCTATGCGACCGCGCTGGAGCATGGCTACACCCTGGCGTCGCTCATCAACGATGCGCCGATCAACCAGTGGGATCCGTCAAAAGGGCCCATGTGGCAGCCCAAGAACTCCCCGGCCGTTTATGATGGCCCCACCCCGCTGCGTCTGGGTCTGGCCAAGTCCAAGAACGTGATGTCGGTTCGACTGATGCGCGCCATCGGTCTGGATACCTATATCGACGGTCTGACCCGCTTTGGCTTCCCCCGCGACTTCATCTCTCCCCATGAGTCGCTGGCGCTGGGTGCTGCCGAATTCACCCCCCTCGAGGTAGTGCGTGGTTACTCGGTACTGGCCAACGGTGGCTTCCTGGTGACCCCATACTTCATCGACAAAGTGACCGACAGTCTGGAGAACACCCTCTATCAGGCCAATCCTGCTATTGCTTGCACCACCTGCGAACAGCAGGCCGCCCCCGAGCAGAGCACACTGCCGGAGCCAACTGTTGATGGAGCCGCACAAGATGGCACGCAGACCCCTCTCGCGCCAACCATCGCACCGCATACCATCAGTGCCCAGAGTGCGTTCCTGATCACCGACACCCTGAGCACAGCCATCTGGGGTGGCAACGGCTGGCGTGGTACCGGCTGGCGTGCAGCCCGCGACCTGAAACGTCACGACATCTCCGGTAAAACCGGTACCACCAACGAATCGCGGGATGCCTGGTTCTCCGGCTACACCCCGGACATCGTTGCTACCTCATGGATCGGTTTTGACAACCACCAGCGTGGCCTTGGCCGTGCCGAGTTTGGTGGTGGCGCCGCGCAGCCTATCTGGATCGACTTCATGAAAGTCGCCCTCAAAAAACTGCCGGAGCACAAAATGCCGGTTCCCGAAGGGATCATGACGGTGAAGATTGATAGCGAAACCGGCCTGCTGGCGACCAGTGGCGGCACCGACGAATACTTCAAGGAAGGGACCGAACCGACCCGCTACGCAGCACCGAGCTCGGATGGCAATCAGGTCTACGGCGGTGACAACCCCGATGTGGAAGGGCCTGTCTCAACCGACGATATCTTCTAAGCTGCTCTCGCGGCAGAAGCAAAACCGGCAGCCTTGGCTGCCGGTTTTTTTATTGGGCCAACTGCTTGGTCATCAGCGTGGCGATCGAGGCGGCCAACTCGTTGAAACAGGGGCGACGCACCGAGTAGTGACGATAGAGCAGCGAGATGGTACGCCCCGGCACAGGGTCAACCACAGGTCGATAGCTCACCCCTCCCTCATCATGATCGGCAGGTACGGCCAACTTTGGCACCAAAGTCATGCCGCTACCGGCGGCCACCATGTTGCGCAGGGTCTCCAGACTGGTCCCCTTGAAGCGTTGATCCTCACCTATCCCGCCGGCGAAACAGAATCCCATCGCCTGATCCCGCAAACAGTGGCCATCGGCCAGCATCAGCAATTTCTTGCCCTTAAGATTACCAAGCGGCACCTGTCTGGCCTGTGCTTCGGGGTGATGGCAAGGCACCGCCAACCACATCGGCTCATGATAGAGCTGGATTGAACCAAACCCTTCCATCCCCGGCATCTCGGCCAGAATGACGCAATCCAGCTCCCCCTCTTCCAGCCGTTTGAGCAGGGTTTGGGTCTGCTCCTCATAGAGGTAGAACTCCAGCTGGGGAAAACGCTCACGCAGGGTCTGGATAATGCGGGGCAACAGGTAGGGGCCCACGGTCGGAATAAAACCGATATGGATCTCCCCGGACATCGGCTCGGAGAAGTGCTGACCGATGCTCTTTAGCTCACGCACCTCCTTGAGCACCCGACGCGCCTGATGGGCCATGGCATCGCCAGCCGGAGTAAACAGCACCTTGCGCGAGGTACGTTCGATCAGAATGACCCCGAGTTCATCCTCCAGCTTTCGCAGCTGGCCGCTCAGGGTGGGTTGACTGACAAAGCAGCGTTCAGCGGCTTTGCGAAAATGTTTTTCCTCATCCAGCGCCACCAGATATTCGAGATCGCGAAGATTCATACAGCAAGAGTCCTGCCTGGAAAATGGGCCATCAGCATGCACAATATCGTCCGGCGGGACAAGTCATCCGCTCGCGGTGAACCTCTCCGGCTGCCCCTCCAAAACAGAAAAAGCCCGATCACCTTGCGGCAATCGGGCTGTTTGACTCACCGAGGGATTACACCCTGAAACGGCGCACCATATCTTGCAGTTGGGTAGCCAGATGGTTCAGCTCGTTGCACGCCTGAGCCATCTGGGTGGCACCGGCGGCCACCTCTTCGGAAGCGTGGCTGATATTGACCACGTTGCGGTTGAGCTCCTCGCTCACCGCGCCCTGCTCTTCGGTGGCCGTTGCAATCTGGATGTTCATGTGGGAGATGCTGCTGACCGAGCCACTGATCTGGGAGATAGACTCGCCCGCTTCCCGCGCGGTAGCAACCGTGGTGTTCATCAGCTCCTGACTCTGTTGCATGGTACTGCCCGCCTGTTCGGCACGCTGCTGCAACTCGGCAATGATGGTATTGATCTGGGAGGTGGAGTCCTGAGTGCGCTTGGCCAGAGTACGCACCTCATCCGCCACCACCGCAAACCCCCGCCCCTGCTCACCGGCACGGGCCGCTTCAATGGCGGCGTTCAATGCCAGCAGATTGGTCTGTTCGGCAATGCCGCGGATCACCTCCAGCACCATGCCGATATTGCGGCTGTCATCGCCCAGTTGGCGGATCACCACCGCGGTACTCTCGATGGCACCGGCGACCCGTTCAATACGTTGAATGGAGTCATTCACCGTTTGCGCACCAAGTTCGGCCGTCTCACTGGCCGAGGTGGCAGCACTGGCCGCATCACTAGTATTGCGAGAAACCTCCTGCACCGTAGCCTGCATCTCGTTCATCGCCGTCGCCAGCTGGTTCAGCTCATGTTGCTGAGCATTCATATTGTTGGCTGACTGGCTGGCAACAGAGCTGATCTCCTCCACTGCGGAACTCAGTTGCACCACAGAGCCCGACACTTCACTCACCAGAGTGCGCAGATTGGTCTGCATTTCACCAAACCCTTTGGCAAGGGTTCCCAGTTCATCATTGTTGAACTGCTGCATATCGATGCGGGAGGTGAGATCACCAGAGGAGACCCGCCGGGTCTGTTCCAGCAACGCCATCACCGGATTGCGGATCTGACCGGTCAGCAGCCAGGCAATTGCCACAACAAAACCCAGCGTCACCAGACTGACAATGACGCTCATGGTTCTGGCACTGCTGTAGAGCGCCTCCACATCTTTTGTCATCTGGGCCGCAATCTCGTTATTGATTTCCCGCAGGCGGAAGGATTTTGCTCCCACCTCCTCCAGCGCGACCCGGGTTTCGTTTTTGCGCAGACTTCTGACTCGCTCCAGATCGCCAGCAGCGAAGGCGCTCAACAGTTGGTCATGCACCGCAAAATACTTGGCCCCCGCCGCAACCACCTGCTCATAAACCTGTTTCTCTTCACCTGTAGTGAAAGCTAAAGCACCGTATTTTTGGGCTGCTTGCTCAAATTCCTGCCTGGCCTTATTGAAGGTCAGGGTGCGATCGCTTACCTCTTGATCATCCTTGTTCAGACCACCGATGACCTGGGCCAGCTCTGAGCGGCGCGCATCCAGAATGGCAACATGCATCTGGCTGGCATAGCGGGTTGACGGCAGCAGGTTGTCAGTGATGGTTTCGGTATCACCATAGAGCTTTGCCAACTGGCTGATGGAGAACCAGGCCAAGCCCAGTACCAGCAGTGCCAGGATGGCGAATCCGGCACTCAGTTTCTGGCCGATAGACATGTTTTTGAACATATGGGGGCTTCCTTGAAATGAGTCTGCACTCCCGCAACATCCGCCGGGAATGGTCACATAGAGCATAGTCTGCAAGCAGAAAGTCGAAGGCTTTCATATCGCTTCTGCATACAGGAATATCGGCCCGTTCACTCCACTTCTAAAGAGACCTTGTCCGTTCACATTCTAATAACTATTCCATCAACTCAAGAAGATGCTGACGCAACCCGGCAGGATCGCCCAAAAAGTCAGCCACTCGAACAGCACTCACCTTACCGTTGTGCATCAACCCAAGGGTGGGATAACCCTGACCGCCCAGCCGTTTCATCCAGCCCTGGCTATCTGCCAGATGTTGCAGCAAGGGGGCCTGCAGATAAGCTTGTTGGAATTCCTCGGCTGAAATCCCCTGCTCTGCCGCCAGCGTGGCGAGAAATGCCGGCTCACCAATCCAGATCCCGTCCCGATAGTGGGATTGCTGGATCCGGTGCAACATGACCAGCCCATCGCCCCCCAACGCCGTGACGGCCAAAACCGCACGGATCGGCGGCTCGGAGTCCAGCAGACAGCCTTCCCGCAGCAGCAGTTCGTTAAAGTAGCGTTCGCCAAAATGCTGGCCGGTCAGCGCTTCGATCCGCTGATCATGGGGGCGCACATAATCACGCAATGCCTCGCCCATCGGCTGACGGCGGCTACCCATCCAGAGGCCGCCCGCATGCAGCTCGATCTTGAGTCCGGCAATGGTGGCTGCCGCCTGCAACAGGGGGGCGGCACCGTAGCACCAGCCACAGAGCGGGTCATAGACATAATGGAGGGTGGTTTGTTGTTCGCTCATCTTCATTCTCACTTCAATCTCGGATAAAAAACCGGGCCCTTAGGCCCGGTAAAAAAACACAGGGAAAGCAGGCTCAGTGGCTTACCACTTCATCTCGCCGGTATTGACCTTGGCACCGATGGCCAGACCATCGTCAACCGGCAGTGCCGGATAGGCCTTCTTCAAAGCCTCAATCAGCTCACCGGAGTTTTTCGCCTTGGCCAGCTCCTGTTCGAAACGCTCTACATAGTCACGGGTAAAGGTCACAGCAGCAGTGCCTTTGGGAGCAGTCCCCAGGAAGTGGCCCGGTACCACGCGCTCGGGTTTCAGGGCCAGCAGGTTGTCCAGCGCCTTGACCCAGTTACTGCGGGCCGCCTTGGTCTGGCTGTCCGCCATCCAGACATGCACCCCGTGGTAGACCGGTACACCACCAAAAGCAGTCTTGATGGAAGGGGCCCAGAGGTAGGCATTCGGGGTGTTCATCTCTTTGATCTCAATCTTCTCGCCATCCAGCGTCAGGTGGCTGGCGGTCATCACTTGCGGCACGGTCAGGCTCTTCGGTGCGCCCTTGCCGAGGATCGGGCTCCAATAGCTCAGCTTGGCATCCTTGGTCTGGTTGATGTGGTCAACCACGTGTTGATCGGCCAGCACTTTGACATCCGGGAACGCCGCCATGACCGGCTCCAGACCGAAGTAGAAGTCGGGGTCACCGGCACTGATATAGACAGTGGTCAGCTTCTTGCCACTCTTCTTGATCATGTCGACCAGTGCCTGACCATTCTGCACGTCGAATTGGGCATCGATCAGGATGGCCTCTTTGTCACCGGTCACCAGTGAGGAGGAGACCGGGAAGATCGCCTTCTCGCCAGGGTTGTAGACGGTCACGCTCAGGGGGGCGGCCAGTGCGGCGCCACTCAGCAGGGTGGTCGCCAGAGTCAGGTTGCGGATCAGGGTGTTGTTCATCATCTATTCCTCATTAAGTATTCGGGGGTTCATTTGATGGACACAGTGTATTAGATCACTTAAGGTGCAAATACAGCATAAAAAGCGCATCACTGTTGCACATATCGAACATATAGAGAGCCATACATGGATCGACTGACCGCCTTGCGGGTCTTTGTCAGCGTAGTCGAACAAGGGAGCCTGAGCGGCGCCGGAGAGAAACTGGATATGTCGCGCGCCATGGTGTCGCGCTATCTGGCCGAGCTGGAGAGCTGGATGGGCGCCCGCCTGCTGCACCGCACCACCCGTCGTCTGAGCCTGACAGGGCCAGGAGAGGAGGCGCTGAACCGGGCCCGCGCCATGCTGGCACTCGGCGAAGAGATGGAGCAGATCGCGGTGAAGGGAGATGACGCCCCCAAGGGACAACTGCGGATCACCAGCAGCTACTCCCTGTCAGAAGCGCTGCTGGTCGGGGCTGCCAACGACTATCTGGCGCAATACCCGGGGACGGCCATCGACATTCTGCTGCTCGACAGAACCGTCAATCTGGTAGAGGAGCGGATCGATCTGGCGGTGCGCATCACCAACGACCTCGACCCCAATCTGGTGGCACGCCGTCTCGGCACCTGCCACTCGGTAGTCTGTGCCAGCCCGGCCTATCTGGCCCGTCATCCGATGCCACACAAGGTGCAGGATTTGGCGCTGCACAACTGCCTCACCTACACCTACTTCGGCAAGAGCCTGTGGGAGTTCAATGGACCGGACGGTCCCGAGTCAGTGCCGGTCAGCGGTAACCTGAGCGCCAATATCTCCAACCTGCTACTGGAAGCAACGCTGGAAGGCGCAGGGATCAGCCTGCAACCCCGCTACTCGGCACAACCCTATCTGGAGCGCGGGGAACTGGTGCCCCTACTGACCGACTGGCAACCCAAGCGCCTCGGGGTCTACGGGGTGTATGCCACCCGCAAACAGATGTCGCCGCTACTGCGCAGCTTCCTCGATTTTCTGCTGGCTCGCATGGCGGCGGATCCCATCTGGCAGGAGTGAGCACACCTCAAACCCGATCATGAAGAAGGGGCCGCTGCGGGCCCCTTCTTCACTCTGATCCCTTGATCAGGCTTCAAATCCGAATGGTTCTGAGTGCGGTGCTTCCGGCTGCGCACTCTCGTCCAGGAAAATATCCCGATAAGCCACATAGATGGAGTAGTTGAGCGCCGGGATCACCACCAGCAGACCTACCAGCAACAGCACAGCGCCAAACAGCAACAACATGGCTGAGAGCAGCCCCCACCAGAAGAAGGGAAAAATATTGCGCCAGCAGCCGAAGAAGCTCAGCCGTACCGCCTGGATGATGCCGATATCGTGGTGGTAGATCAGCGCCGGAGCAAAGGTGACCCCCATCAGCACGGGAATGATGAGCAGCATCCCCACCAGCAATACCAGCAGCAGTTGTTGCAACTGGCTGGCTGAGACCACCATGCTCTCGGGATCCTGCGTCAGCAGCGGGAGCAGCCCCCACATGGAGAGCAGACCGAGACAGACGAGGCCAACCAGGCTAAACAGCAGCAACACCAGCAGACCGCCTAGCATCAGCGGGGTCAGCTTGTGGCGAAAACCGGCGAAGAGATCGGCAAACTGCAGTGGCTCCCCCAGATAACCCCGAGCGGCGACCGCCACCCAACCGGCGCCCCACACCATGTAGAGCAGCTGGGAGATAAGGCCACCCGCTGGCAGTTGCTCCAGCAGCATACCCACCATAAACCAGACCAGCACCATGGCCACGCTGATCCCCATCCCCTTGTTGAAGATATCGAACCCGCTGCGAACCCAGAGCCAGCCACGACCTGTCGTGTACCGGGCCGGAGTGGTGCGCAAAGGGGGTAATCCGTTCATATCGTCTCCTCGGAGTGTCGGTGGCATCAGTGCCGGAAGCCGATTCTAGAGCCAGGGCGGGGGCGACTCAATGGCGAAGCGGCCCGACCACGACATAAAACCTGACGCAGCTACGCACAAAAGGGGCATCAGCCACGCCCCGCCACTGGCTGCCCCGACCATAACGAGGCACAATCTGTCCCCTCCTCCAGCCGCGCCTGTCGTGGCCAGCATGTCGTGATCACCCTTTAGTGATCGGCGAATGCCGGACAGGGGGTTGTCATCCCGCCATCCCGGGCGTTTTAACATCGAGTGGTATCGTCATGAGAGTTGTGTGTTGTCTGTTGTTGTTACTGGCCAGCCAGTCGGCCCTGGCCGAGGGTTTTATCAGCCGTCTGCTCAACCATCCGGTGCCAGGTGGCGTTGCGGTGATCCCTCTTGGCGCGTCACCCACTGCCCCCACGGCCCGCTATCATGACAAACCCGTGCTGGTGGTGCGCGAAGACAACCAGTGGATCGCCATCGTCGGCATCTCTCTGAAAAGCATGCCCGGCGCCCAACAACTGAGCACAGGTGATGGCAGTACTCTCGGCTTCACCGTGACCCCCAAGCACTACCGCGAGCAGCACATCAAGCTCAAGAACAGCCGTCAGGTCAATCCGCTCGCCGAGGATATGACACGTATCAACCGTGAGCTGGCGGAGCAGACCCGGGCTTACCAGACCTTCAGCCCCAACCAGCCGAGCAACCTGATGTTCGACAAGCCGGTCAACGGCCCCCTCTCCAGCCCGTTTGGCCTGCGTCGCTTCTTCAATGGCGAGGAGCGCAATCCCCACTCCGGCCTCGACTTCGCAGTGGGCGCCGGCACCCCGATCAAGTCCCCCGCCGCCGGCAAGGTGATCCTGATCGGTAACTACTTCTTCAATGGCAATACCGTCTTTGTCGACCACGGTCAGGGGCTCATCAGCATGTTCTGCCACATGTCAAAGATCGATGTGAAGCTCGGCCAGAGCCTGCCGCGTGGCGGCATCATCGGGCGAGTCGGTTCGACCGGCCGCGCTACCGGCCCCCATATGCACTGGAACGTCAGCCTCAACGACACCCGGGTCGATCCCGCCATCTTTATCGGCGCCTTCAAGCCCTGAATCGGCAGAGCCCGTTAACAAAACATCCTCTAACAATACAGGCAGCCCATGGCTGCCTGTCTGCTATCTGCACGTCGAACCTGATTACCTATCCGGCCAGCGCGTGGGCGCCGGACTCCCGACGCATCGCCCGCCACATCACCAACACCAGCAATGAGCTGCACGTTGGCAATGCCAGCCAGACCCCGGGCACGCCCCACAGGGTCGAGAATCCCCACAAGAAACCGCCTATCAGCACCAGCTTGCCACCGGTGAGCAGGGAGGCGATCCGGGCCCGATTGATGGCTTGGAAGTAGGTGGCCCCCACCAGCAGCAAGCCCTCCATCGGCAGCCCCCAGAAGTAGAGCCAGATCCCGAGGCTCGCCACCGGCAGCAGGGTTGCGTTGTCGCCGGCAAACAGATAGACCGCCGCCTCCGGCCATAGATAAAGCGGGAACATGGCGCACAGGGCGATCCCCAACGTCACTTCGAGTGCCAGATTGCGGATCCGCAACACCCGCCGCCAGTGACCGGCGCCCGCGTTGAAGCTGGCGATGGGTTGGATACCCATGGCGATCCCCTCGAACACCAGATAGAAGAATGCCTCGGTGTAACTGATCACCCCGTAGGCCGCCACATGCAGCGAAGTGCCAACCGCCAGCAACGCCTTGTTGTGCAGCGCCAGCACTACCGAGAGATAGAGGTACATCAGAAAACTGGAGATCCCGAGGCGCACCGTCTCGCCCATCAGCCGCAGATCGGGGCGCAAGGTGTCCCAGCTTATCCGCAGCTGGCTGCGCGGCGTGAAGAAGTGCCACAGACAGGCGAGGCCCGTCACCGCCTGGGAAATCATGGTGGCCGTCGCCACCCCGGCCAGTCCGAACGGAAACACTACCATCAGCAGATAGTCGAGCAGCACGTTGAGCAGCCCCCCGACCACCATGATGAGGGTGACGAACCCGGGGCGGCCATCGTTGCGCAGCAGCGAGCTGAACGCCATCGACAGCACCGCAAAGACGCCCAGCCAGGCGTAGGCCTGCAGGTAGGAGAGCCCGGCGGTGAAGATCTCCCCCTCCGCCCCCATCCAGGCCAGCATGGGCTCGCCATAACGGATCCCGATAAAACTGAGCAGTGCCGAGGCCAGCAACACCATCACCAGGGCATTGCCGACGATATGGCGGGCTTTGGCCGGGTTGCCCTGCCCCAGATAGAAGGAGACCAGCGACGAGGCCCCCATGCCGATCAGCGCCCCCACCGCATAGAGCACGGCGCAGATGGGATAAGCCAGCATCAGACCGGCCATGCCATCCTGACCCAGCACATGGCCAACGAAGATGCCATCGATGGTGACATAGATGCCGGTGATCAGCATGGCCGCCACGGTCGGGGTTACGTAACGCCAGAAAAGGCGAGATAGCGGGGCTGTGCCCAGATCAACAGCTGACATATTCGACTCGATGGAGAGAAAGCGGCTGGGATCATAGCGAAACGGCAGCACGACTTCCTGTTATTTGTGTTACGAATCATTAATATAGACTGCTTTACCCGCCTCCCTGCCCTGTTTTAGGCTAGAGCCACCTCTTCTGAACGGAAACGAGCCTCATGTTGCAACGCCTGCTCACCCTCTTGCTGCTCTCCCTTCTCTTGTTGCCGCCAACCGTGCGCGCCGACGATGCCATTGCCCAGACCGAATCCCTGTTGCAGAGCGTGCCCAAAAACGATACCCCGGAAAACCAGAAGCTGCGGGAGAGCTACCAGCAAGCGCTGCAATTTGCCAGAGAGGCCGAGCGCTACCGGGAGCAGAGCAAAGCCTATCAGCAGATCCTCATCGATTACCCCAAGGAGTCGGCACGCCTCAAGGAGAGCCTGCACAACTATCAGCCCGCCGTTCGCCCGCCGCTGGCGAGCCTCAAGGAGGAGGCGCTGCGCCAGGCCATAGGCCTGAGCAGCAACCGCCAGCTCAACCTGCGCAAGGAGCGGCAGGGGGTGATGGACAGCCTCAACCAGCTGGAGAGCACCGGTCAGGAGTATCACCTGCGGGTAGATGATCTGCGCAAACAGCTGCAACTGACCCGCAGCCAGCTGGAGCGACTGAGCTTCAGCAGCGAATCGGATCGCCAGCAGGAGGCACAGCTGCTGCTGACCAGAATGAAGGAGCAGAGCCTCTCCGACCGGATCCAGATGCTGGAGCTGGAGCAGCTCTCTGCCCAGCAGCGCAACGATCTCGGCAAGCTGAAACTGCAGGAGCTCAATCTGGCCATCGCCGACGAGGATGAGTGGCAAGCCAGCCTGCTGACCCAACAGAACCAGCTGCGGCGGGAGAAGACCGAGCAGGCGCTGGAGGAGAGCGAGCGGCTGCGCAAACAGCTCACCACCGACATGCCGCTGCTGCTGGAGCAACAACAGCAGAATCAGGCGCTCTCCATCCAGCTCGGCACACTGGAAGATCAAATTGAGCGGGTGCAGGATGAGCAGCGCAGCGTCGACAAGAATCTGTTTGAGCTGAATGAGCTGGTCAACTCGGTGCGCGAACAGCTGGAGTGGCTGCAGATCAGTAATGCCTACGGCGAGAACCTGCGCAGCAAACTCTCCGATCTGCCCCCCCAGTTCCCCCTCGACAAGCTGGAGTCCGCCATCGTCAGCGCCCGTATGGCCAAGTACCAGTACGAGAGCGAGCAGGATGGGCTCAAGGATACCCGCCAGCTGCGCGACAAGCTGATGGCCGAAGAGGAGGTGACGCTCGATCGGCCACAGCAAGCGGTGCTCGACAACCTGCTCAAGGCCCGGCGCCAGCTGCTGACCCGGCTCAACGACGCCTCAGACACCCTCATTCAGGAGCAGACCCGCCTCAAACTGCTCTACAGCCGTCAGAACAGCAAGATCGACGAGATCCGCGAAATAAGCGCCAGCCACCTGTTCTGGATGCCCGATGTGCGCCCCTTTACCCCACAGGTGATGCTCGGTATTCCCGCCGCGCTGACCCTGGCCTTCAACCCGGACAACTGGTTGCAACTGCCCTACGCCATCGCCGAAAACAGCCCGCTGAGCCTCACGCTAGCCGGTATTGGGCTGCTGGTGCTGGCCTGGAGCTGGTTCAAGCTGGCCCGTCATCTGAGCCTCTATTGCGACCATATTGCGCCGCGGATCGGCAAGGTAACCCAGGACAAATTCAGCCTCACCAGCCGCTTGCTGCTGCGCTCCCTGCTTGCCGCCCTCCCCTTGCCCGCCATGGTGCTGATGGTGCGCGGCCTGCTCGAAGGGGCCTGGCAATACCCGTTTGCGGTGGCGGTGGCGCGCGGTCTTGGCGAGATCTGGTTCCTGCTGCTGGCGCTGGTGATGGCCCGCCATCTGACACTGGAGAGGGGGATTTTGATCCACCACTTCCGCTGGCCTAGGGAACAGGTGCAAAAGGTATGGGGGCAGTTTCGCACCCTGCTGCTGGTGCTGATCCCGAGTTTCTTTGTGCAGGGGATGGCCAACAGCTATCAGGAGCACGCCTTCTACGACTCTCTCGGCCGGATGGCCTTCATGATCGGTGCACTCTGGCTGCTGCTCTTCTTTGCCCGCCTCAACCGGGAGCGATTGCCACTCACCTGGGGCCAGACCGACATGACCAAGCCCCATCTGCTGCACCACTTCATCTGGAATAGCCTGATGCTGGCGCCGCTGCTGGCGGTAATTGGCGCCCTGTTTGGCTACTTCTATACCTCGCGCACCCTGCTGCGCCAGCTGGAGCTTAGCCTGCTGATGGGGCTGGGTTGCCTGCTGGTCTACTATCTGGCCAGACGCTGGATGCTGATCCAGCGCCGCCGCCTTGCCTTCGAGCGCGCCAAGAGCAAGCGGGCCGAGATCTTGGCCCAGCGCGGCCGGGAAGAGGGGCATGACGAGCTCAGCTCCGAGACCCCGGACGTGGTGGAAGAGACTGAGCTGGATCTCGATACCATCAGCGCCCAGTCGCTGGGACTGGTGCGCACCCTGCTGATGCTGGGCTTTACCATGCTGGTGGTGGTGCAATGGTCGGATCTCAACTCCGCCTTCAGCTTCCTCAGCAATATCGAGGTGTGGCAGGTGAGCAGCAAGATTGGCGGCATCGAGCAGCTCTCGGCCATCACCTTGCAGGATCTGATGCTGACCGCCTTCGTCTTCATTCTGACCGTGGTGACAGCACGCAACCTGCCGGGGCTGATGGAGCTGACCCTGCTGCAACACCTCAGCCTCTCCCCGGGTACCGGCTTTGCCCTCACGACCACCAGCAAGTATCTGGTGATCCTGATCGGCGCCCTCACCGGCTTCTCCATGCTCGGCATCGACTGGTCGAAGACCCAATGGCTGGTCGCCGCCCTCTCTGTGGGGCTGGGTTTCGGTCTGCAGGAGATCTTCGCCAACTTTGTCTCCGGCCTCATCATCCTGTTTGAGAAGCCGATCCGGCTCGGTGACACCGTCACCATCCGCGATCTCACCGGCACCGTCACCAAGATCAAGACCCGGGCAACCACCATAGTGGATTGGGATCGCAAGGAGATCATCGTGCCCAACAAGGCCTTCATCACCGAACAGTTCATCAACTGGTCGCTCTCCGATGCCATCACCCGGGTCAAACTGAAGATCCGGATCGGCCTGACCCGGGATCCGAAACTGGTGCAGCGCATTCTGGAAGAGTCTATCCAGGCATCGACTCTGGTATTGGAGACGCCGACGCCCGAGGTCTTCCTGATCGAATTCACCGACTCGGCGCTGATCTACGAGATCCGCCTCTACGTCAACAACATGGATCACCGGATGCCCATCACTCACGAGGTTCACTCGCTGGTGCTGGAGAAGATGCAGCAGCAGGGACTTACCCTGCCCCATCAACAGATCGACATTCACCTGAGCCGCGGCTGATCCGCGAGGTAAAAGGAGCAGAACATGCAGATTATTGCCCATCGTGGCGCCAGCGGTCTGGCACCGGAAAACACCCTCAAGGCGATGGCCAAAGCACTGGAGTTGGGGGCGCCAGCCATCGAGATCGACGTACAGGCGGCCGATGGCGAGTTGTGGGTCTTCCACGACCGGCGGCTGGAGCGCTGCACCAATGGCAAGGGGGTGCTGACCGAGCAATCGCGCTCCTATCTGGAGCAGCTCGATGCCGGTGAGGGAGAGGTGATCCCGACCCTGTGGCAGGTGATGGAGATCATCGCCGGACGCTGCGAGTTGCATATCGAGCTCAAGGGGGCCTATACCGCCGATGCGGTGGCAGCCCTGACCCGACGGGCAGAGGCCGAGCTTGGTTTTACTCCCGGGCAGTGGGTGGTTTCTTCCTTCCATCACCCGGAGCTGGCCCGATTTGCCGCCTCGCGGCCCGATATCCGGCTCGGTGCCCTGACCGCCAACCTGCCGCTCAACCTGGCGCAGGTTGCCGACGAGCTGGGGGCCTGGTCCATCAATTGCGATGTTGATTTCATCGACGCCGCGCTGGTCGATGATGCACATCGCCGGGGGCTCAAAGTTCTGGTTTATACCGTTGATTATCCAGAAGATTATGAAACGCTCTCTAGCATGGGGGTCGATGGAATCTTCACCAATCGACCAGATCGCTTTATCTCACCATGATGGGACGATACGCATATGGATAAGCCCCCATTTAGGCACTAACTTTAATTTGTTGACCGGGGTAAAAAAAGTTCGACTACGGCCGATAGTAACAAGGCTATAACAATAATCAGATGCCACACACTTCAGACTGACGCTCATCAAGGATGTAACTATGAACTTATCCATTAAAAACAAGCTTGTTCTGGCTATCGGGGTCATCATTCTGGTGATCACCGGCCTGCAGGTCTGGTACAACACCTCGCAACTGCGCAGCGAGACCCAGCGACTGGTCTGGAACATCATCGACGAAAGCTCCATGGCCAACGTCAAGGGGATCTCCCGCTGGGTCGACGCCCGGATCAGCATGGTCAGCACCACCAAGGAAGCATTCGCCAAAGAAGATGAGCCCATCAGTCATCTGGCCCAGTCCATGAATGCCGGTGGCTTCGACCTGGTCTATGCCGGTACCGCAGACGGCAAAATGATTCAGAGCAAACCAACCGACTTGCCCGCAGGTTATGACCCCCGTCAACGCCCCTGGTACAAAGACGCAATGGCTGCTGGCAAGATGACCATCACCTCCCCTTATGCCGATATCTCCACCGGCCAGCTGATTGTCACCATTGCCGAGCCGTTCCAGCGCGGCAATACCCAGGGGGTCATCGCCGGTGACGTCTCCATCAGCTCACTGATCTCGGACATTCTGGCGGTCACCACCGAGGGCACCTACGCCATGCTGGTGGACAGCAATGGCACCATCATCGCGCACCCAGATGCCTCCCTGAGCCTCAAATCCGCCACCGCTCTGGCACCGGAACTGACTGCCGCCTACATCAATCAGGTCGCCCATGACGGCATGATCAACGAGCTGGTGATCAGCGGCAAGAAAGAGGTCTACGACTTTAATGCCATTCCCAATACCAACTGGTATTACGGCATGATGGTAGATGAAGAGATCGCCTACCAGTCGGTACGCCGCATGGTCACCTCTTCCCTCATTCAGGGGCTTATCACCATACTGATCGTGGCAGGCTTCTCCTATGTTGCCATCAACGGCTCGCTGGCCCCTCTGAAAACCCTGGGCGAAGCGATTGCCGATCTCTCCCGTGGCAACGGCGATCTGACTCGCCGGATCAAGATTGAACGTGAGGATGAGGTGGGCGCGGTTGCCAAACACGTCAACACCTTCATCGAGCGGATCCATGTGATGGTGCAGGATATCTCCAACTCCTCCGGCCAGCTCAACCAGCAGGCCAAGTCCTCCCACAGCATGGCGGAGAAGGCCAATCAGGGTCTGGCACGTCAGCAAAATGAGATCTCACAGATCGCCACTGCGGTACACGAAATGTCAGCCACCGCAGTCGAGGTCGCCAGCAACGCCGAGCAGACCGCCGAAGCGGCCCGCAGCTCCTCCAGCAGCTGCGAGCATGGCAAGCAGGTGATCGCCCGCAACCAGCGCTCCATCACCGATCTGGCCACCCAGGTGGAACAGGCCTCCAACATCATTCAGGAACTGGAGAAAAACGCTCAGGAGATCAACACCATCCTCTCCACCATTCAGGGCATCGCCGAGCAGACCAACCTGCTGGCACTCAACGCCGCCATCGAAGCGGCACGTGCCGGTGAACAGGGCCGCGGCTTTGCAGTGGTAGCCGACGAGGTGCGCGTCCTGTCACAGCGTACCCACAGCTCCACCGTCGAGATCCGCAATATGATCGAAACCCTGCAACGCAATACCCAGGGAGCGGTCAGTACCATGCACGAAGGCCAGCTGCTGGCCCAGAACAGCGTGGATGACGCCAACAACGCCACCCATGCGCTGGAACAGATCACCACCTCGATCAACCAGATCTCCGACATGGCGACCCAGATCTCCAGCGCGGCTGAAGAGCAGCGGGCCGTCACCGACGAAGTAAGTCGCAACATTCAGGCAGTGAAAGATGTCTCGGACGAACTGGCAGTTGATGCAGACAGCTCACGCCATCTCTCTGAACAACTTAAAAATATTTCGGGTGAACTGAGCAATCAGGTCGGCATGTTCCGCATTTGAGCATGAGCAAAAGGGGCCGTACAGGCCCCTTTTACTTTTCTAAATAGCGCTTAATTTTCAGTGAGTAATCTCACATTACCCGCCAAATACCCCGCCTTGAAATCCTTGTAATTCGTCTGGAATTATCAGATCACCGCCGTGGTCACCGCAGCATTTCGGATTACCTATTTCTATCCGAATAGATAAATGCCAATAATTCTCATTAAAAAATTACAATAAAAAACTTAAAATTTTTTTCGCGAGTACCTAAAAAGAGAGGTGATTCGCATTTTATTGAAAGAAAACTACGTACAATCCAGAAGTTAAAGTGCTCGTAGCTAGGTGTTCAACTGCTCAGTAACACCAAAAAATGACGATAATAACGACATTTTCATCCAGGGATTTGGGTGTTTTATAGAAAAATAACCAATAAAAAGGGAATAAAACCTAGCAGTTTGACTTGCATCAAGCCTGAATTTTTTTCATAGAGCAAAATCGTGCCCAGCAAATCTATCCCTAAGGAGGCAGATGTGGATATTATCAAGACCGATGTGGCCATCATCGGTGCTGGCGGTACCGGCTTACGCGCCGCTATCGCTATAGCCGAATCACAGCCAGACCTGGACATCGCCCTGATTTCCAAGGTTTACCCGATGCGCAGCCACACGGTTGCTGCCGAAGGCGGCGCCGCCGGTGTCGTCCGTGATGACGACTCCCTCGAAAACCACTTCAACGACACCGTCTCCGGTGGTGACTGGCTGTGCGAGCAGGACGTAGTGGAATACTTCGTCAACAACGCAACCAAAGAGATGATCCAGCTGGAGCACTGGGGTTGCCCCTGGAGCCGCAAGCCGGATGGCAAAGCCAACGTGCGTCCGTTTGGTGGCATGAAGGTTCCACGTACCTGGTTCGCCGCAGACAAGTCCGGTTTCCATATTCTGCACACCCTGTTCCAGACCTCCGTCAAATACCCGAGCATCAAGCGCTTCGACGAGCATTTCTGTCTTGATCTGATCGTGGACGACGGCCGCGTTCAGGGCGTACTGACCTTCGACATCCAGAACGGTATCACCCGCTTCATCCAGGCCAAATCCGTGATCGTGGCAACCGGCGGTGCTGGCCGTGTCTATCGCTACAACACCAACGGTGGCATCGTCACCGGCGACGGCATGGCACTGGCCTACCGTCACGGCGTACCGCTGCGTGATATGGAGTTCGTCCAGTATCACCCGACCGGTCTGCCGGGCACCGGCATCCTGATGACCGAAGGTTGTCGTGGTGAGGGTGGCGTCCTGCTGAACAAGGATGGCTACCGCTACCTGCAAGACTACGGCTTGGGCCCGGAAACGCCGATTGGCCAGCCGAAGAGCAAATACATGGAACTGGGTCCGCGCGACCGTGTTTCCCAGGCATTCTGGCAAGAGCAGCAGAAAGGCCGCGTCATTCAGGGCCCGATGGGCGATGTGGTTCACCTCGACCTGCGTCACCTTGGCGAGAAGTACCTGAAAGAGCGTCTGCCGTTCATCTGCGAACTGGCCAAAGCCTACGTCAACGTGGATCCGGCCAAAGAGCCTATCCCGGTACGTCCGACTGCCCACTACACCATGGGTGGTATCGAGACTGACAACAAGTGTGCCACCCGTCTGCCCGGCCTCTACGCCGCGGGCGAATGTGCCTCTGTCGGTCTGCACGGTGCCAACCGTCTGGGTTCCAACTCCCTGTCCGAGATCGTGGTATTCGGCAAGCTGGCCGGTGAGCAGGCAGGTGAATTTGCCAAGACTCAGAAGCATGGCAACACCGAAGCGCTGGCCGCCAAGGCCGAGACGCTGATCAAGCAGCACCTCTCCCTGATGGACGTAGACGGTACCGAAAACCCGGCCGATATCCGCAACGAGCTGGGCATGTCCATGGAAGCCGGTGTCGGTATCTACCGTACCGAAGAGCTGATGCAGGGCACCATCGACAAGATCAACGAGCTGAAAGCCCGTTACAAGAAGGTCAAGATCAACGACAAGTCCTCTGTCTTCAACACCGATCTGCTGTACGCCATCGAACTGGGCTACATGCTGGACGTGGCTGAAGCCATGGCGCACTCCGCTATCAATCGTAAAGAGTCCCGCGGTTCCCACCAGCGTCTGGATGGTTACGAAGAGCGCGATGACGTGAACTTCCTCAAGCACACGCTCTCGTTCTACAAAAATGGCGAAACGCCCTCCATCGATTACTCCGATGTGAAGATCACTAAGTCCCAGCCGGCAAAACGCGTGTACGGCTCCGAGGGTGAGAAACAAGACGAGGCTAAGAAGAATGGCTGAGATGATTGAAATTGAGATCCTGCGCTACCGTCCGGAACAGGATAACGAGCCCTGGATGCAAACCTTCCAGGTGCCATACCAGAGAGAGATGTCTCTGCTGGACGCCCTGCAGTACATCAAGGATCACCTGGACTCTACCCTGAGCTTCCGCTGGTCCTGCCGGATGGCGATCTGCGGCTCCTGCGGCATGATGGTCAACGGTGTGCCCAAGCTGGGTTGCAAGGCGTTCCTGCGCGACTATCTGCCGGGCAAGATGACCGTCGAGCCGCTCAACAACTTCCCGATCGAGCGCGATCTGGTGGTCGACATGTCCGACTTCATCGAGAAGCTGGAGAGCATCAAGCCGTACATCATCCCGAGCGAGCCGCGCAGCCTGTGTGATGGCGAGTACATCCAGACTCCGGCCCAGATGGCGCAGTACAAGCAGTTCTCCCAGTGCATCAACTGTGGTCTCTGCTACGCGGCCTGCCCACAGTACGGCATCAACAAGAAGTTCACCGGTCCGGCGGCACTGGCTCTGGCCTATCGCTACAACGTCGACAACCGTGATGCCGGCGCCAAAGAGCGTATGCGCATCATCAGCCAGGACGAAGGCGTCTGGGGCTGTACCTTCGTGGGCTACTGCTCCGAAGTGTGCCCGAAGGGCGTCGATCCGGCGGCGGCCATCCAGCTTGGCAAGGTCGAAAGCGCCAAGGACTACATGATCGCCATGTTCAAGCCAGATTGAGAGCAGGATTGAGACCATGAACAACACTGATAGCAAACGTAAACCTTACGTCCGCGAAATGAAGAAAGACTGGTGGCTGAAGAACGCCTTCTACACCGGTTACATGATCCGTGAAGGCACCAGTATCTTCGTCTCCATCTACGCCGTTGTGCTGATGTGGGGCCTGATGCGCCTGGTTCAGGGTCAGGAAGCGTTCAACGGCTGGCTGGAATCCCTGCAAAGCCCGATCGCCATCCTGTTCCATGTCGTCGCTCTGGCGGCGTGCCTGTTCCATGCCAAAACCTGGTTCGCCCTGGCGCCGAAAGCCATGCGTATCTTCCGTGGTGAAGACCTGGTGCCGGAGAAGCCGATCGTTCTCGCCCAGTATGTGGCGCTGGCGGTGGTGTCCCTGCTTGTCCTGATCATCGTGGCCTGAGGAGAAAACAATGAGACGTTCTGACGAACCAATTTACTGGGGTCTGTTTGGTGCGGGTGGCATGGTCGTTGCCATGCTGCTGCCGGTCATTGTCCTCATCACCGGTCTGCTGGTGCCCATGGGCATCATGGACGTGGAAACCATGAGCTATGACCGCGTGCACGCGTTCGCCAGCTCCTGGTGGGGTGCCTGCATCCTGCTGGTGATCATCGCCCTGCCAGTCTGGCACGGTATGCACCGTATCTACCACGGTCTGCACGATCTGGGGATCCACACCACCAAGCTGCACCACTATGTGTTCTATGGCTTTGCCTTCCTGGTATCTGCCATTACCGTCGGCCTGCTGATGGTGCTGGTACTCCAGTAATCACATCTGACTGATTGACCAAACCGGGCCTCGTGCCCGGTTTTTTATTGCCCCACTTTCCCGCCCCTGCTTTTTATTCACTCAAACAATTCGATAAAAACCAGATTATCGTCCAAGCATATGGCGATCACAGTCACATAACCCCAATACATTCGTCATTTGTAGCAAACCATTTTGACCACCATCAATTTAGTGACATCCATATCAATTATAATTATTCAGATTAAATAATTATTCATATGGAGCTAGCTAATGACAGACAAAACACGCTCGGTGAGCATAGGCAGTTACCTGGCACTGGCCTTCGCCGTGGTCTTCTTCTCCGGACTGTTGCAATCCGGCGAGTGGTACGGGGTATTCGATTTCACCACGCTGAACGGTTCGTTCGGTACCATGGTCCAGAGCGTCAGCGAGAATGGTGACGGCATCAAGACCGCCATGACCGACATGCGCGGCAAGGGGGGCAACGGCGCTCGCGATGGCTTTCTGTTTGCCCTGACCCTGATCCCCACCGTGATGTTTGCCCTCGGTATGATCAATGTGCTGGAGCACTACGGCGCGCTGGAAGCGGCCCGCAAGTTGCTGACCCCGCTGCTGCGTCCGCTGATGGGGATCCCGGGCAATACCGGTCTCGCACTTATCGCCTCCCTGCAGAGTACCGATGCCGGCGCCGCCATGACTCGCCAGCTCAAGGATGAAGGGCTCATCACCAAGCGTGAAACCGACGTATTCACCATGTTCCAGTTCTCCGCTGGTGCCACCATCGTCAACTTCTTCTCCTCCGGCGCCGTGCTGTTCACCCTGACGTTGGCAGATGGCAGCCCGGCGGTCAGCTCCTCCATCGGTCTGGCTGTCATCGTGATGTTCGCCTTCAAATTTGTCGGGGCCAACCTGTTCCGGGTCTACCTAAATATGAGCGAAGGCAAGCAGACCGATAACAACACCCAGCAGACCCTCAACACTCAGGAGCAAGCCAAATGAGCCAGGCCAACATCAAGAAACCCATCGTCACCGATATCTTCGTCGAAGGGGCCAAGAAGGGCTGGGTCATCGCCACCACCTCCACCGTACCCAACGTACTGATGGCCTTCGTCATCATCAAGGCGCTGCAGATCACCGGCGCGCTGGATGCCATGGGCGCCATCTTCTCCCCTGTCATGGCCATCTTCGGGTTGCCCGGTGAGGCGGCAGCCGTGCTGATCGGCGCCTGGATGTCGATGGGCGGTGCAGTCGGTGTGGTCATCACCCTGTTCGATCAGGGGATCCTCAACGGCACCCACATCGCCATTCTGGCGCCAGCCATCTACCTGATGGGCTCCCAGGTGCAGTACATGGGCCGCATCCTCGGCTGTATCGGCACCGAAGGGCGTTATATCCCCATCATGGTCGCCATCTCGGTACTCAACGCCTTCGGCGCCATGTTGGTGATGAACATCCTTCTCTGACCCGAACCTGATAGTGGAGCAAGCAATGACTTTTTCTCTGGATCAATACCTGACCGAACTGGCCCCGCTGATCAATCTGGATTGCGGATCCCTGCACCAGCCGGGCATTGCGGCAGTGGCCGACCTGATGGCCGCCAAATATGAGGCGATGGGCGGCTGGCAGATCAAGCGGGTCGACTGTGGCGCAGCCGGTGTGGGACTGGAGATCCGCAATCAGCCTGATGCGGCGCAGATCGATGTAATGCTGATCGGCCATATGGATACCGTCTTCCCCCTCGGCACCGCCGCCGTCCGCCCGATGAGCATCGATGGTGAGCGCGCTTACGGTCCCGGTGTCTCCGACATGAAATCCGGCCTGCTCAACATCGTCTATGCCCTGCGTGAACTGCCCCGCGAGGTGCGCGATCGCCTGAGCATCTGCGTCTGCATGAACCCGGATGAGGAGATTGGCTCCCTGCACTCCAGCGACTGGCTGGCAGCGGTGGCCAAACAGGCAAAACAAGTGCTGGTGGCCGAAGCGGCCCGCGCCGATGGCTCGCTGGTCAAGGCGCGCAAGGGGATGGCCCGTTATCGCATCGACTTCACCGGCAAGGCGGCTCACGCGGGCAACGAACCGCAGAAGGGGCGCAGCGCCATCACCGAGTTGGGCCACTGGATCCTGGTCATCAACGCCCTGACCAACTTCGAGAGCGGCACCACCCTCAACATCGGCATTGTCGAGGGGGGCAACGGCGCCAACATAGTGCCGGCACATGCCAGCGCCGTGGTGGATGTCCGTTTCTGGGACAATCAGGAGTACCACCAGATCGACGATCATCTGCTGACCCTGGCCGAGCGGCCGCATCTGGACGGTGTCACCATCCAGCTGACCCGCGAGGCCCACAAACCGGCCATGGTGCCGTCAGAGGGCACCCAGGCACTGATGCTGCTGGTGGAAGAGTGTGGCGCCGAACTGGGACTGCCGATCAGCTGGCAGGAGGTGGGTGGCGGCTCCGATGCCAACCTGACCGCCGCCCTCGGCATCCCCACTCTGGATGGTCTGGGCCCCATCGGCGCCGGTTTCCACAGTGACGAGGAGTATCTGGATCTGGCCAGCATTGCCCCGCGCATCGAGCTGCTGGTGAAGGTGCTGACCCGTCTGGCAGCTTGAGAGCCTCTCACGTAGAAAAGGGCCAGCCGGTTTGCACCGGCTGGCCCTCTGTTTATCTGCTCCCCAGAATGACAGCACCCCTTCGCTATTACTCCATCGGTGGCAAGAAGCGGCGCATCACCTCATCCGTATGCCCCCCTTCCTGAAATGCCACCAGCGACTGATTGAGGATGTTCACCAGCTGGTGGCCGCGGGGGGAACCCTTGCTCACCAGCAGATAAAATCCCTTGCGGCTGGGCAGGGCGAGATTGAGCAACCCGCTCTCGCTGCGGTAGATGCCAAGGCTGATGCCTGCCACCAGAGGTTCGATTTCGCTCGGCAGAAAGTCGCAGCGATCCCGCTCCAGCATATCGAGCGCCTGCTGCAACTGCTTGACCCGGCGTGGCTCCTGCGCAAGCCCGTAGGGTGTGTAGTTGTAGCCAATCACCCCGCACACCCGGGAACGATTGACCGTCTGCAGATCCGGCGGTTCGGGGTAGCGGCGCTTGAGATAGAAGAAACCGAGGTGGGTGTAGTAGAGGGGAACACTGTAGAAGGCAAACTCGGCCCGCTCCGGCTTGTAACTGGCATCCCAGGTCAGCTCGCACAGGCCATTCTGACGATAATCCGCCAGCTCCTGCTGGACCCGCGCCCAGGGCAGATAGCGGATCTGGTGGGACAGCCCGCTCTGTTGCAGGGCATCGAGCACCAGCGTCGTCGCCGAACCGGTCAGGCGGCTGGTATCGGGCACCCCGTCCTTGCGCTCCCAATAGGTAAAGGGGGCCCACTCATTGCCCTCCCCCAGACAGATCTTCACTGGTGGCTCTTGCCCCCATAGCGCGGGGGACAAGATGACCATCGCCAATCCCGCCCACCATGTTGCCGCTCGTTTCATCTCCCGCTCCCGAACTGTTTATCCCTCTTGCAGCTTAGCCCAGAAGGGATAGTGCTCACTTTGCAGGGGCGCTTTCATGCCACAACGTCAGCAAATTGGCCGGAATGGCACCATAACGAAGCTGCGGCGTCTGGTGCCAGTCAGCCAGCTTTTGCAGGGCTTTCGCCAGATCCTGTGCAAGCTGGCGGGTCACTCTCACCCCCTCTTCCAGATAGAGGCTCTTGATCTCGAAGATCCCCTGCTGGCGATGGGCCTTGGCATCCATCCTGCCCACCAGCTTGCCACGATGGAGCAAGGGCAACACGAAGTAGCCGTACTGACGCTTGGGGGCCGGGGTATAGCATTCGATGCGATAGTCGAAGTTGAACAGATCCTTGGCCCGTTTGCGATCCCACACCAGCGGGTCAAACGGCGACAAGGCGGTGGTATGGGTTGCCTTGAGGGTGCCCGCCTGCGCCCTTGCCAGCTCATCGGCCAGCGAGGCGTGCACAAAAGCGCCGTGCTGCCACCCCTCCACCCGTACCGGCAGCAGCTCCCCCTCGTCCGCCAGCTGATGGAGCAAGGCGTCGTATTTGCCGCGTCGCAGCCGATAGTAGTCCGCCACCCAGCCAGTTTTGACCAGCCCCAGCGCCCGGCAGCTGGCGCGTACCATATCCCGCTGCGCCTGCTCGATGCTCGGCAGATCCCGCTCATCACACCACTCGGGGAGCACCCGCTCGGCCAGGTCATAGACCCGCTGAAAGTTGCGCCGCTCCCGCACCATCAGCTGACCGGTGGTAAACAATACCTCCAGATGACGCTTCTCCGGTTTCCAGTCCCACCAGCCGTTCCCCTTGCCGGTTGTGCGTTCAAAGTCAGCCGCCCGCACCGGGCCGTGCTGGCGAATGCGCTCGATAAGCTGGCCAATCTCCTGCTGATGGGTGGCAAGCCAGTTGGCCGAAAACTTCCAGCCCATGGCGGCGGGATCGAGCATCCGGTGGCGCAACAGCCGGTAATCCTCGCGGGGCACAAAACAGGCCTCGTGAGCCCAATATTCGAAGATCTCGCCGTCGGCCAGCAGCTGCTCCAACCAACGCGGTTCGTACTGGCCAAGGCGGCTAAAGAGCACCAGATAGGGGCTGCGCGCCACCACCGAGATGGTATCGATCTGCAGCAGCGCCATGCGGCGAATGGTGGCCAGCAGATCAGCCGGGGTCGCCTTGCTGCGACGGGGGGCAAGCAGCCCCTGCGCCGCCAGTTGCAGATGACGGGCATCTTGCAGTGACAAATGGGTAATCGACATCAACAACCGCTCCCTGGTATCTGACCATCGCGCGCCCGGCGGATAGCCAACAAAACCGGGGGAGACACCACGCTGGCATGCCTCCCCACCCTTTTTTTGCCTGCGCCGCTATGAGTGGGCCGGGGGCAAGACCAGCTGATTCACCACCAGCATGATCTCTTGATAAGTGGCCTCGACCGTCTCGGGGGTCGGCTCCAGAATGAGGTCATCGGCATAGCCGTTGATGAGGGAGGTGATCTGGCGCGCCAGTCGCCGGGCATCGCCCGCCACAAACTCGCCACTGTCGATCCCCTTTTGCAGGATCTGCTCCAGCACCTCCCGCCACGCCAGAATGATTTTGCGGTAGCTCTCGGCAAACACAGGGTCGCGCAGTGACTCGTTCCAGGCATCGAGGTAGATGGCCCAGGAGGCATCCTGACTGGTTGGCAGGTTGTCCCGTACAAAGAGCGGCAACGCTTCGCGGGCCGGCAGCGGCAACAGCCACTCCCGCTGCTCGGCGATCTCCTGACTGGTGAAGCGCTCCACTGCGCAGAGGCAGAGCTCCTTCCAATCCTTGAAGTAGTGGTAGACGTGGCTGCGCGCCAGACCGGTGCGCTCGGCAATATCACGGGTTGACGATGCCGCCATCCCCTTCTCTCGAAACAGGGCCAGTACGGCCTCGATGATCATCTCTTTGCGCTGTTCTGCTGATGGGCGTGCCATCTGACCTCCTGCGATATCAATCGATCTGCTTGACTTTGAGCAGTCGCTCAAACAAACTTTGAGCACTCGCTCAAACTTAGCATTTCCGACATCTTAGGAGATAACCCATGACAACACCAACCACTTCGGCAGCCAGTTGCGACGAGCAGGCCACGCCGTTGCCACACTCGGCCGGTCGTTCGCTGGAGGCGATTGCGCGGGCCAATCCCCTCAAGCTGGCGGGCACCTTCTCGCTGGTGGCCCTCGAAAACATCCTGCTGGTGGTCTATCCCCTGTTCGCCGGCTTTGCCATCGACGCCATCGTCAAGGGCCAGTGGCTACAGGCCTCGAGCTACGCCCTGATCGTGCTGCTGTTCTGGCTGATCGGCGCCCTGCGCCGGGCGGTCGATACCCGCACCTTTACCCATATCTATGCGGCACTGGCGGTGCCGGTGATCCTGACCCAGCGCCAGCAGCAGGAGGGGCAATCTACCATAGTGGCGCGGGTCACCCTGGCGCGGGAGTTTGTCGACTTCTTCGAGAAACATATCCCGATCCTGGCCACCAGCCTGATCTCCATCGTCGGGGCGGCCGTGATGCTGATGGTGATCGAGTTCTGGGTCGGCATCGCCTGCATGGGGGTATTGCTGCTGTTCGGTCTGCTGCTGCCCGGCTTTTCGCGCAAGAACCAGCTGCTGCACGAGCGGCTCAACGATCGGCTGGAACACGAGGTCAAGCTGGTCACTCATGCCCAGTCAGCCAGCCTCGCCCGCCACTACCGCGCGCTGGCCTGGATCCGCATCCGGATTTCGGATCGGGAGGCGCTCGCCTTTCTGGCAGTCGGCGTCAGCGCCTCCCTGCTGTTCCTGCTGGCCATCACCATGCTGATGGCCCAGCCCCAGGTCTCCGCAGGCCATGTCTATGCAGTGATGACCTACCTCTGGAACTTTGTCACCAGCCTGGATGAGGGGCCCGGTCTTGCCGATCAGCTGGCCCGGCTGAGAGACATAGGTCGCCGGGTCAATACCGCCCAACCCGATGAAATGATTTGACATTTTGTATCTGTAACCGGAGTAGAAAATGAATCCGACCACCCTTTGCCAACGAGCGTTGACCATGTGCATCAGCTGTTTTTTCCTCGCCGCCTGCGGTCCCAAGATGAGCGACTTTGAGCCCAACACCAACTACTGGTTCAAGGAGAAACCGACAGAGGAGAGCGCCCCGCTGGCACAAGACATGAAGGTGGATATCGCCATCATAGGTGGCGGCTACAGCGGCCTCTCCAGCGCCTGGCATCTGGCCAAGGCCAATCCGTCGCTCAAGATCGCCATCTTCGAAGCCAAGCAGGTGGGCAGCGGCGCCTCGGGTCGCAACGGCGGCATGGTGTTACCGGGCTCCGAGGTGATGGATCTCTATGAGGAGGGGGAGGCGAGCAAGCGCCATTACGACCTCACCGTCGCCAGCATGCACAAGCTGCAAGCGCTGGTTGCCTCAACCGGCGTAGAGGCCGCTCTCAAGCTCGATGGCTATGTGGAGGCGATCCTCGATGAGGAGGATATCGCCGAGTACCGCGACTATGTGAAAACCGCCAATCGCCTCGGCATCCCGCTCCAGTACTGGAACGCCGATACCACAGAGGAAAAACTCGGCACCGATCGCTACGTGGGGGCGGTCTACGACCCCAATGGCGGTCAGGTACACGCCATGAAACTGGTCAATGCCCTGCGCAAGGCGGTGGAGCAGGCTGGCGTTACCATCTACGAGCAGAGTCCGGTTCTCGGGATCAAGGAGGGCAAGCAGATCGAGCTCAATGTGGCCGACAAATACAAGGTGACCGCCGATAGCATAGTGCTGGCGACCAACGGTTATACCTCCAAGCTTGGCTACTTCAGCGGACGGGTTTTCCCGGTACACGCCCAGAGCGCCGTCACCGAGCCGCTCACCAAAAAGCAGCTAGCCGCCATCCAGTGGCAGAGTCAGGTGCCCTACTACGACACCCGCAACATCCTGTTCCATCTGGTATTGACCCCGGATAACCGCATCGTCATCGGTGGCGGCAATGCCGAGTACGTCTTCAACGACGGCCTCAACTACAAGGGCGATCTTAACCGGGTCAGCGAGATGATGATGACCGAGCTGGTGACCCTCTATCCGGCCCTCAAGGGGATCAAATTTGAGCAGGTGTGGGACGGGGTACTCGGCATGACCGGCGACAGCACCGAAGCGGTGGGGGTAATGGGGGATCACAAGAACATCTACTACGCCCTCGGCTACAACGGCCACGGCATCAATCTCTCCTTCCTGTTTGGCGACATCGTGGCCAGCCTCTATCAGGGCAAGGAGCACCCCTGGTTCAACCACGCGGAGCAGAGTCTGCCGATGTGGCTGCCGCCAGAGCCGTTCAAGTCAATCGGCGTCAAATCTGCCCTGATGTACTACCAGTGGCAGGACAAGGGCTACAAGGAGTAACCGAGAGCCGAGCAAGAAACAGCCGAGTAACAGACGAAGGCACGCCTCAGGGCGTGCTTTTTTGCAATACCGCCACATCGGCGTGGGGGAAGCTGAGTTCGGCCTGCCAGCTGGCGGCCAGCACCTGAAACGATGCCTCGGAAAAGAAGACGATGTGGGTCGGGTCGTGGCGATAGCGCCAGTTTTTAAACCGCTCGTCACTGAGCACCCGCTGAGTCTGTAGCACAAGCACACCGCCCGGCTTGAGGCAATCCCACAACTGCGCCAGCACCGTGCGCGGCTCGGCGATATGCTCTATCACCTCGGTACTGGTGATGAAGTCATACTGACGCGTCAGCAACTCGGGAAAGTCGGCATAGAACTTGTCATATCCAACCATGTCGTAACCCGCCTCACGCCCCATCGCCACCAGCGCTGGGCCCGGGCCACAGCCAAAATCGAGGCCACTGGCAGGGGTTGGCACCCGACTCAGTACCTCGCCAAATGCCCGCATCAGAAAGCTGCGATAACGGGGATCATCCACCCGATTGTCGTGACCGTCATAGACCGCCTTCTCCGCCGCCTCATCCAGATGATCCGCCTCATCCAGCCAGACCAGCTCGCACGCGAGGCAGCGATGATAGCGCTTGCCCGCCACTGGCAGAGGATAACTGCGATGGCTGGCACACAGGGGGCAGCTGACGGTGGATGACATGGCGGTTCCTCTTGGGGGGCTTCCTGTTGGATAACAGCGGCGCAGATTGCCTGCCCGCAGCCTCGCTGACAACTTTTTTTGCTCCTTAAGGGTTTCTTAAGTTTGCCCTTTTACTCTCAAACCATCGCAAGAGAAGGAGTCACCCATGACCATCGAGATCCAGGCCCCCTACCGATTGCTGCTAGCCAAGTCCCCACAGCAGGTCATGGCGCTGCAAACCTATATCCAGGCCGCCTACACCCTCGAGTTCAACGCCCGCATCCCCCATTTCCTCCCCTGCCTGCTGGGGCTCTATCGGGCGGACGGGACGCTGGTCGGTGCCTGTGGTCTCAATCATGCCAGTGAGGGGCCTCTCTATCTGGAACAGTATCTGGAGCAACCCATCGAGGCCGCCATCAACACCCGCCTCGGGGTCTATCCGGCACGCAACCGCATTATCGAAGTGGGCAATCTGGCCTGCAGAGAACCGGGCAATGCCCGCCTGATGTTTGCGGCCCTGTGTCGCCTGCTGTGTGAAAACGCCCTCGACTACGTGGTCTTTACCGGCACGGCCAAGCTGCGCAACAGCTTTGCCCGGCTGCAACTCAATCCGGTGGAGCTGGCCCCTGCACAGGCCCATCAGGTGGGTGCCGACGCCGATGCCAGGGGCGAGTACTACCGTTGCCAACCCAAGGTGATGGTGGGCGACATCAATCAGGGGCGCGAGGTGCTGGCCCAGCGCAGCCTGCTGCTCAATCTGCTGGCCCCCATGCCGACCCTGTTTGACGATGCCGGCGAGAGCAGTGATAACCAGACCCATCAAAAAAGGTGCGCCCAATGAGCCTGTTCGACGCCATCGCCAAACATGCCCACGAGGATCCGCAATCCCCAGCGCTGCTGAGCAGCCAGCAGCGTCTCGATTACCAGACCCTGTGGCAACAGATCCAGCGTCTGGCCAGCCAGCTGCAACAGCTCGACATCAGCCGTCTGGCGCTGCAACTGGACAACGGCCTGCCCTGGGCGCTGCTGGATCTCGCCTGTACCCGAGCCGGTATCGTGGTGATCCCGGTGCCCCACTTCTTCAGTCAGGCCCAGCAGGCCTGGTTGCTGGAGAGCAGCGGTGCCGATGCGTTGGTGGGGCCATATCATCAGGGGTGGCATGCCGCCGAGCCGCTCTCGCTGATCACCGGCGAGCTGCCATTGTGGCGCCATACCCCGGCCAATCGACCGGCGCTGCCCAAGGGCACCGCCAAGATCACCTACACCTCCGGCACCACGGGTCAGCCCAAGGGCGTCTGCCTGTCACTGACCCAGATGATGGCGGTGAGTCATGCGCTGGCCGAGCGAGTCGCGTCAGCCAAGGTGGAAAAACACCTCACCCTGCTGCCGCTGGCGACCCTGCTTGAGAACATCACAGGCCTTTATGTGCCGCTGCTGACCGGCGCCTGCAGCCGCATTCCGTCCCTCGGGGAACTCGGTTTCACCGGTTCCAGTTCGCTCAATCCAGCCATGCTGGGGGAGGCGCTGCTGCGCTGGTCGACCCACAGTCTAGTGCTGGTCCCCGAACTGCTGCGCCTGCTGCTGGCGCTCTACACCAGCACCCCGACGCTGGCCCAGCAGCTCAAGAGCCTGCGCTTTATTGCCGTCGGTGGCGGCAAAGTAGCACCCGACCTGATCAAACATGCCCGCCAGCTCGGCCTGCCGGTGTATGAGGGGTATGGCCTCTCGGAGTGCGGCTCCGTGGTGGCGCTCAACAGCCTGGATGCTGACAAGCCCGGCAGCGTCGGCCGCCCCCTGCCCCACTGTCAGGTCACCATCGCCAGCGACGGCGAAATTATGGTGAGCGGCAGTGCCATGCTGGGCTATCTCGGCAGCAACGAACCGACTCCCGAACAGATCGCCACCGGCGAACCTTCTGCCATGCAGATCGCCACCGGCGATCTGGGTCATCTTGATGATGAGGGCTACCTCCATATCACCGGGCGCAAGAAGAATGTCCAGATCACCGCCTTTGGCCGCAACTTCTCCCCGGAGTGGGTGGAGGCCGAAGCACAGCTCTGCCCCGCCATCGCCCGCATCGTGGTCTTTGGCGATGGTCAACCCGCCAACGTGGCGCTGATCCAGCCCCTACCGGGCAAAGAGGCGGATCTGCCCCGCCAGATCGCCGGTCTGAACCAGCGACTGCCCGATTATGCCCGGCTGCACCACTGGTTGCCGGTGGCACTCGACCAGCATCCCGGCCTGCTCACCGCCAACGGGCGCCCCCGTCGCAACGAGATTTACCAACACTTTTCCCGGCAAATCAGCCAATGCCTTACAGGAGAATCGTCATGAGCTTCTACCAGACTCTGCAACAAGCCACTGCTCAGGAGCGTGAGCATCTGTTCAACGCCCCCATCATCGAAGCCTGCCGCCGTGGCGATATCAGCCGTGACACCTATCTCGCCTTTCTGGCGCAGGCTTACTACCACGTGCGCCACACAGTTCCGCTGCTGATGGCCACCGGCGGCAAGCTGGGTCAGGAGTACGAGTGGGTGCGCGGTGCCATTGCCGAGTACATCGACGAGGAGTATGGCCATCAGGAGTGGATCCTCAACGATATCCGCGCCTGTGGCGGTGATGCCGAAGCGGTGCGCCACGGCCAGCCCGGGCTGCCCATCGAGCTGATGGTCGCCTTCCTCTATGACCAGATCCAGCGCGGCAACCCCATGGGCTTCTTCGGCATGGTGCAGGTACTGGAAGGCACCAGCGTCGCCATCGCCCTCACCGTCGCCGACCAGCTGAAAAAGGGCCTCGGCCTGCCACCGCAGGCGATGAGTTACCTGAGCTCCCACGGCGCCCTGGATCAGGAGCACCTCAAGTTCTTTGAATCCTTGATGGATCGGGTCGAGAGCCCGGCAGATCAGGCCGCCATCATCCACGGGGCCAAGGTGGTCTACCGCCTCTACGGCGAGATGCTCTACAACCTCACCGCCACACCGTAAGTTGGCAGCGGATCAGCAGACAGCAAAAAGGGAACCCACACCATGAACCTTGAAGGGAAACTCGTGCTGCTCACCGGCGCCAGCGGTGGCATAGGTGAGGAGCTGGCACAGGAGCTGGCGGCCCAAGGGGCCCACCTGCTGCTGCACGGTCGTCGCGGCCCGACGCTGGAGCGGCTGTGCAAGTCACTGCCTCATCCCGAGCGCCATCAGGTGGTGCTCGCCGACCTCGGCTCTGCGCAGGAGCGGGCCAAGCTGTTGCAACACCCAGCGCTGGAGGACGGGATCGACATCCTGATCAACAACGCTGGCTGCAACCAGTTTGCCTGGCTGGAAGATCAGAGCTTCGAGCAGGTGGAGCGCCAGCTGCTGCTCAATATCGAGGCGCCCATCCAGCTCACCCGTGCCCTGCTGCCAACCATGCGCAAGCCGGGGATCATCATGAACATGGGGTCGAGCCTGGGCAGCATCGGCTACCCCGGTTACAGCGTCTACTGCGCCAGCAAATTTGCCCTGCGCGGCTTTAGCGAAGCGCTGGGACGAGAGCTGGAGGGCAGCGGCATCAAGGTGCTGCATTTCGCCCCACGCGCCACCCGCACCAAACTCAATTCTGAGGCCGCCTACGAGATGAATGCGGCGCTCGGCACCCAGACCGACAGCCCGCAGGAGGTGGCCGAAGAGGCGGTCATCGCCCTGTGCAACGAAACCCGCCGCAGCTGGCTCGGCTGGCCGGAAAAACTGTTCGTGCGGCTCAATGCCCTGCTGCCCGGCATCGTCGACAAGGCGCTGGCCAGACAGCTGCCGATCATCAAACGTTATGCCCGTCATTTTCAGCCAGGGACGGCTGATGCCGGCGCCAACAGTGCGCCACAACCAGACTTGTCCCGCCCGATCCCGACCAAGAAGGAGCATTAATATGAACTTTTTCCGTCAATCAGTGACCTCTTGTGCCATCGCCATCCTGCTGGGGTCCTCCTCGGTCATGGCCGCGGATGATGCCCTCGTCCCCATCCAGCAACAGTGGGCCGTCTGCCAGTATCAACAGAGCGGCAAGGCGAAAGAGAGCTGCCTCGAAACCCTGAGCACCCAGGCCGAAGCGGCCAGCGCCAAGGAGCCCTTTCGCGCCGATCTGCTGATCTGGTCGGCCATCGTCAAGAGCACCTGGGCTGGCGCCAAGGGCGGGCTGGGAGCGCTGGGGCTGGTGAAAGAGGCCAAAGCCAAGCTGGAGCTTGCGCTCAAGCAGGATCCCAAGGCGCTGGACGGCTCTGCCTACACCAGTCTGGGCTCCCTCTACTATCAGGTGCCCGGGTGGCCGGTCGGCTTTGGCGATGACGAAAAGGCGGAGCAACTGCTCAAGCAGGCGCTGGCCATCAATCCCAATGGCATCGACCCCAACTTCTTCTATGGCGACTTCCTGCTGGATCAGGGTCGCAAGGCCGAGGCCAAAACCTACCTCGACAAGGCGCTGGCAGCCCCGGCCCGCCCAGGTCGCGAAGTGGCCGACGAAGGGCGCAGAATGGAGATCCGCGATCGGCTGGCCAAGCTATAAAACCCTGATGGATCAAAGAACTATTTAAACTCTGCCCACCAGCTTGCATACTGGTGGGCAGGGTTGTTTATGCCACGGCACGCCCTGGCGCTGAGCCAGATCGCGACCCCCAACAAACAGGGAGAAAAGAATGCGGATCCTGCTGGTAGAAGATGATGTGATGCTGGGGGATGGTATGCAGGATGCACTGCGCCATAGCGGCTATACGGTGGACTGGCTGCAACAGGGGTTGCCCGCTCTGGCAGCCCTCAAGAGCGACGAGTTCGCCGCCCTGATCCTCGATCTCAACCTGCCCGACATCGATGGCCTCAGCCTGCTGCGCAAGTTGCGGCGTGAAGGACACCAGTTGCCGGTGCTGATCCTCACCGCCCGCGATGCGCTGGATGATAGGGTGGTCGGCCTCGATGCCGGCTCCGACGACTACATGGTCAAGCCCTTCGCCCTGCAGGAGCTCAACGCCCGCCTGCGCGCCCTGGTTCGTCGCAGCAAGGGTCAGGCTCAGGCGGTACTGGAGTATGGCGACATCCTCATCTATCCCGAATCCCAGCAGGTCACCTATCAGGGGGAGGCGGTCAAACTCACCCCCCATGAATACAAGTTGCTGCAGGAGCTGATCAGCCAGAGCGGCCGGGTGCTAAGCAAGGATCAGCTGCAACAGAGCCTCTACGGCTGGGATGAAGGCGCCGAGAGCAACGCGGTGGAGGTGCATATCCACCATCTGCGCAAGAAGTTCTACAGCGACCTCATCCGCAATATTCGCGGGGTCGGCTACATCATTCCCCAGCTCGAACAGCCAAGCCGGACACCCGCACGATGAAACGCCCCCGCTCCATTCGCCGCTTTCTGCTCACCGGTATCCTGACGCTGGTGAGCCTGAGTCTTACCATCAGCGCCTTTATCGGCTACATGGAGGCGAGCCACGAAATGGAGGAGCTGTTTGATGCCCGCCTCGCCCAGTCGGCCCGCATCACCAATCAGCTGCTGGCTCGCTACATGGCCCAGCAGGGGCAACTGCCCGCCAACGGCACCGTCTATCAGGAGTGGGAGGCGCAAAATCCCGATGAGTGGCAAAAAGACCCCAGCCTCAACCTGACCGGCGAGGATCGGGAGATCACCCCCTACGGCCACGAGTTCGAACGCAATCTCTACTTCCAGCTGCTCGATGAAAAGGGCCACCTGCTGCTGCGTGCCCCCAGCGCCCCGGATCAGCCGCTGGTCACCCTGGCTATCGGCTTCGACACGGTCGAAAAAGATAATCACCAGTGGCGCACCTTCACTCTCTACAACCAGCAGGAACAGACCTGGCTGGTGGTGGCCGAGCGGGACGACGAGCGCAGCGAACTGGCCAGCAAGATGGCCACCCTCACCATGCTGCCGCTACTGATCACCCTGCCGTTCCTGCTGGCCCTGCTCTGGTGGCTCATCACCCGCGGGCTGGCCCCCCTGCGCCAGCTGGCCCAGGCCATCAGCGAGCGTCACCCCGCCAACCTGAGCCCCCTCAGCCTCAAGATAAGCGCTCAGGAGCTGACCCCCCTCACCAACGAGATCAACCGGCTGATGCAGGCGCTGGCGGAGACCATAGAGCGGGAGAAGCAGTTCACCAACGAGGCGGCCCACGAGCTGCGCACCCCGCTGGCGGTGCTGCGGATCCACAGTGAAAATGCCCTGGCTGCCGAAGATGAAGTGAGCCGTCAGCAATCCCTACACAAGATGCTGCAAGCCCTAGACCGCAGCGATCGGCTGATCCGCCAACTGCTGACCCAGGCCCGTATCGACAACCAGCAGGGACTGGTACTGACCGAGCTGGAGATAGGCCACCTGCTGCAAGGCACCCTCGCGACCCTGGCACCCATCGCGCTCAAGAAGGATCAGCAGCTGTCGCTGGAGTGTGAATTGCCGCAGCTGGTGATGGGGCAGGCCACCCTGCTCGAGCTGCTGTTCAGTAATCTCATCGACAATGCGTTGCGCTACACCCAGCCAGAGGGCGAGATCAGGGTGCGGGTTCAGCGAGAGGGCAACCGGGTGAGAGTGGATGTGAGTGACAACGGCCCCGGCATTCCCGCCAGTGCCTTGCCCCGGCTGTATGAACGCTTCTTTCGGGTCAATCCCCAGCAGGGGGATGGCGTCGGTCTTGGCATGGCCATCGTCTCGCGCATCGCCCAGTTGCACGGCGCCGATCTCGATGTCCACAACCGACCGGAAGGGGGGCTGGAGGTGAGCGTGTTACTCCCGCTGCCGCCGGCAAGATAAGCGATAACTAAAGAGCCCGCGATGCGGGCTCTTTACTTTCAATGACAATCTGGCTGCACGGTAAAGGTTCGACTGGAGTCTACCGGGCCCAGCTCGGCCAGCAGGCGGCGGCCCAGCAGCACCGGATAGATCATCTTGCTGCGATCCCGCAGTGTGAACCACTCCTCATACACCTTGTCCCCCAGACAGATGGACATGGTCACCGTTGGTCGCTGCTCCATACCGCCCGCCCCGCGCACCGTCACGCTGCGCTCGACCCTCCGTTCGAACTGTTGTTTGACCAGTTTGCCGCTGTCGGCATCAGTTACCACCAGCATGAAGCGCACCCAGGGCTTGCCATCCCGTTTGAATCTGGTGATGGAGCGTGCATCAAGGGAAGAGGTGAGCGCCCCGGTGTCGAGTTTCATCTTCACCGCCACGCCGGTAGGCAAAATAAGCCCCTTCTCGATCCAGCCATAGCTGGTCGGGGTCTCAGCCAGCGCACTGCCACACAGTGCCAACATCAAGGCGATCCCCACCATCATCTTGCCCATTTTACTGCCCTGCCTTGTCAATCCTGCGCCCAGATCTACCACAGTCCCATTGTGGGTCAATCCGATTTATTTCAGCTACTTGGATAATATCTGGCGGGTCAGGAGAGAGACGACAAAGAGTGGCCGAACGGCGGCCCAAGCGGGCGGGAATATCGTAGGAGAGCAAGGCACCGAACGGTGCTGGATGAAACTGGTGGTTAACCTCAGGTTGTGACGCCAAAGGCTACCACAAGGATTTACAAATTATCAGTCTTGTTCTGAAGGGATTTTTGCCTACACTGTTGTAAACCGGAGGGCCTGAAAACCACCGGTTTTTTTGTGCCTGCCGAAAATTTGCCACTGCAAAAGTGACTTTCAACAAGGCTCAATAAGGAATTTGTAATGCGTATCGAAGAAGACTTGAAGCTCGGTTTCAAGGATGTCCTGTTCCGCCCCAAGCGCTCTACTCTCAAGAGCCGTTCCCAAGTAAGCCTGACCCGTCAGTTCACCTTCAAACACACTCAGACCCAATGGCAAGGCGTACCCGTTATCGCTGCCAACATGGATACCGTCGGCAGCTTCGCCATGGCGCGCACGCTGGCCGGTTTCGAGATGATGACCGCGGTACACAAGCACTACAGCCTTGAGCAGTGGCAAGCTTTCGTCAACGAGACCGACCCGGCGCTGCTGGGCCATGTGATGGTCTCCACCGGCACCTCGGCTGAAGATTTCGCCAAGACCCGCCAGATCCTCGCCATGTCCGAAGCGCTGCGCTTCATCTGTGTCGACGTGGCCAACGGCTACTCCGAACACTTCGTCGAGTTCGTGCGCAAAATTCGTGAAGCCTGCCCCAACCACGTCATTCTGGCGGGCAACGTGGTGACCGGCGAGATGGTCGAAGAGCTGATCCTCTCCGGCGCCGACATCGTCAAGGTCGGCATCGGCCCGGGCTCCGTCTGCACCACTCGCGTCAAGACCGGCGTCGGCTATCCGCAGCTATCCGCCATCATCGAGTGTGCCGATGCGGCCCACGGCCTCGGCGGCCAGATCGTCGGTGACGGCGGCTGCACCTGCCCGGGCGACGTCGCCAAAGCCTTCGGCGGCGGTGCCGACTTCGTGATGCTGGGTGGCATGCTGGCAGCCCACGAGGAGTGCGGTGGCGAGATCGTCGATGTAGACGGTGAGCCCTTCATGAAGTTCTACGGCATGAGCTCCTCCAGCGCCATGGACAAGCACGCCGGCGGCGTCGCCGAGTACCGTGCCTCCGAGGGTAAAACCGTACTGCTGCCCTACCGCGGCCCGGTCGAGAACGCCGTGCGCGACATTCTGGGCGGCGTGCGCTCCACCTGTACCTACGTGGGTGCCAGCCAGCTGAAAGAGCTCACCAAGCGCACCACCTTTATCCGGGTACGCGAGCAAGAGAACAACGTCTACGGCAAGGAGTAACCTGCCACAGACCGCCGTCACACGCTGACGTTAGAAGCCAGTCAACCGGTGTGCTACCCTGCGCACCGGTTTTTTGCATCCGGGATCCTGAGCCATGACAACTCCCCTGCCCCCGTTTGACTGGGACATCTTCTGCTGCGTCGTCGACAACTTCGGTGACATCGGCGTCACCTGGCGACTTGCCCGCCAGCTAAAACGGGAGGGGAATATTGCGGCACATGGCGATGAAGTTCAGGTGCGGCTCTGGGTGGACGATCTGGCAAGTTTCGCCCGCATCTGTCCAGGGCTCGACCCGGCGCAGGATGGTCAGTGGGTCGATGGCATCTATATCCAGCACTGGCATGAGTCCCTGCCGAGCGACATGACACTGGCCAGGGTGGTGATCGAAGCCTTTGCCTGCGAACTGCCCACCCCCTTCATAGAACTGATGGCGAGCCAACCCCCCCCCCCCTGCTGGATCAATCTGGAGTACCTCTCGGCGGAGAGCTGGGTCGAGGATTGCCACGGCCTCGCCTCGCCCCAGCGAGTTGGCAACCAGAGCCTCAACAAATACTTCTTCTTCCCGGGCTTTACCGCTAAAACCGGCGGTCTCCTGTGCGAGCACGACCTCATCACCGAACGGGAGCAGTGGCAGCAAGATGATGCGGGACTGGCAGCCTACTGGGCCAGCCTCGGTTTGCCGCCAAAACAAGAGCACGAGCTGCGGGTCAGCCTCTTTACCTACGAGAGCAATGCGCTGAAGAGTCTGGTCGAGAGCTGGTGCCAGAGCGCCACGCCCGTCACCCTGCTGCTGCCGCTGGGGCGCTCTCTCAACGATGTGCTCACCGGTGCCGGTCTGACGGATGCCATCCCTGCAGCCAAAGCGGGAGATCTGCTCCACGCGGGCAACCTCACCATCAAGCTGCTGCCGATGACCGATCAGGCTGGCTACGATCGACTGCTGTGGACCTGCGATCTCAATCTGGTGCGTGGGGAGGACTCCTTCGTACGGGCCCAGTGGGCGGCTCGTCCTTTCCTCTGGCACATCTACCAACAGGAGGAGGAGGCCCATCTGGTCAAGCTGGAGCAGTTCCTTGACCACTACTTATCCGATCTACCCGCCGAGTGCGGCCAATGGCTGCGCCGCTTTAATCTGGCTCTCAACCGTGGCGAAGATTGCGGCGAACTTTGGGCCCAATGGCCCCGATATAGCGCCATTTGGCAGCAACATGGGCGAAGCTGGTCACAGAAGTTGCTCCGGGATGGGGATCTCGTCACACGGTTGGTGAAATTTTTAGAAAGCCGTATATAATCTGGCAGTTTTTATCCGTCCGTTTCACGAACAGGAATTTTTTACATGAAAACCGCACAGGAAATCCGCGCTGGTAACGTAGTCATGATCGGCACCGAGCCGATGGTGGTTCAGAAGGCTGAATTCAACAAATCCGGCCGTAACTCCGCCGTGGTCAAAATGAAGCTGAAGGGCCTGCTGAACGGCAGCGCTACCGAGACCGTCTTCAAGGCCGACGACAAGCTGGACGTTGTTCAGCTGGAACGTAAAGAGTGCACCTACTCCTACTTCTCCGATCCCCTGTATGTCTTTATGGACACCGAGTACAACCAGTACGACGTAGAGAAAGACAACCTGGGTGACGTGCTGAACTACCTGGTAGACGGCATGGAAGATCTGTGTGAAGTGACTTTCTACAACGAGAAAGCCATCTCCGTAGAACTGCCGACCACCATCGTGCGCGAAGTTGAGTACACCGAACCGGCAGCCCGTGGCGACACCTCCGGTAAAGTGACCAAGCCTGCCCGTCTGAAAGGCACTACCTACGAGCTGGCTGTTGCCGCTTTCGTAGAGATCGGTGACAAGATCGAAATCGATACCCGCACCGGCGAATTCAAGCGTCGCGTCAACTAATTGACCGCTTTGAATTGATTGCAAAAAAGCGAGCCACCGGCTCGCTTTTTTATTGCCTCCGAGTTGCCATCACACCGCCCGCCTTCAGAAAATTCCGCCGCCGCCGCTAACCCAGATAACCGGGGGAGCACACTATGGCCAGATTATCCTTATCACTGCTGTTATTGACCTTGCTGGCTGGCCATGGGGCAGAGGCGAGCGAGGTCACGCCCCCCGTTGCCGAGCCTATGCCCCTCGACCACTGGCAAGCCAGCGACTGGAAAGGGTTGCCCGATGCTACCCAAATCGACAAACAGACGGTGCTGTTCGCCAAACACGACAGTGAAAACTATCTGGGGCTCGCCATTTTACTGCCCGACTGGCAGCGCAGCGGCCAGCTGTGGCAACTGACTCGCGCCCTCGGCCGACTGGGCTTTGATACCCTGCTGCTGCTGCCCTCCCCCCAACAGACCGAACTGGACCCAGCCGCCGAGAAAAAAGCGAAAAACAGCGATGAGTTTCGCAAGCAGTTTGCCGAGCGGATCAGCAAGCTGGCGGATGCCAAGCTGCAGGAGGGGGGCTTCAAGCTGATCCTGGCGCAAGGTACTGGCGCTGCCTGGACCACCAACCTCATTGCTAGCGAACAGTTGCCAGCCCCCGATGCACTGGTGCTGCTCGATGGTTTTTTCCCCAACCAGCAGAGCAACCAGACCCTGGCCAAACAGGTGGCTCAGGCGGCCATCCCCACCCTGGACCTCTATCAGGAGGATGGCGGTCGCTGGCCCCTGCTGGCCGCCGAGGCCCGCAAAAGCGAGAGCCGGCGCAGCAACAAGCTCAACTATCGCCCCTACGCCCTGATGGAGCTGGAGGAGACCCCCACCCGCATTCAGGGCTGGCTCAACCATCTGGGCTGGCTCTAAATCAGCCGCCACCGTGGCGCAATAAAGCGCGCGCCAGCTCACATCTGCCGGATAAAGCCCAACCCTGCCACGGCGACGATCTGGCCCTGACCGCATCCTCTTTGGCATCATGGCCTCTCGAACCTGAACAATGGCAGGAAGGCCCATGCAGCAGATTGTGTTTCTCGACAGCGATACCCTAGATGCGGGCATCACCCTGCATCACCCCGACTTCCCCCACCACTGGCAGAGCTATCCAAGTACTACCCCGGAACAGGTGGTGGAACGGCTCAAAGATGCCAGCATCGCTATCATCAACAAGGTACGGATCGGCGCCGCCGAACTGGCCCTGCTGCCAGAGCTCAAACTCATCGCCCTGGCCGCAACCGGCAGCGACAACGTGGATCTGGAAGCGTGCCGCGCCGCCAACGTCGGGGTGTGCAATATCCGCAATTACTCGGGTCCCTCGGTGCCGGAGCACGCCATGGCGCTGATGCTGGCCCTGTCGCGCAACCTCTTCTGCTGGCGCCAGTCGCTGCTGGAGGGGCGCTGGCAACAGAGCGGCCAGTTCTGCTTCTTCGACCACAACATCATGGATCTGCACGGCAAGCAGCTTGGCATCATCGGCAAAGGAACGCTCGGACAGGCGCTCGGCGAGCGGGCCAAAGGGATGGGGATGACAGTGCGTTACGCCCAGAGCCAGATCGGCGCCAGTCACGACGAGGACCGCTTGCCCCTCGACGAGTTGCTGCAAAGCTCGGACGTCATCAGCCTGCACTGCCCGCTCACCCCCTACACCCGCAACCTCATTGGCGAGCGGGAGCTGGATCTGATGAAACCGGGCGCCCTGCTGATCAACGTCGGCCGTGGCGGTCTGGTGGATGAGGAGGCGCTGCTGCAAGCGCTGGCCAACGGCCGCCTCGGTGGCGCCGGTTTCGATGTGGCGAGCGTCGAACCCCCGCCCCCCGACCATCCCTTGATGAAGGCGCTGCAATACCCCCACTTCATTCTGACCCCCCATGTGGCCTGGGCCAGCGAGGAGTCGATGCAGCGACTGGCCGACCAGCTTATCGACAACATCAACGCCTTTGCCGCCGGTCGCCGCCAGCACCGGCTGGTGTAACCGCACGAGCGAGTCACCGCAAAATCGAGTGACCACACCATGCAAAACGGGACCAACAGGCCCCGTTTTGCATCTTCCGCACTCACTGCACACGCATCAATCGTCGTCATGCCATCTGTGCTTTTTATGCTTTTTGTACTTCTTGTGGTGCTTGTGATGGTGATGATCGTCGTCATCATCGTAATAGCGATCCTGGCTCTTGTGGCCATCGCCGGTCTTGGCACCGATGGCCGAACCGCTCGCCCCGCCGACCCCGGCGCCGATCAGCTGACCGGTTTCACCACCGACACTCTTGCCGATGGCGGCACCGCCCAGCGCCCCCACAGCGCCGCCAAGGGCCGCTTCATTCTTGTTGCCCTTGTTGGCCGTCGCTGCCCCACCAGCAGCACCGCCTAACGCCGCTCCCACCAGCGCACCGGTATCGCCACCCAGCTCCTTGCCGATCATGGTGCCCGCCACACCACCTGCGCCGCCACCCAAAATGGTATTGAGGGTCTCGGAAGCATGCACGGTCGCGCTGCCAGCCAGCAAGGCGCCCAGCAATGCCAGTGCGCGAAGAGCACGCGAATTCATCTCCATGGGTACTCCTGTCAAACCTGATTAATATTCAGCGGCACTATACAAAGTGCCACGGGGTTCGCCAGCCAGCAGAAATGAGGGATGCGACAGTCAATGGCCGCACGGCCACCGCCCAGAATGGAAGAGTAAAATCAAGCGATTGAATTTAAAGATTAAAATCACCAAAAAGCCACACTATTACGGCTGGGCGCCCCACAATCTGGTTGTCGTGTCCCGGCACAGACCCGCCGCGCTGGGACAAAAGCTGTCAGTCAGCAGCCTCATCCGCCAAATGCCAGCAGTCCCGGCCAGCCTCCTTGCTACGATAAAGGGCTGCATCAGCACGCTCGAAGATGGGGTCGGCAAGGGGTGAATGGCAGGCGCCGCCGATACTCAAGGTGACCTGCCCCTTGTGCTCACGCCACTGTTGATGTCGCACCACGTCAAGCAGACAATTGAGCTTCTCCGCCAGCTCATCCTGTGGCTGTTGCAGCAGAGCGGCAAACTCATCGCCACCAATCCGGTAAACTGTGCTCACCCCCAGCACATCAGCAAGACAGTTGGCCACCCGACACAGCACCTGATCGCCGAAGGCATGCCCCCGACTGTCATTGAGTCCTTTGAAGTGATCAATATCAAACAGCAGCAGCCAGAAGCGCTCCCCCCTCAGCTCCAGCGCGCTCTTGTGCTGCTCGAAGGCTCGCCGGTTCATGATACCGGTCAGAGGGTCCCGCAACAGCGCATCCTGCCCCTTGAGGAAGCTGGCCCTGACCTGATCGATCTCGTTCAGGCTGCGTCGCACAAACCAGGTATTGGCCTTGGTGATGGGGGGAGAACTCTCCAGATTGCGCACGATACCGGTCAGCGAACCCGACACCAGCGCCTGCTCCTGGCGGAAGATCCGCACCAGCAGACTCAGCGTGCAACACCAGATGGCAAACAGGGAGATCAATGGCAAAACCACCATCTGCAGCGCCTCATAGAGGCTGTTGCGAAACAGCACGGGCGGCAGATAGATATTGAGATCCCAGCCAATGTCCGCCAGCTCGCGCTTCAGGAAAGTGCCATGACACAACACATCCAGACCGAGCCACTGCTGGCCCTGATGCTGCTCGATGGGATAATCTGCCAGCAGATCCATATTGCTGCCCACCACCAGCTGGCCGCTGTCGCGCAAGGTAAGATAGAGTGCGGCCTGATTGCCGCCAACCGTCCGTTGTAGCGCCTGCTGCAGCGAGTCGAACGACATGTCGACCATCAGCAGCCCCAGCAGTTGCCCCTGATCGTCCCGCACCCGTTTAATCAGGCTGAGTATCAGTTCATTGGTATTGTATTCAGGGTAGGGGCCAAACCAGACGAGCTCGTCGCCCGGCATGGTGGTCACCTGATACCAGGGTCGCAGCGCCGCCTGATAACCGGGGGGCGGTAGCCAGTCCGGGTAACTGTCGATACGATCCGCGTTCAGGTTGTAAAAGTAGATGTAGTGGTTGCCTGGTTTGATCTTGTGCGCAATGGCCCAGATGGGGGAGTCGGCCAGCCCGCCGCGAGCGATCTTCTCCTTGTCGAGCGAGGCCTCCAGCACCGCCAGTTGCCGCTCATTGACCTTCACCATCTCGTGGATCAGAGACGCTTCAACGGAGGATGCCATGTGGCCGAAGCCGGATACCGTCATGTCGATATCCCTCAGATAGCTGGCAATAGCCATGATGATCGTCACTATCAGGATCATCAAACCAATCAATGCAGAGAGGGGGACCAGCACATAGTAGCGTTTATTGAGATACGAACGGCTCACATCACATCCGAACCAAGAAAACATACGGGGATTGTGGGAGAGAAAGGAGAGTGAATCGTTGATTAATATCACTTTCGCGCCCCTTAAATGACATTTCCAACATTAGCGAAACGTCAAGGTTCGCAAACGAATATCAACTGACAGGAAAAACGCTAGTTACCCCGGGTTAACCCCGCTCTGCATTGCGGGTGTTATAGTCTATACCTGATTCGGCAGGCGCTGGACACACCGTCCATCACCGGCTGCAACGCCAAGCAGAACAAGGAGATGTTATGAGCAGTCCGTTTATCGAGCAGATCACAGCACGTCGTACCATCTATGCCCTGGGCGACCAGGTGTCCCATACGCCGGAGCAGCTGACGGCCCTAATCCAGGATGCCATCAGACACAGCCCCTCCTCCTTCAACTCCCAGAGCTCCCGTGCTGTCATCCTGTTTGGCGCCCAGCACCACAAGCTGTGGGATATCGTCAAAGCCGAGCTGAAAAAGATTGTGCCGCCAGAGGCCTATGCCCAGAGTGAGGCCAAGGTGGATGGCAGCTTCCGCGCAGGCTTCGGCACTGTGCTGTTCTTCGAGGACACCGACGTCATCAAGGATCTGCAGCAAAAATTCGCCCTCTATGCAGACAACTTCCCCATCTGGTCGGAACATGCCACCGGCATCGCCCAGTTTGCGGTCTGGACGACGCTGGCGCAGGAGAAAGTCGGTGCCTCCCTGCAGCACTACAACCCGCTGATCGACGAGGCGGTACGCAAGGAGTGGAACCTGCCCGCCAGCTGGCTGCTGCGCGCCCAGATGCCCTTTGGCAGCATCAAGCAACCGGCAGGAGAGAAGACCTTTATCGACGACGCCACCCGTTTCCGCGTCTTCAAATAACAGTCAGATAGCAAAACGCCCCCGCATCTCGGGGGCGTTTTTATTGCAACATAGAGTGCGGATAGCGATGGTTCATACTGCAATCTGCGGTCGTAATACGCTCTATCCACCACTCAGGTGAGCAGCATCACCAGCAGGGATTCGCCTTCCCCCAACTCAATCTTCACCTCGCGCCAGTCGCGGATCACCGCCACCACCGCCGGATTGAGCGGCGCATCGCCCCCTACCTGCACCACGGTGCAACCTGCACGCAGGGCGCTCTCGATACCGGCCGAGGCATCCTCGAACACCAAGCAACGATCGGGCGAGGCGCCAAGCCGTTCAGCCCCCAGCAAATAGGGCTCGGGATCGGGCTTGCCATTGACCACCTCTTCGGCCCCCACCAGCACGCTGGGCAGCGGCAAACCGGCACAACTCAGGCGATGGCGGGCAACCCGCTCACTGGCGGAGGTCACGATGGCCCAAAGCTCTGGCGGCAAGCGGCGCAGCAACTCGCCAGCCCCAAAGATGGCGTCGCCACCGGTATGTTCCATCTCCAGCTCGTCAAGCCGCGCAGCCTCCCGCTCCACATCCAGCTGCGGGGCCAGCGCCCGGATCACCTCACGTGAGCGCATGCCGTGGCACATAGCCAACACCGGCTCTGGGGCAAGCTGATGATGCTGGCACCAGAGCCGCCACACCTTCTCCACATCGCCGGTCGAGCAAACCAGGGTGCCATCCATATCGAGCAGCAGGGCGGATACCGACAGGGTGAGCGTGTTCATGCCAGCACTCATACAGACACTCATACAGGCACCCCGGCCAGCTCGGGCAGAGAGCCAGAGAGCGCATCGGCAAAGGCCTGCTGCTGGGCGGCACGCTCATAACAGGCGAGTGCCTGCTCGGTACTGCCTGCCCACACTTGCAAGGGGCCGACCACAAACCCCTGTTGCAGCAGGCTGGCGAGCAGCTCCCCCGTCTCCGGGGCCGCCAATGGCTGGGCCAGCACCAGGGTGCCCTTGATCAAAAAGAGATAGCGTTGGGTAGACATGATATGGCTCCTTGTTCCGGTTCAGAGGAGGGCGATTCCCCCCTTGCCGAGCCATTAGAACAAGGCGATTAGATAATTTATAATCAATAAATCGCCACTTTGGATAACCAATTGGAATGAAATTCGACTTGAGGCAACTGCAGGCGTTTGTGACGCTGGCCGACACCGCCAACTACCGGGAAGCGGCCAGCCGCCTCTTTATCACCCAACCGGCCCTCACCAAGCAGATCCAGGGGCTGGAGCAGACGCTGGGCTGCACCCTGTTCAAGCGGGGCCGCCATGGTGCCCAGCTGACGGCGCTCGGTGCTCAGCTACTCACTCAGGCGAGTGCGCTGGTCGAGCACGGTCGGGAGTTCGAAAGCCATGCGCTGGCGGTGGCGAGCGGCGTGGCCGGTCGGCTCAAGATTGGCTTCGGTCTGTCGAGTTTCGCACTGGCCCCTGCGCTGGTAGCTCGCTTCAAACAGCAGGTCACGGACGTGATGGTCCATCTGCAGGATATGCCCTCCGCCATCCAGCAGGAGCAGCTGATCTCCGGCCAGTTGCAGCTTGGCTTTATGCGCAGACCTCAGATGCCGCAGTTGCAGGAGCACAGACTGCTGATCGACCGGCTGGTGCTGGCGGTGCCGACACGGATGACCGAGCCAGACCCGGCCGCATTCGACGTCCAGCAGGCACTGACCAGTCAACCCCTGTTGCAAATGGTGGGCCACCGCTGCCCTGGGCTCAGCCAGCAGATCGCCGGTTTTCTCGGCGCCAATCGGCTGACCGGCATGGTCCAGGAGGCCGAGGATATCCAGACGCTGGTGGCATTGGTCGCGGCGGGCATCGGCAACGCCATCCTGCCGCGCAGCGTCAGCTTTATCGCAGGGCCCGATGTCACCCTCTATCCCCTCTCTGCTCCCAGCTCCGAGTGGGAGGTCAGCATGGTATGGAATCCGGACTTTGCCGACCCCATCCGGGATAACTTCGTCAGGCAGGTGATCGCCAGCCATCCCCTGCCGGTGTCGGCCACGCCCGAGCGCTGAAACCAACGCTCGCTGGTAGCTAACATCGTGCCACGTCAAAACAGTTCGCCCCCATCAAGGGGGCGCATGCAGGACAAAAGCGGCAATGCGGCTCAACAGCTGGCGCAGTGGCTACGGTTTTTACCCGCCCCCTTGGCGCAATAAAGCGCCGCATCGGCCGCGGCCAGCAACGCCCCTTCCCCCTCCAGCAGTTGCTCTGCCGTGTAGGTGGCAATGCCAATGCTGGCGCTAAGCTGAATATTATTTGCCACCACGATGTCGAGATCGTTGATGGCCTGGCGAATCTCCTCTCCAATCCGCTGGGCCGCATCTCGATCGGTATTGCCGAGGATCAGGGCAAACTCGTCACCACCAAAACGGCAGGGCAGATCCGCCGGACGCTGGCAGAATGATTGCAGAAGATGGCCCACCAGCTGGAGGGAGCCATCCCCCATCTGATGACCAAGATGGTCATTGCACGCCTTGAAGTTATCCAGATCCAGCATGATGAGGGAGAGCGGGGTATGTTCACGCATGCTGCGCCGCCACTCGTTATGCAAAAAGCTGTTGAACAGCCGCCGATTGGCCAGTCCGGTCAGGGGATCATGTTGGGAGAGGCTGGCAACTTCCAGCTCCAGCAACTTGCGCTCGGTGATATTGATATGGGCGATGGAAAAATACTCGGCGTCAAGTCCGGGTACCGGCGCTACTCGCATCATAAACCAGCGCTGAGTGTCGGGGCTGTGGCAGGGGTATTCCAGATAGAACTTCTCCTGTTGATGACGGATAACCCGGAGGATCCCCTCCACGGCAGCCAATCCAGAGGGCTCGGCTTCAGCGTCACAAGCCCCCATGTAATTGACCCCAATCCAGTTATATCCCTTGGGCATGCCGTTTTGCTCGGCAAACAGATCCCAGGCGAGATTGGTGTAATGGATCACGCCATCCCGATCTATCACCGATATCTGATCTTCCAGCGAATCCAGCAGCGCAGCCAGATGATGGGCTCGCTCGGCGAAGTGACTCTGCCGCGTCTGTATCTCATCCGCCATGGTGCCCATCCTGTGGCAAAAGTGGCATACCGCCATCTATTAACAATTTAGTCAGCAGATGGAGTAAAGCACCCCGTTCCCACTTAGCCAACTGAGACCAAATTTCACCATCGAACACTATCCGGCAAGGTTTCTGGCCAGTTTCCCTGTTCCGGATAACAAGAGCACATCATGAGCATATGTATTTGATAAGTCACATTTAATGACCACACCACTGATTTTCGCAGGGGATGCCATCGCCCTCTCCATCCATTTTGGTGTTCGGGCAATGTTGCAAAAACCAGGTTGCCTCCTCGCAGGAGGTCATCTGGGAGCAATGCTGCCGACCATCACACTGGCGAATAAAGGTCGTTGCCTGTGGCGTGCTGACCTCCTCCTGATTGAAAGAGGAGACCGGCAATGGCGCCATCGACTCGGTCGAGAAACGGGAATAGATGGAAAAGAGGCCGACGAGCACCAGCAGGGGGATCAGTTTGCCACTCCAGCTGCTCTTGCGACGTCGATAGGGGTTACTCCGCTCTCTGGTAGAAGTGGGTCTTGGCGGCTGACTTGCCGCCCGAAACGATGGCGCCGCTGATGATGCGGCCGACGGCACGGCATCCGCCAACGTGAGCGGGCGATCGGGGAAAAAGACCTGCAACGCCCTTGGCTTGCCATCCTGGCCACTGCCGATCAGATAGGTGACACGCTCCCCCGGCTCGGGCACGCGGCCATCTGATTGCAGCGCCGTAACATGCACAAACAGCCCTGCACTGCGTGCTCCATTGATTGCCTGCTCGGCGCCATTTTGCTCCGGCGTAATAAATCCAAAGCCGCGCGCCTCGTTCCAGCTCGCGATCCGTCCCTGATAACGCATCTGTCCATCCTTGTTGTTATCCATGTGAGCACTATATTGCCCGACAATCATGTTGCCCAAAAGCGCTGCGGCCCGACAGGGAGCCGCTGAGTCAATCTCAACACGGTGCTCGGGTGATGCCTGCGTTAAGGATCAAGCCAGCCGGGACACCTTGATGATCTCGGCGATGCGACCCAGCATCCGCAGCGAGGTGTGATGCTCGGTGGCATCTGCGGCGGCGCAGGCATCCTCCAGAATGGTGATGGCGTAGTCGCGATCGTGACCATCCCGCGCCGCCGCCTGAATGGCCCAGCTGGTGCTCACCCCGCACAGATAGAGGTGGTCGATGTGGTTGGCCCGCAGCGCAGGCTCCAGCGCCGTGCCATAGAAGGGGCTGACCCTGGGCTTGGTCAGCACCAGATCGCCGGGCTGCACATCCAGATCAGGATGAAAGTCGGTGCCGCTGTCAGCCAAAGAGAGCGCCCCCAACTGGTGAGCGCGACCAAACATGGGAGACCCCTTGGGTTGCAGCTGATAGCCGCCGTCAAAGCCCACCTTGATCAGCACCACCAGCCAGCCGTGAGCGCGGGCATGGGCCAGCGCCTGATTGGCATGCGCAATGGCATCCTGCTCCAGCACATGGGCTGCGGAGGCGGCAATGCGCCCGTCGGGGTGGGCGATGTCGTTGATAAAATCGATCACCAGCAGTGCCTTGTTCATCACCTTTGCTCCTTCGCGCATTCAGCCCGTGCTATCTGGTTTCTACCTGTCAAACCAGCCCCAGTGCATAGCGCAGCGCCATCTCCTTCAATGGGCCCGCCTTGTCCGCCAGATTGAGAGCAAGATTGCGGGCCAGCTTGAGCGGGCCAATCTCATTGCTGAATACCCCGTAGAAGAGATCCATCCCCGACTGCATCAGCAGGTTGTCGGGACGACGGCGCCGCTCGTAACGCTCGGCCAATGCCAGCTGATGCCAGTCGGCGCCAGCTCCTTGCAGCAGATCAGCCCAGCAGGCCACATCCTTGAAGCCGAGGTTGACCCCCTGCCCCGCCAGCGGGTTGATGGTGTGGGCAGCATCGCCAAGCAGCACCACCCGACCGGCGTGGTAGTCGTTGGCGTGGCGGCGCACCAGCGGGAAGCTCCCCTTGCCGGTGACGGTAAATCCGCCGAGCCGGCTTGGGAAGTGGCGACGCACCTCGGCGGCAAGCCCTTCGTTGCTCATGGCTGCCAGCGCCCGGATCCGGGCCGGGCTGTCATACCACACCAGAGAGCCGTGCTGGCCGGGCAGCGGCAGGAAGGCGCGCGGACCGCTCGGGGTGAACTGCTGCCAGGTGATATCTTCCTGCGCAAAGTCGGTGTCGATATTGATCAGCATGCAGTGCTGGCGGTACTCGAAGCGCGATACACCGATACCCGCCAGCTTGCGGGTGTGGGATTCAGCACCGTCACAGGCCAGCACCCAGCGGGCCGCCAGCTCGGTGCCATCATCCAGAGTCAGCACAGCTTCATCCGCACTCTGGCGCAGGCTGGTCACCGCCGCCGGGGTGTGGGTCTGGATGGTGGGAAAATCCTCCATCCGTTTGAGCAGGGCGAGCTGCACCAGCCGGTTTTCGATGATGTAGCCGAGCTGGGGCAGGCCAAGATCGGCGGCATTGAAGCGGGTGGCAAAACCGTCCAGCTCCCAGGTCTCCAGTCGGCGGTAGGGGCAGAGTCGCATCTGCTGCAGATGGTGCCAGGCACCGGCCTGCTCCAGCAGCGCCACCGAGGCCTGACTGATGGCGGAGACCCGCAGATCCAGCGGCTGCTCCGGCGCGTAATGCTCCGGCAGTTGGGTCTCGATGACCCGCACCGAGAGGCCCTGAGCCGCCAGCAGACAGGCGGTGGCGGCGCCCACCATGCCGGCGCCGACGATGGCGATATCACACTGTTCCATACATTTATTCCTGAAAGGGTGCGTCCGGCGACAGCGCCCGGACGTGAACCGGATGGCTGCATGATAGCGCAAGGGCGGCTGATAAACAGTGAGACAAACGGGGAATTGCTGCGTCAAATCAAGGAGAAAGCTTATTGAGCTTGCTGGCAACAGGTATCGGGTGAGCACCATTGCCAGCTGGATATTAGCTAGGCAGTATCCAGATTGCGGAGTAAAATGCGCGGTCCTTTGACCATGCCGATTTCAAAACAAGTCAAGAGAAGCAATGAGCAAGAAACTTCACATTAAAACCTGGGGTTGCCAGATGAACGAGTATGACTCGTCCAAAATGGCCGACCTGTTGGATGCCAGCAATGGCTACACCCTTACCGAAGAGCCCGAAGAGGCAGATGTCTTGCTGCTGAATACCTGCTCCATCCGCGAAAAGGCGCAGGAGAAGGTGTTCCACCAGCTGGGACGCTGGAAAAAGCTCAAGGCCAACAAGCCCGGTCTGGTGATCGGCGTGGGTGGCTGCGTTGCCTCTCAGGAGGGCGATGCCATCCGCCAGCGCGCTCCCTATGTGGATATCGTGTTCGGCCCGCAGACCCTGCATCGCCTGCCCGCCATGATCAAGGAAGTGCAAGAGGGCCGTGGTGCCCAGGTTGATATCGCCTTCCCCGAGATCGAAAAATTCGACAGCCTGCCCGAACCGCGCGCCGAAGGGGCCACCGCGTTCGTCTCCATCATGGAAGGCTGCTCCAAATACTGTACTTACTGCGTGGTGCCCTACACCCGCGGTGAAGAGGTGAGCCGACCGCTGGACGACGTGCTCTACGAAATCGCCCAGCTCGCCCAGCAGGGCGTGCGCGAAGTGAACCTGCTCGGCCAGAACGTCAACGCCTACCGCGGTCCGACCTTTGATGGCGGCATCTGCACCTTCGCCGAGTTGCTGCGTCTGGTGGCCGCCATCGACGGTATCGATCGCATTCGCTACACCACCAGCCACCCGATCGAGTTCACCGACGACATCATCGAAGTCTACAAAGACACTCCGGAAGTGGTCAGCTTCCTGCACCTGCCGGTGCAGAGCGGCTCCGACCGTATTCTGACCATGATGAAGCGCCCGCACACCATCCTGGAGTACAAATCCAAGATCCGTCGCCTGCGTGCCGCCCGTCCCGACATCACCATCAGCTCCGACTTCATCGTTGGCTTCCCGAACGAGACGGACGAAGACTTTGAAGCGACCATGAAGTTGATCGAGGATGTGGGTTTCGACATGAGCTTCAGCTTCATCTTCAGTCCGCGCCCGGGCACCCCGGCCGCCGACATGCCAGACGATGTCGACATGGAAGTGAAGAAAGCCCGTCTGGCCCGCCTGCAGCACGTCATCAACAACCAGGCGATGCAGATTGGCCGTGCCATGCTGGGCACCACCCAGCGCATCCTGGTGGAAGGGCCCTCCAAGCTCGACCCGATGCAGCTGTGTGGCCGCACCGAGAACAACCGGGTGGTCAACTTCGAAGGCCTGCACACCCTGATCGGCGGCTTTGCCGACGTGGAGATCACCGAGGTGCGTCCCAACTCCCTGCGCGGCAAGTTCATCCGCGGCGAGAGCGAGATGAACCTGCGGATCGCCACCGCCCCGAGCGAAATCCTGGCCCGTCGCCCGGATAACGTACCGGACGAGCTGGGCGTTGCCGCCTTCACTCCCCATTAATCCCCTCCTCCCCATTCGCCCGGCGGATGGGGAGCGCCTTGAGACGAGGATATTTTGAGCCGACACATCTCGACCCTGAATCTGCATCTGGAGCCCGCCGACAACCAGCGCCTTGCCAGCCTGTGCGGCCCCTTCGATGACAACATCAAGCAGCTGGAGCGCCGCCTCGGCGTCGAGATCAGCTACCGTGACAGCCACTTCCAGCTGGTGGGCAAACCGGCCCAGCTGGATGCCGCCGCCGTCATCCTCAAACACCTCTATGTGGAAACCCAGCCCCTCAAGGGTGGCAAGGTGACCGACATCACTCCCGACATGGTCCATCTGGCTATTCAGGAGTCGCGAGTGCTGGAGCAGGATGACGAACCGGCGCCGAGCATCCCCTATGGCAAGGAGGTGACGGTCAAGACCAAGCGCGGTCTCATCAAGCCACGCAGCCCAAATCAGGCCCAGTACATTGCCAATATCGTGCGCCACGATATCTGCTTCGGCATAGGCCCGGCCGGTACCGGCAAGACCTATCTGGCGGTCGCGGCAGCAGTGGATGCGCTGGAGCGTCAGGAAATTCGCCGCATTCTGCTGACCCGTCCGGCGGTGGAAGCGGGGGAGAAGCTGGGCTTCCTGCCCGGGGATCTCTCCCAGAAGGTGGATCCTTACCTGCGCCCGCTCTACGACGCCCTGTTCGAGATGCTGGGCTTTGAGCGGGTCGAGAAGCTGATGGAGCGCAATATCATCGAGGTGGCGCCGCTCGCCTATATGCGCGGAAGAACCCTCAATGACGCCTTTATCATTCTCGATGAGGCCCAGAACACCACCACCGAGCAGATGAAGATGTTCCTCACCCGCATCGGCTTCAACTCCAAGGCCGTGGTCACCGGCGACATCACCCAGGTAGACCTGCCGCGCAACGCCAAATCCGGCCTGCGCCACGCGCTGGAAGTGCTGCCAGGGGTCGATGGTCTGTCGTTCAACTTCTTCGAGTCCAAAGACGTGGTGCGCCACCCGGTGGTGGCCCGTATCGTGCAGGCTTACGAGGCATTCGATGCCAAACAGGCAACCGAGAAGGTGGCCGGCCAAACAAACTCCAGCAAAGAGAGTGAGCAATGAGCGTAACCCTGGATCTGCAACTGGCCAGTGCCAGCACTGACGGCCTGCCCACCGAAGCCCAGCTGCAAGGCTGGCTCGACGGCACCATTCTCGGCTTCCAGCAGGAGGCAGAAGTGACGGTGCGTATCGTCGACGAGGCGGAGAGCAACGAGCTCAACCTCACCTATCGCGGCAAGGACAAGCCCACCAACGTGCTCTCCTTCCCGTTCGAGGCGCCACCCGGTCTGGAGCTGCCGCTGCTCGGCGATCTGGTGATCTGCCGTCAGGTGGTAGAGCGCGAGGCCGAGGAGCAGGGCAAGCCCCTCATGGCCCACTGGGCCCACATGGTTGTGCACGGCAGTCTGCATCTGCTAGGTTATGACCATATCGAGGATGAGGAAGCCGAAGAGATGGAAGCGCTTGAGCGCGACATCATGCAGGAGCTCGGTTTTGCCGATCCTTATCTGAACGACGAAGAGTAAAGAACCGGATGGTCATCGTCTTGAAACAGCAGATGGCCATCCTTATATAACCCGAACTATTTCAAGTGTGTTTAAGCGAGTAACCAAGAGAAAAAATGACCGACGATCACCCTAGTACCGGCTCGCCGAAGAAAACCTGGCTCGACAAACTCAGCCAACTCTTCCAGGGCGAGCCAAAAGACCGCAATGATTTGGTAGACGTGATAGCCGATGCCGAAGAGCGCGACCTCATCGATCAGGACACCAAGGACATGATCGAGGGGGTGCTGGAGATCGCCGATCTTCGCGTGCGCGATATCATGATCCCCCGCTCCCAGATGGTGACCATCGAGAAGTCCCAGCCGGTGGATGCAATCCTGCCGGTGATTATCGAGTCCGGCCACTCCCGCTTCCCGGTGATCAACGAGGACAAGGATCATGTGGAGGGGATTCTGCTCGCCAAGGATCTGCTTCCCTTCGGGTTTGGCGGCCATCACGCCAGCGAGCCGCTGCAGCTCGAGAAAATCTTGCGCCCCACGGTGATCGTACCGGAAAGCAAACGGGTTGACCGTCTGCTCAAGGAGTTCCGTGAAGAGCGCTACCACATGGCCATCGTGGTCGACGAATTTGGTGGCGTCTCCGGTCTGGTGACCATCGAAGACATACTGGAACTGATCGTTGGCGAGATCGACGACGAGTTTGACGACATCGAGGATGAGCCGGACGAGATCCGCCGCCTCAGCAAGCGGGTCTTCTCCATCAGCGCCCTGACCGAGATCGAGGATTTCAACGACTTCTTCGGCACCAAATTCAGCGATGAAGAGGTGGATACGGTAGGCGGTCTGGTGATGCACGCCTTCAGCCACCTGCCAAAGAAGGGCGAGGAGATCGAGCTGGACGGCTACCTGTTCAAGGTGATGCATGCCGACCGGCGCCGTCTGCAGCAGCTGCAGGTGAAGATCCCCGAGCACCACGCGGCGGCGCAATCCGAGCCGCAATAAGCAGATCCGCTCGATGTGTGAAACAACGCCCCGACCTCGGGGCGTTGTGCTCTCTGCCACCGGCATCGAGGCTCGCCGTTGCCCCGCTTACAGGTTAAGATACCGGCCATTCGACCCCAGTTTCACACCAAGACGAGCACCATCGCCCGTGAGATTATCCCCTGTTACTTCCAAAATTCTGTTAAGCCTCAGTGCATTGGCCTCTGGTGCCATCGCCGTGCTGGCCTTCTCCCCCTTCGGCTACTGGCCGCTGGTGATCCCCTCCCTGCTTGGCCTCTACGCCCTGCTGGACAAAGCCACGCCGAAACAGGCCGCCTGGCGCGGTTTTGGCTACGCCATGGGACTCTTTTTACCGGGGCTGTGGTGGATCCATGTCAGCATGACCGAGTTTGGCGGCATCCCGCTGCCGGTCGCCTTTGTGCTGCTGGCCGGGCTCTCCGCCTATCTGGCACTCTACCCGACGCTCGCCTGCTGGGTCTTTGCCCGCTTCTTTGGCGGCCGTCACTGGAGCCGCTGGCTGCTCGCCTTCCCGGCACTGTGGTTGGTAGCTGACTGGCTGCGCGGCTGGGTGATGACCGGCTTCCCCTGGCTCTGGTTTGGCTACAGCCAGATCGACGGCCCGCTCAAGGGATTTGCTCCCATTCTCGGGGTACAGGGCATCACCCTAGCACTGCTATTCTCCGCCTCCGCCATTTGGCTGGTGTGGAAATCCCGCTCGCCACTGTGGCTGGCGGTGCCCGCCCTGCTGGTGGCCGGTGCCCACGGTCTGATGCAGCTCAACTGGGTGACCCGTGGCGAGCCGGTCAAGGTGGCGCTGGTGCAGGGCAATATCGCCCAATCCCTCAAATGGGATCCGGAGGCGCTGGCCCCCACGGTGCGCACCTATCAGGACTTGAGCCGCGAGAATCAGGATGCCGACATCATCATCTGGCCGGAGTCGGCGATCCCGGCCATCGAGAAGGCGATGGGCCCCTATCTGGAGAATCTGGACAAGGCGATGAAGGTGAACGATACCGGCCTGCTGGCTGGGATCATCCACTACGACGAGCAGCAACAGCGCTTCTACAATACCGTGCTCGGCATGGGGGTGCAGGATGCGGATGGCAAGGAGTCCTACTTCTACAACCACCCCAACCGCTACAACAAATACCACCTGCTGCCCATCGGCGAGTTCGTGCCCTTTGAAGATCTGCTGCGCCCCATCGCCCCCTTCTTCAACCTGCCGATGTCCTCCTTCAGCCGGGGTGACGAGGTGCAGCCCAACCTGATCGCCAAGGGGCTCAAGTTTGCCGCCGCCATCTGCTACGAGATCATCTTCCCGGAGGAGGTACGCCGCAACGTCAATGCCGATACCGACTTCCTGCTGACCGTCTCCAACGATGCCTGGTTCGGCACCAGCATCGGCCCGTGGCAACATATGGAGATCGCTCGGATGCGCGCGCTGGAGCTGGCTCGTCCGCTGCTGCGGGACACCAACACCGGCATCACCATCGTGACCGAGATCGATGGCAGCATCATCGGCCAAATCCCGCAGTTTGAAGCGGGCGTGCTGCGCAGCGAGGTACGTCCCGCCCACGGCGAGACCCCCTACATGCGCTTTGGCAGCTGGCCCCTCTATGGCCTGACCGTGCTGCTGCTGGGTCTGGCGCTGGCGCTGCGCCCCAAGGCGCACCCCTGGGCCCGCGAGCTGTAATGGCCATCCGCAATCCCTGATAAACAACGAGGCGCCCGCAGGCGCCTCGTTGTTTACGACAACTTATCACGCATCTTTTTGCAGGCAGCAGATCACATAGCCGTAACTGCCCAGATATTGGCGGTGGATGGCCACTTCCCGGTTCAAGTCCTGCCAGGCGGCACTCTCCCCCAGCTCGTCTCGATAGCGCACCAGATTGACCTCGATAGGGTCCAGATAGTTGTTCCAGGCGCTCATCGGCAACGGAGTGTGTGACAGGCAGCGGTAGCCTGCCGCTTGTATCGTCTCAAGCAGGCCCGCCAGCGTCTGCATGGCGGGATAATCTTGCTGCCAGAATGCCAACGCCTCCTCGGGCGGGTTATCGGTCAGCCAGACCGCCTCACTGAGCACGATGCAAGCCTGCGGGCTCGCGAGCAGCGGGCGCCACGCCTTCAGTGCATTGGCAACCCCCATCACATAAGCGCTCCCCTCTGCCCAGATGAGGTCGGCCGGGGCCAGCTCGTCCGGCAGTGCCGCCATGTTGGCGCAGAGGGTGGAGACATGCTCAAAGCCCGCTGCACGGGCGGAGTGCGCCACGGCGGCCAGTGCCTCCTCTTCCAGATCGATGGCTACGATGGCGGCATCGGTCACCTGAGCCAGCGCCATGGTCGAGGCACCGCGCCCGCAGCCCATGTCGAGGATCCGGCGCGGCCGGATGGGCAAGGCGGCAAACTGCTGCTGGGTGAAGGAGCGATCCCCCGGCCCCCAGTAACTCATGCCATCCAGCAGCTGGATAAAGTCCTTGATGTAACGCTCATGTTCATTCATGTCTTTGCTCAACCATTGCAAGTGGTAGCGATCTTTCTCGCTAAAACCCTGTTTCATCACCCACGCGAAGTAGGCCTCCGGTGCCTCGCGCTGCAGTTGCAGCTGCCAGACCTTGAATTCCTCACCGGAGCGCGGGCGCAGCCCTGCCAGATCCGCCAACAGATCCCGGGCACGCTGCATCCGCGCCAGCTCCTCATCCAGCTCCCTGACCCGGGCCTGCAATGCCGCTTGATCTATCTCGCCAGCCAGACAGGCGAGGCACTGCTTGAGGCTGAGACCACCCGCCTGCAGGGCCTGCACCATATGCAGTCGTTGCAGATCCCCCTCGTCATAGTGGCGATAGCCGTTGGCGGCCCGGGTGCCGGCAATCACCCCCAGCTTCTCGCAATAGAGCAGGGTGGAGCGGGCGAGGCCGCAGCGGCGGGCCAGTTCGGATATTTTCATGGCAATTACTCACGGTGCGGGCCCTCAGGTGACCCGATAGAGACGAGCTTAAACTGTGAAGCTATAGACGGGTCAACGCCCTTTTCCAGAAATCCGCCAACAAAAACGGCCACCCGAGGGTGGCCGTTGTCAGCGCTATCTGTGATAAAGCGGCGATAGAGCAGCTATGCTACCGGCTCAGAGACCGGCTGCCTCCAAATGCTCCACCAGCAGCTGCACGCTGCGGTTGCCACGCCACTCGTTGACGTCAAGCCGGTAGACAAGCCGCACCCGCTTGACCGAGGCATCGGGCCAGCGCTTGAGATCGACGCCAAAGGCGATGGCATCCACCGCGTGACCGGAATCGGTTGTCAGCATCATCTTGAGGTGCTTCTCCCCCACCAGCCGCTGCTGCACCAGCACGAACTCGCCGTCAAACAGTGGCTCGGGGAAGGCCTGACCCCAGGGGCCGGAGGCGCGAATCAGCTCCGCCAGCTCGATATTGAGTTCGTCCGGCAACAACTCGCCATCGGTGAGCAACACCCCGGTCAAAAGCTCCGGTGTCACCAGCTCGCTGATGACCGCCTCAAAGGCCCGACCGAACGCCTCGATATTGGCCTTGGGGAGGGTCAGCCCCGCGGCCATGGCGTGGCCGCCAAACTTGCCCATCAGGCCTGGATGACGGGTATCGAGCAGTTCCAGCGCATCGCGCAGGTGCACCCCGGGAATGGAGCGGCCGGAGCCCTTGAGCTCGGTCTCGCTGCTCTCGGCAAAGGCAATGACCGGGCGGTAGTACTTCTCCTTCACCTTGGAGGCCACCAGCCCCACCACCCCCTGATGCCACTCATTGCGGTGCAGCACTATGCCCGACGGCACCTCGCCATCGCGAAACCGGATCTGCTCCAGAGTGGCGAGGGCCTCCTGCTGCATCCCCTGCTCAATCTCCTTGCGCTCCTGATTGAGGCTGTCCATCTCGGCCGCAAGCTGGCGTGCCAGATTGAGATCATCGCAGAGCAGACAGGCGACCCCAAGGGACATATCATCGAGGCGCCCTACCGCATTGAGGCGTGGCCCCAGCGCAAAACCGAGGTCGGCGGCGGTGAGGCGGCGACCATCGCGGCCCGACACATCCACCAGCGCCTGAATGCCGGGGCGACAGCGGCCGGCCCGGATCCGCTGCAAGCCCTGATGGACCAGGATGCGGTTGTTGCCATCGAGCGCCACCACGTCGGCGACCGTACCAAGAGCCACCAGATCGAGGTAATCCGCCACATTGGGGGCTCGCAACCCTTGCCGTTCGTACCAGCCGAGCTGACGCAGATGGGTGTTGAGGGCCGCCATCAGGTAGAAGGCCACCCCCACCCCGGCCAGCGACTTGGAGGGGAAATCGCAACCGCGCTGGTTAGGGTTGACGATGGCATCGGCATCAGGCAGCTCCTGACCCGGCAAATGGTGATCGGTAACCAGTACCTGCATACCAGCCGCCTTGGCAGCCGCCACCCCGGCGATGCTGGAGATGCCGTTATCCACCGTGATCAGGAACTCGGCGCCGCGCGCCACCGCCAGCTCGACAATTTCGGGGGTAAGGCCGTAGCCAAACTCGAAGCGGTTGGGCACCAGAAAATCGATGTGGCGACCGCCCATGGCGCGCAGGGCCAGCACACACAGGGCGGAGCTGGTGGCACCATCGCAGTCGAAGTCGCCGACGATAAGGATCCGTTTCTGGGCAGTCAGGGCATCGGCCAGCAGCGGCACCGCCTGCTCCATCCCATAGAGGCGCTGGGGCGGCAACAGCTGGCTGGCGCTGCGCTCCAGCAGGGCGGGATCCTCTACGCCACGGCTGGCGAAGATTTGGCGAAGCAGGGGATGCAGGGTGGCAGGCAGATGGGAATCATCAACTCGCGGACGACGACGGATTTGCAGGGACATCAATATGATCCAGTATCTTGAGCAGCTGTTCGGGGCTCTGATACCCGCGCACCAGATCCCCGTCGGAGGAGACCCAGGCCGGCAGTACCTTGACCCCCAACCATTGGCTCAGGCCAATATTTTGGATAAGGGTCTCACTACATGCCGTTTGAGGCAAATAGGCTTTTAACGGATCATTTTGCAGCAGGGGATCGCTGCACCAGTCGGCGGCCCGTTCGGCGTGATCAATCACCGGATAGAGAGCCACGCTCACCCCGGATGCCTGCAGGTGTTGCAAGGTGCCGGAGAGCTGACGACGCTTTGCGTCCTGCTCGCCGAGAAACAGCGCGACCCGGTGACGCTCATCCCGAGCCTTGAGCACGATGGGGGCATGGGCCACCTGTGCCAAGCCAAGTCGGCGCTGCTCGCGCATACCCGAGATGGTCAGGTTCTTCATGTCGCGGGTCATATCCAGCATGACCCCCTGCACCACATAATCCCCTTTGGCATCGCTGTAGAGCACCCCCTGCGAGGTGCCCAGCATATACAACCCTGCGATCGGGGTCGGTTCAACCAGATAGACGGGGACCCCCAGCCGGGCCGTGATGGTCTGTTTCAAGGCTTGGGTATCCATCCCCGCTCTGGCAGCAAATGTGCACAAAAGCATCATTCCCAGTAGTAAATACTTCACTTGTTTACTCACGTGGTATGAATGAATCGACCCAGCAAACTACAGCAGCACAGCTCATCATTCAACCAGCTACTTACCAAAAAATTAATATCACTTTGTACCAAAAAAATGGCTCCCCCCGATTGCCAAGGACTCATAACGCCCGCAAGCTAGTCAGGACGACAGGAACAACGCGGCTTAGCCTCTGTTTTTCCTGACGAGAGTTCGCCCTTTGGCAAGGGTAATCAACGCGCTATCTTGTTTAATTTCGGAGGAAATAATGAGTCTGATTCAAGAGTTCAAAGCCTTTGCCGCCCGCGGCAACGTCATCGATATGGCGGTCGGTATTATCATTGGTGCCGCCTTCGGCAAAATTGTCTCCTCTTTTGTCGGTGACGTGATCATGCCGCCCATCGGCCTGATCCTGGGCGGCGTGGACTTCAGCGACCTGGCGGTCACCCTGAAGGCCGCAGAAGGGACAACACCTGCCGTGGTCATCGCCTATGGTAAGTTCATCCAGACCATCATCGACTTTCTGATCATCTCTTTTGCCATCTTCATGGGACTGAAAGCCATCAACACCCTCAAGAAGAAGCAGGAAGAGGAAGCCGCTGCCCCGGCAGGCCCGACCAAGGATCAGGAGCTGCTGACCGAGATCCGTGATCTGCTGAAATCTCAACAGGAGCGTTAAGCCGACTCCCCAGACTGGTGTGTATGTGTGTCACGATGCCCATGGGCTATGGTTAGATGGCGTAAAGTTATATAGGCGTCGTGACTATGCAAACCTCCACTGCTGCAAACTCCAATCACAGCTTTATTCTCCGTTTTCTTTTGCTGCTTGCACTGCCACTTGTTTTGACCACATTGGGTAGTGCGTACCTTTTTGCCGTCATGCAAAAAAATACCTTGCTGAATACAATGCGATTTTTCAACGACAGCACTGGCCAGCAATGGGATAATTCTATCGCCTCGGTAGAGCGCCAAATAAATATATTCATTGGTGATATAGACAAGAATACAGGTGACTTACCGCCAGCCTTAAAATCTCGCTATCATGACATATGGAAGTATATGCTTTACCCAGAAGGCCCCGTGAAAACCGTATATTATTCATTACGCAACAATGAACAACTCAGCTTCTCTCTTCACCCATTACCAGAGACAATCAATCATGCTGAAAGACCGTGGTACCGTAATGCGATTAATCATCCTGGCACAAGTGTCTGGAGCGCCCCTTATATTGATGCAGTAGAAAAAACACCAGTCGTTACCCTCTCCCATGCCGTCTTGAATCAACAGGGGGAGTTTCTTGGCGTGATAGGTATAGATCTTAACCTTAAGGTATTTTCTGCAAGAATTGGGCGTATTCTTGAGAGCAGTGACAAGGTGACTTACATGCTGTTTGATAGAGAAAGCCAGATGATCATCGCACACAGCGACCCGCTGGAAAATGGCAAGACGCTGACAAAAACTTGGTTAGCAGAAATAAAAGGTAGAAATGGTACACTGATGGATAACGACGGGGACCTCATTTCGTTTCATGCTCTACACAAAAATCCATCATGGCTGGTTATCACTATTTTCCCTTTCAAGAGCAGTATTTTGATTGGAGAAATCCTCCCGAACATATTTATCACCCTTGTATTGTCACTATCGATATTCACACTGGTTGCCATTATTTTCAGACAACGTCTGGAGCATACTATCAGCACATTAGTACAAGTTGTTAGACAATTGCGTATTACCCCTCCGGGGCAACAGATTATTATCCCCAAGCTGGCTGGCATAGAGGAGCTGGAGGATGAAATCGTGATGATTTCAGACAAAATGCAGGCCGAAACAGAAAAATCGCTGCGTGATGCATTAACCGGCTTGTACAACCGCCGTCATTTGGAAGAGGCGCTCGCCACTCTACATAAAGAAAATAGCCAATACATATTGGCAATTATCGACATTGATAACTTCAAAAAAATAAATGATACCTATGGTCATCCCATCGGTGATGCCGTTTTGAAACGCACTGCCCAGCTTGGTAGCCAATTGCTGGAGGAACAGGCAACCCTGTGCCGCTTTGGGGGGGAAGAACTGGTCGCTATTTTTGAACAGACTGATATTGCCAACGCGCAGAAGTTGATGGAGCAGTGGCGTATCAGCATGGGGCAACAGGATTGGCGTGAAAAGGGCCTAAGCGTCTCCTTTAGCGGTGGCATTGCCGAATCCCTGAATGATGCCCCAGACAGTGTGATGGCCCGCGCCGATGCAGCCCTGTATCAGGCTAAACAAGCGGGCAAAAATCGCCTGCAACAGGCTTAAGCACGGGGGTGGTGCTCCCCGTGCAGCGCCTTGAGTCGCTCGTTGGCCACATGGGTGTAGATCTGGGTGGTGGAAAGATCCGCGTGACCCAGCAGCATCTGCACAACCCGCAGGTCTGCGCCGTGGTTGAGCAGATGGGTGGCAAAGGCGTGGCGCAAGGTATGGGGGGATAGCTCGCCGTTAATCCCGGCCCGCAGGGCATAGAGCTTGATGCGATGCCAGAAGGTCTGGCGGGTCATCATACGGGCCTGCTTGGAGGGAAACACCACATCCGAGCTGGTGCCCCCCAGCAGCAGGGTGCGGGCCTCGTGGTAGTAACGCTCCAGCCAGTGCATCGCCTCCTCTCCCATGGGTACCAGTCGCTCCTTGTTGCCCTTGCCCACCACACGCACCAAGCCCTGACGCAAACTGACATGCTCGGCGGTGAGCCCCACCAGCTCGGAAACCCGCAAGCCGGTGGCGTAGAGCAGCTCCAGCATCGCCTTGTCCCGCAGCTCCAGCGGGTCGTCCACCAGCGGCGCACTCAAGAGTGCCTCCACTTCCGCTTCGCTTAAATCGGAGGGGAGTTTTTTCGGCAGCTTGGGCCCCTCCAGCAGCACGGTCGGATCGTCACTGCGCAGCTTCTCGCGGTTGAGATACTGGTAAAAGCGGCGCAGGGCCGACAGGAAGCGGGCGGTGCTGCTGGCCGCAAACTGGTGATCGACCCGCCAGGCGAGGTAGTGCTGGATCTCGTCCATCCCCGCCAGCAGCAGCGAGCTCCCCTGCTCGTCGAGCCAGAGGGAGAACTTCTCCAGATCGCTGCGATAGGAGCTGACCGTGTTGTCAGACAATCCCCGCTCCAGCCAGAGGGCGTCGAGAAAGGGTTCAATCAGGGGATGGGGGTCGGGTTTGCTCATGGTGCGCTGCAATCAGGGGATCGATGGCCCATTGTAACGCGCCAACTCCTTGGAAAGACAAGGCACTTTCATTGGAAAGATAAGGCACGTTTGCCACACCCCTTGCCGGGCGGTGAAGGTCGAATGGCAATCTGCTAGACTGGCGCCCTCCCCTTACGTTACCCATCGTGTTGCCAACATGGCGCAGCCCACACGAGCATGCGAGAACGCGCCAAAAGCAAGCGAGAAAGCGCCAACAGAGAGTAGAGCGATGAAGATTGGTCTGTTTTACGGTTCCACCACCTGCTACACCGAGATGGCTGCCGAGAAGATCCGCGCCCTCATCGGCCCCGAGCTGGTGGATATTCACAATATCAAGGATGTCTCCCTGCGCCGGATGGAGGATTACGAGATCCTGATCCTCGGCATCTCCACCTGGGATTTTGGCGAACTGCAGGAGGACTGGGAGTCCCGCTGGGAAGATATCGCCGATCTCCATCTGGAGGGACGCATCGTGGCCCTGTTTGGCCTCGGCGATCAGCTCGGTTATGGCGAATGGTTCCAGGACGCCCTCGGCATGCTGCACGATCAGCTAGTGCCAAAAGGGGTCAAGCTGGTGGGTTACTGGCCCAACGAAGGGTACGAATTCGATGCCTCCAAGGCACTTATCGACGATGGTCGTCACTTCGTCGGGCTGGCGCTGGACGATGCCAATCAATATGACCAGACCGATCCGCGCATCGAGCAGTGGGTCGAGCAGATCCTGAGCGAAATCCACGCCCTGCTCTGACCTTTCCCACGTTTTGGCAAAACGACCCTGAGCGCCTGGCCCTGGCCGCCGGGCGCAGTTATCGCACCGATTTTCTCAATCGGTATCATCGCATGACGCTATAGCGACTTTTTTGTGCTGGTCTGCAACAATGGACTCGACATCCCATAACAATCAGAGCCGGATGTCGGAAGCAAACGGACAGACCAGAAAAGGATATTCTATGACCCCATTCTCCCTGTTGGCCCCCGCCATCGCCCGTGACGTGCTCGATCACGCGCTTGCGCTGGGTGCCGATTTTGCCGAGCTGTTTGTCGAGCGCAAGCGCCGCAGCCAGCTCAGCCTGCTCTCCAGCCAGATAGAGAACATCAGCGGCGGCCTCGATTTCGGCATCGGCGTGCGCCTCTGTTACGGCCACAAGGTGCTCTACGGCTACACCAATCTGGCCAACCGCGACGAGCTGCTGCGCATCGTCACCCTTCTGGCGGCCAAAGACCGCCGCGACCCCGTGGTGACCGCCACCGCCTTCGATTTCACCCGCCTGAGCGATCGCAACCCTGTGGCCCTGCCCCTGTCCGCAGACAAGCTGCTGGAGCAGAAGATCGCCTATCTGCACGCCATGGATGCGGCGGCCCGCGCCGAGAGCGGCAAGGTGAGCCAGTTCTCCGGCAACGTGCTGGGCTGGGAGCAGGAGGTGGAGATCTTCAACAGCGAAGGGGTGCAAGTGGCCGATCGCCGCCACTACAACCGCATCATGGCCCAGACCATCGCCATGGAAGGGAGCGAGCAGAGCGTCGGTTACGAGGCACCGGGGGCCCTGATGGGGTGGGAGCATGCCGATCGCATCGATCCGCGCGAGCTGGCGCTCACCGCCACCCGTCAGGCACTGGTGAAACTGGGCGCGGCTCCCTGCCCGAGCGGCACCCTGCCGGTCATCATGGAGAACGGCTTTGGCGGCGTCATCTTCCACGAAGCGTGCGGCCACCTGCTGGAGACCACCTCGGTGGCCAAAAAGGCGTCGGTATTCCACGACAAGATGGGCCAGCTCATCGCCAATCCGGTGGTCAATGCGGTGGACGAGGGACTGCAAGGCAACGCCTGGGGCTCCATCAACGTCGATGACGAGGGGATGGCGACCCAGCACACCCAGCTCATCAAGGACGGCGTCCTGACCGGTTTTCTGGTGGACAGAATGGGCGCCCTCAAGACCGGTTATTCCCGCACCGGATCGGGTCGGCGCGAATCCTACAAGTACGCCCCCACCTCGCGCATGCGCAACACCTATATCGAGCCGGGCAACCACAGCCTCGACGATATGCTGGCCACGGTAGAGCACGGCATCTACGCCAAGAAGATGGGGGGCGGCTCGGTACAGCCCGGCACCGGTGAATTCAACTTCAATGTGCAGGAGGCCTACCTCATCGAGCACGGCAAAATCACCAAACCGCTCAAATCAGCCACCCTGATCGGTACCGGCCCGCAGGTGCTGAAAGAGATCTCCATGGTGGGCCGCAATCTGGCGCTGGCCGCCGGTATGTGCGGCTCAGTCTCGGGCTCGGTCCCCACTTCGGTGGGCCAGCCGGCGCTGAAAGTGGACAATATTCTGGTGGGAGGGAACGCCTGATGAGCCAACTCGACATGAACCAACTGCTCACCCGCCTGCTGGATAAAGTGGCCGACCTCGGTGCCGAGGCAGACATCATCGCCAATCAGGAGAGAGCCTTCTCCCTCAAGGCAGACAAGGGCGAGCTGGGTGAATACAAGGTCACCAGCAGCCAGCAACTCGGTATTCGCCTGATCAAAGAGGGTCGGGTCGGCATCGCCTACTCGGAATCCCTCGATGAGCTGGCGCTTGATGCCATGCTGCAAGATGCGCTCGATGCCAGCCGCTTTGCCAAGGTTGACCCGGATCAGCGCATCTCGGTGGCCAATAGCCGGATCACCACAGATTGCGCCGAGATCAACCAGCCCGATACCACGCCGGTTGAGGAGAAGATCGCCCTGGCCCTGCGCCTCGAATCTGACATGCTGGCCATGCCCGATGTGAGCGGCGCCCCCTACAACAGCTTCTTCGAAGGGGAGAGCCAGCTCTGGCTCGCCAACAGTCAGGGTACCCTCTGCCAGCACGGCGAGTTCAGCGTCGGCTGCTACACCTCGGCGCTGGTGGAACGGGATGGCCGCCAGTCGATGCACTCGCAGGGGCAGTATGGCCGTCGCTTCGACGAGCTGGATAGCCAGGCCCTGATCGAGCAGATCTACGCCATCGCCGATGGACTACTGCCCGGTGAAGCGGTGCCGAGCGGTCGCTACAGCGTCATCTTCAGCACCAACTGCTTTGCCAGCCTGTTTGGCTGCTTTCAGGGTGTGCTGTCGGGCAAGTGGGCCCAGCAGGGGATCAACCCCTGGCGCAGCAAGGTCGGCCAGAGCGTGGCGTCACGCTGGCTTACTCTGGAAAGCCGGGTCTATATGCCTGGCGGCATGAACATCAAGGCGTTTGATGGCGAGGGGGCAGCCAGCTCGGATCTGCTGCTGATTGGCGAAGGGGAGCTGAAAACCCTGCTCCACAACAGCGCCACCGCCCGCCACTTTGGCGTCGCCAGCAACGGCTCGGCCGCCCGCGGCGCTCGCAGCGCCCTTGATGTAACCGCTCGCCACCTGGTGTTTGGCGCGGGCCCCCACTGTGAAGCGGAGGTGCAGAGCGGTGACTATCTGGAGCTGGTCAAGCTGGACGGCCTGCATTCCGGTGCCGATGCGGTGAGCGGCGACTTCTCCTTTGGCGCGTCAGGGTTCCTCTGCCGCGATGGAGTTCGCCTGCAACCGGTGCGCGGCATCACGGTAGCAGGCAACTTCTACCGCCTGCTGGGCGAGCTGGAAGCGGTCGGCGATACCCTGCACCACAACGACGGCAAGGGCTTCTACGCGCCGCAGATCCGTTTTGGTGGCCTCTCCGTCGCGGGCAAGTAAACGCCCCAACGAAACCTGCAAGCAAGAAAAAGGCGCCTGATGGCGCCTTTTTGCTCGTTATCTCGTCCGCATTGATGGCATGACTCAGGGCGAGAGCGGCTCGCGGTGATATTCGGCGCAGCCACATTCGGGGCAGGTATCGAGCTGCTGGGGGTGCAGCACGGTATGGCGCCAGCCACACTGGTCGCACACCATGACCCCCAGCCCCACCCAGTCACCCGCTTCGTAAACACCCTTGTGCTCCAGCTCATCGGCCAGCTCGCGCCACTCCACTTGGGCGCGGTCGGTCACATCCGCCAGCCAGGACCAGGCGGTGTCTTTGAGGGCCAGCATAAAGGCAGACTCTTCCACCTGCGCACTATCCTCATGGCGCCCCTCGTCATAGTTGCCCAGATCACGCTTCACGTACTCGGCGATGAGCGCCAGTTCGTCCTGAGTGAGGTCACTTGCTGCCTCCAGATAGGCCTGCACCTTGGCAATCATCCGGTTGAGGCGCTCCCCCTGGAACTCTTCAGTCTCTTGCCACTGTTTTTGCAGCTCGGCAATGAAGGCTTCGTACCCTTTTTGACGTTTGTCCATGGCTCTAACTCCTCTACTAAACCCTGATCTGGCCCGGCTTAAGGCCCAAGGGACGCTGGCGGTTGTTGCCGCCGCAGGATATGGGTATTCTATTGCGATTTCCCAGCTGATTTATCTATTCATTTCACAGATCCGGATGTCACCAATGCAAGAGCAATACGTTCCCCAATCAATCGAACCAGCAGTGCAAAAGCACTGGGATGCCAAGAAAACCTTCAAGGCCGTGGAGAAGGTAGACAAGGAGAAGTTCTACTGCCTGTCCATGTTCCCCTATCCGTCTGGTCGACTACACATGGGGCACGTTCGTAACTACACCATAGGTGATGTGATCTCCCGTTATCAACGCCTCAATGGCAAGAACGTGCTGCAACCCATAGGTTGGGATGCATTCGGTCTGCCGGCCGAGAACGCAGCGATCAAAAACAATACCGCACCGGCACCCTGGACCTACGAAAACATCGAATACATGAAGAACCAGCTGAAGATGCTGGGTCTGGGTTATGACTGGGATCGTGAAGTCGCCACCTGCAAACCGGATTACTACCGCTGGGAGCAGTGGTTCTTCACCAAGCTCTACGAGAAGGGTCTGGTCTACAAGAAGACCTCCTCCGTCAACTGGTGCCCGAACGACATGACAGTGCTGGCCAACGAGCAGGTGGTCGACAACTGCTGCTGGCGCTGTGACACCCCGGTGGAACAGAAAGAGATCCCCCAGTGGTTCATCAAGATCACCGACTACGCCGAAGAGCTGCTGAACGACATCGACAATCTGGAAGGCTGGCCGGAGATGGTCAAGACCATGCAGCGCAACTGGATTGGCCGCTCCGAAGGGGTCAACATCAGCTTCAATATCGAGGGTCAGGCTGAGCAGCTGGAGGTCTACACCACCCGTCCGGACACCTTCATGGGCGTCACCTATGTCGGTATCGCCGCTGGTCACCCGCTGGCGCTGCAAGCAGCCCAGAACAATCCTGAGCTGGCCGCTTTCATCGAAGAGTGCAAGAACACCAAGGTAGCCGAAGCGGAACTGGCTACCATGGAGAAGAAGGGCATGGCCACCGGCCTCTACGCCATTCACCCGCTGGATGGCCGCAAGGTACCGGTCTGGGTCGCCAACTTCGTGCTGATGAACTACGGCACCGGCGCCGTGATGGCGGTTCCGGCCCACGATCAGCGTGACTTCGAATTCGCCACCAAATATGGCCTCGACATCAAGGCGGTGATCAAGCCGGTTGATGGCGACGTCGACGTGAGCGAAGCCGCTTACACCGAGAAGGGCGTGCTGTTCAACTCCGGCGAGTTCGACGGTCTCGACTTCCAGGGCGCCTTCGATGCCATCGCCAGCAAGCTGGAAGGGCTCGGCAAGGGCAAGCGTACCGTCAACTACCGCCTGCGTGACTGGGGCGTCTCCCGTCAGCGTTACTGGGGCGCCCCCATCCCGATGCTGACCCTGGCTGACGGCACCGTAGTGCCGACGCCGGAAGACCAGCTGCCGGTGCTGCTGCCGGAAGATGTGGTGATGGATGGTATCCAGAGCCCGATCAAAGCTGACGCCGAGTGGGCCAAGACCACTTACAACGGTCAGGAAGCGTTCCGCGAGACCGATACCTTCGACACCTTTATGGAGTCCTCTTGGTACTACGCCCGCTACTGCTCCCCGGACTACGACAAGGGCATGCTGGATCCTGCTGCTGCCAACCACTGGCTGCCGGTGGATCAGTACATCGGCGGTATCGAGCACGCCTGTATGCACCTGCTCTACGCCCGCTTCTTCCACAAGCTGCTGCGTGACGCCGGTCTGGTCAACAGCGATGAGCCGTTCAAGCGTCTGCTCTGTCAGGGCATGGTGCTGGCCGATGCCTTCTACTACAAGGACGAAAAAGGCGGCAACGTCTGGGTCAGCCCGACCGACGTCAAGGTAGAGCGTGACGAGAAGGGTCGCATCACCAAGGCCATCGACAACGAAGGCCGTGAGGTAATGCACTCCGGCATGACCAAGATGTCCAAGTCCAAGAACAACGGCATCGACCCGCAGCTGATGGTCGAGCGTTACGGCGCCGATACCGTCCGTCTGTTCATGATGTTCGCCTCTCCGGCCGAGATGACCCTGGAGTGGTCCGACTCCGGCGTAGAGGGGGCCCAGCGCTTCCTGCGTCGCCTGTGGCGCGTCACCTTCGAACACGTTTCCGGTGGCGCCGTTGCCGCTCTGGATGTGGCTGCTCTCACCAACGAGCAGAAAGCGGTACGCCGTGAACTGCACAAGACCATCGCCAAGGTGAGCGATGACGTGGGTCGCCGTCAGACCTTCAACACCGCCATCGCCGCCATCATGGAGCTGATGAACAATCTCTCCAAGCTCGGCAACGACGAGCAGGACCGCGCCCTGATGCAGGAAGCGCTGGAAGCTGTGGTAGTCATGCTCTACCCCATCACCCCGCACATCGGCTTCGAGCTGTGGAAGATGCTGGGCAAGGGCGACGACATCGATCACGCAGCCTGGCCGGTGGCCGATGAAGCGGCCATGGTCGAGACCGAGAAGCTGGTGGTGGTGCAGATCAACGGCAAGATGCGCGGCAAACTGACCGTGCCGGCCGAGATCAGCCAGGCTGATGTCGAGAAGCTGGCGATGGCCGATGCTTCCGTGCAGAAGTTCACCGACGGTCTGACCGTGCGCAAGGTGATCTATGTACCTGGCAAGCTGCTCAATATTGTCGCTAACTAATTGGCTGCCAACTGATTGGTTACCAACTGATCATTGCCAATCTGTGACAGCAAACGGATGATAACGGCGGGCCCTGCGCCCGCCGCTTTCCCTTAATGCAAAGAGGATTTTCTATGGGCACCATCTTCACCCGCTGGATGGCCATCGTGCTGGCTGGTCTGCTGCTGCAAGGCTGCGGCTTTCACATGCGCGGCAACGGCATTCCGAGCGAGCTGATGACCATGAAGGTCGTGGGCGACAACAAGAGCGACTTCTACCGGATGGTTACCACCCGCCTGAAGGCCTCTGGCGTGACCCTGGCCGACAAGGAGGGCATTCCGGTGCTCACTCTGGGCGGTGTAGGCAGCACCAGTCAGGTTGCCTCGGTCAACGCGCTGGGGACGGACACCGAATATGTGCTGGGCTTTGGCACCCAGTTCACCATCTCGGTGCCGGGCAAGCCGACTCAGGTCTTCCCCATCAACTTCAACCGCAGCTTCCTCAACAAGCCTGATGCAGCACTCGCCTCCTCCCGTGAGCAAGAGCAGCTCAACCGCGAGATGCAGGAGCAGGCGGCCAATCAGGTGATCCGGCAGTTGAGTCAGGTCAGCTTCTGATGCGGATCTACCCGGAACAATTTGGTGACCACCTCAAAGCAGGGCTTCGGCCCTGCTATCTCGTTTTTGGCGACGAGCCCCTGTTGCGACTGGAGGCCATCGATGCCATCCGTCAGGTCGCCCGCAAGCAGGGTTTCGATGAACGCCACACCTTCGTGGTGGAACAGGGGCTGGACTGGAATCAGGTCTACGATGCCTGTCAGGCCATGAGCCTCTTCTCCGCCCGCCAGATCATCGAGCTGGAGCTGCCCGCCAAGGTGGACAAGGATCTGGCCGCCCGCATCAGCGAAATCGGCAAGCAGCTTCATCCCGACCTGCTGCTGGTGCTGAGTGGCGGTCGCCTCAACCAGACCCAGATGAAGGCAGCCTGGTTCGACAAGCTCTACCAGATTGGCACCTATGTGCCGGTCAACCATCCGGAGCCCAAGTTCTTCCCGCGCTGGATGAGCGCCCGTTTTGCGCGTTTCGGCCTCAAGGCGCTGCCGGATGCCATCAACTTCATGTGCCACTCCTACGAGGGCAACCTGCTGGCCGCCAGCCAGGAGATCGAGAAGCTGACCCTGCTCTCGCCGCCCCAGCCCATCAGCGTCACCTATCTGCAAGAGACCATTATCCGCCACGCCCACTTCACCCCGTTCCAGCTGGTCGATACCCTGCTGGAGGGCAAGGTGAACAGGGCCCAGCGCATTCTGGCCGCTCTGCGGGCCGAAGGTACCGAGCCGGGGATGCTGGCCTGGACCCTTTGCCGCGAGCTGGAGCAGCTGACCGAGCTGTCGCTGGCGATGCGCAACGGCCAGCCGCTGGGTGAGCACTTCAGCCGCCTGCGCATCTGGCAGAGCCGCCAGCAGCTCATTCAGCAAGCACTGACCCGACTGCCATTTGCCAAGTTGCAGCAACTGTGGCAACTGATGGCCCAGCTGGACGATGCCCAGCGCCGCTTCGATACCGAACAGGCGTGGCTGATGCTGCAGACCATTGCCCTCGGCTTTCGTGATGGCACCCCGCTGCCGCTGGTGATGGAGAGCAGCCCGTGCTGAAGGCGCCCATTGGCCTGCTGGGAGGCACGTTCGATCCTATCCATATCGGCCATCTGCGCCCGGCCATCGAGGCGCGCGATGCCCTCGGGCTGGCCGAGATGCGGCTGATCCCGAACCATATCCCGCCCCACCGTGCCAATCCGTTCTGCTCAAGCGAACAGCGCCTCGCCATGGTCAAACTGGCGGCGGCAGAGAACCACCGCTTTGTGGTGGATGAGCGGGAGCTTAGACGAGACAAGCCCTCTTACACCATCGATACCCTGATCGAGCTGCGTCATGAACTGCCCGATACGCCGCTCTGTTTTCTGATGGGGATGGATTCCCTGCTGAGCCTGCCAAGCTGGCACCGCTGGCAGGAGCTGCTCGACCATGCCCATCTGGTGGTGAGCGTGCGGCCGGGCTGGCAACCGGATTATCCGGCCGGGGTGGCACAGCTGCTGGCGCGCCATCACACCGCGGATGCCAACGCGCTGCATCAGCGTCTGGCCGGTCATATCTGGCTGGCGGACAACCAGCCCATCGAACTGTCAGCCACCCGACTGCGAGCCTTGCTGGATGGGGGGCAAGACACGCGCTACCTCTTGCCCGAGTCGGTTGCGCACTATATTGATCAACAGGGGCTCTACCGCGCAAACCGCCGCTAGCCCCTGTCGTAATCCCGCCCCACCCGATGGGAAACGGGAATGACCATGATATAATCCGCCGCCCTGACGCAAACGCTGCGCGCCGGAATACAGGAGAGACTCATTGCAAGGCCAAGAATTGCATGCCTTTATCATCGACAAGATCGATGACATGAAAGGCCGCGACATTATCACCCTCGATGTACGCGGCAAATCCAGCATTACTGACACCATGATCATCTGTTCCGGCAACTCCAGTCGTCACGTCAGCGCCATTGCCCACCATCTGGCCAGCGAGGCCCGCCACGCGGGTCTGGATCTGCTGAGCGTGGAAGGACAACTGAGCGGTGAATGGGTGCTGGTAGATATGGGCTCGGTGATCGTGCATGTGATGCAGGATGAACATCGTGACTTCTACCAACTGGAAAAGCTGTGGAGCGGTGCCGCTCAAATGAATACGCAATAAGAGCACAAGTGTAACGACCATGAAGATCCAGTTGATTGCGGTGGGCACCAAGATGCCCGCCTGGGTAGAGCATGGCTTCGAAGAGTATCGTCGCCGCTTCCCCAAAGACATGCCGTTTGAACTCGTCGAGATTGGCGCAGGCAAGCGGGGCAAAAATGCCGACATTCCGCGCATCCTGCAGAAGGAAGGGGAAGCCATGCTGGCGGCTGCGGGGCGCTCGCGCATCGTCACCCTCGACATTCCGGGCAAGCCCTGGACCACGGAGCAGCTGGCGACCCAGCTGGAGGCGTGGAAACTCGATGGCCGCGATGTCGCGCTGCTGGTAGGCGGGCCGGAAGGCTTGTCACCCGAGTGCAAGGCTGCCGCCGAACAGAGCTGGTCACTGTCACCGCTCACCCTGCCCCATCCGCTGGTGCGGGTGCTGGTGGCAGAGAGCCTCTATCGGGCCTGGAGCATCACCACCAATCATCCGTATCATAGAGAGTGAGCCATGCGTCTCTGGAGTCTCACCTCTCATATTCCCCCCTATCACAGAGAGTGAACAATGCAGTTCCTGCTCTTATTGCCCCCAAGGGTCTTGAGGTAAAGGCATGCTGAAACAACGCATCGAAATGCGCGATCACAGTGCCGAGGGCAATCTGTTCTTCCGGCGCACCCTGGTAGCCTACATCGGCATCGTCGTGCTGATGCTGGTGCTGCTGGGCAATCTCTATTATCTGCAGGTCGAGTCCTACGACACCTACCAGACTCGCTCCAACTCCAACCGCATCCGCGTGGTACCGGTGGCGCCGCCACGGGGCCTCATCTATGACACCAACGGTGTGCTGCTGGCGGAAAACCGCCCGGTCTACAGTCTGGAAATCGTGCCGGAAGAGACCAAAGATCTCGAAAAAACCGCCGACCAGCTAATCACCCTGCTGGGTCTGCCGGAAGGCACCAAGGAGAAGTTCCTCGCCGAAGTGAAGCGCCAGCGCCGCTTCAAGCCGGTCGCCCTCTACGAGAAGCTGACCGAATATCAGGTGGCCCTCTTCTCGGTCAATCAGCATAACTACCCGGGCGCCAGCATCGAGGCCTACCTCAAGCGCTACTACCCGTTTGGTGACACCCTCACCCATGCTTTGGGCTATGTGGCCAAGATCAACACCCGTGACGTAGAGCGCCTCGAGAAGGAAGAAAAACTCGCCAACTACGCGGCCACCAAGGATATCGGCAAGCAGGGGGTGGAGAAGTATTACGAAGATGAGCTGCACGGTGTGGCGGGCTATCAGGAGGTCGAGGTGAACAACCGCGGCCGGATTGTCCGCACCCTCAAGTTCCAGCCACCTATTCCGGGCAAGGATATCTACCTCAATATCGACGTCCGGATGCAGCTCAAGGCCCAGCAACTGCTGGCTGGCCAGCGCGGAGCCATCGTGATGATGGACCCGAAAACCGGCGCTATCCTGGCCCTGGAGTCGAGCCCCAGCTATGACCCCAACCTGTTCGTGACCGGCATCTCCAGCGCCAACTACTCGGCGCTGCTCAACGATCCGGCGCGGCCACTGGTGAACCGCACCACTCAGGGCATCTATGCCCCTGCCTCCACCGTCAAGCCCATGATGTCCATCATGGGTCTCAACGAGGGGGCCATTACCCCGGGCTACCGCTATTTCGGCGGCCCGAGCTTCTCCATTCCCGGTACCACCAAAAAGTTTCGCGACTGGCGCCGCTGGGGTCATGGCTGGCTCGACGTCTATCGCGCCATCGAGGTCTCGGCAGATACCTATTTCTACGATCTCGCCTATCGGGTCGGCATCGACAAGATCCACAGCTACATGACCAAGTTTGGCTTCGGTCAGTACACAGGGGTCGATCTCTATGAAGAGACCAAGGGTGTCATGCCGTCCCGTGACTGGAAGATGGCCCGCTGGCGCCAGCCCTGGTATCAGGGTGACACCATCTCTGTCGGTATCGGTCAGGGCTACTGGAGCGCCACCCCGCTCCAACTGGCCAAAGCGATCAGCATCCTGACCCAGAATGGTCACGACGTCACCCCGCACCTGCTCAAGAGCACCGCCTCCCAGGCGGGGGTGGTCGATGCCCCCATCAACCCCAATATCGCCCTCAAGCTCAAGAACGACAGCTTCTGGAAAGTGGCGCAGGATGGGATGTGGCGAGTCAACCATGGCAGTGAAGGCAGTGGCCGTCACTCGTTTGCCAAGGCGCCTTACTCCTCAGGCGGTAAATCGGGCACAGCCCAGGTAGTCGGTTTGAAGGAAAATCAGGTTTACAACATCAAGACGGTCAAGGCGGAGCATCGCGATAACGCTTTGTTCGTTGCTTATGCCCCCTTCGAGGCACCCAAAGCGGTGGTAGCTCTGGTACTGGAAAACTCCATCGGAGGTGGTGGTGGTCGAGCTGCATCGCCCATTGCTCGCCAGATGCTGGATGCCTATCTGCTGCCCCCTGATCCGCAACTGCCACCGGCACCGGAAAAGCCGTCCCAACCGAGTGAGGTCGCCCCCAATGAGTAATTCTGCCCGCCAGCAGAGCATCTGGTACAAGCTGCATATCGACTTGCCCCTGCTGCTCGGTCTGCTGGCCGTGATGACCCTCTCCATGGTGGTGCTCTACTCCGCCTCCGGTCAGGATATGGACTCCATCGTGCGCCAGCTGGTGCGCGGTGGTCTCGCCTTTGCCCTGATGATCGGCCTGGCCCAGCTGCCCCCCTCCCTCTACGCCCGCTGGTCGGTGCCGCTGTTCGCCGTGGTGGTGCTGATGCTGATTGCGGTGGACGTATTCGGCCACATCGGCAAGGGGGCCCAGCGCTGGCTCGATCTGGGCTTTATGAAGTTCCAGCCCTCCGAGGTGATGAAGCTCTCCATGCCGATCATGGTGGCCGCCTGGCTCAGTCGCCACTCGCTGCCACCCAAGTTCAGCCATGTGGTGATCGCCCTCATCATGGTGCTGCTGCCCACCCTGCTGATCGCCGCCCAGCCTGACCTTGGCACCTCCATTCTGGTGGCCGCCTCCGGCTTCTTCGTCATCTTCCTGGCGGGGCTCAGCTGGTGGCTGATCGGCTTGGCGGTCCTGCTGATGCTGGCCTTTATGCCGGTACTCTGGTTCTTCCTGATGCACGACTACCAGCGCCAGCGGGTGCTGATGCTGCTCGACCCGGAGAAAGACCCGCTCGGGCGCGGCTATCACATCATTCAGTCCAAGATTGCCATCGGCTCCGGCGGCGTCTTTGGCAAGGGGTGGCTGCAAGGGACCCAGTCCCAGCTGGAGTTTCTGCCCGAGCGCCATACCGACTTTATCTTCGCGGTATTCAGCGAGGAGTTCGGTCTGGTGGGGGTTGCCCTGCTGCTGGTGCTCTACCTCTACGTCATCAGCCGCTGCCTGTTTATCTCGATGCAGGCCCAGAACAGCTTCGAGCGACTGCTGGGTGGTGCCATCACCCTCACCTTCTTCGTCTATGTGTTCGTCAACATGGGCATGGTGAGCGGCATCTTGCCGGTGGTGGGGGTACCCCTACCGCTGGTGAGCTATGGCGGCACCTCCATGGTGACCCTGATGGCCGGATTCGGTATCCTGATGTCCATCCAGACTCATAGAAGACTGCTCGCCTGATGAGACGGGTTGGATTGCTGCTTTCTCTCACCACCACGATGGCGACCGCCGCCGTGGCGCCGGATCGGTTGGCCCTGCTCGCCGAACAGCAGCAGGTACCGCTGGCGGAGCTGCAGGCTGCCGTCGCCCGAGCCCAGTTACGGCAGGAGGTGCTCGACACCATCAGCAAGCCGTGGGAGGCCAAACCCTGGCATCGCTACCGGCCGCTGTTCGTTACCCCGGATCGCATCCGTGACGGCCAGCAGTTCTGGCAACAGCATGCCGCCACGCTGGCCCGCGCGGAGCAGACCTATCGGGTGCCCGCCTCGCTCATCGTGGCCATCATCGGAGTCGAGACCTTCTACGGTCGCCAGATGGGCCGCCATCCGGTGCTCGATAGCCTCTACACCCTGGGATTTCACTACCCCGAGCGGGCCGACTTCTTTGCCAAGGAGTTTGCCCAGCTGGTGGTGCTGGCCAAAGAGGAAGGGTGGCAACTCGATACCCTCAAGGGCTCCTATGCCGGCGCCATGGGGATGGGGCAGTTCATGCCCTCCAGCTATCGCCACTATGCCGTCGACTTTGACGGGGATGGCAAGCGGGACCTGTTTGCCAACCCGGTCGATGCCATCGGCAGCGTGGCCAACTATTTTGCCAGCCACCAGTGGCGCTGGGGCGAATCCGTGGTGGAACCGGCCCAGATCGGGTTGATGGCAGTCGAACCTCTACTCAGGCCTGAGCCCGAGTTAACACAACAGTGGTCAGAACTGGCGGCGGCAGGGATTGAGCTCGCCACGCCGCTGGCCCCACAGACGCCGGTCAAGTTACTGGCGTTTGCCCAAGCCGATGGACCGGAATACTGGGTCGCACGGCATAACTTTTATGTGATCACCCGTTACAATCGCAGCCCACTCTATGCGATGGCGGTGTATCAACTTAGCCAAGCCATTCAGGAAGCGTATGCATCTTCGTCACAAACTCCTCCCGCTCAGCCTGAGCTTGTTGCTGGCCGCCTGTAGCAGCCAGCCGGAACAGAGCGCCCCCGTCGAGCCGCAAGCACCGGTCAGCAAGCCACCCGTTATCGAGATCCCGCAAGCCACCGGCGCCATTCCGCGCCCCGAGCCCCTGAGTGCCAGCGGCAACCGGGACTACTGGATTGGTAAGCAGAAGCACGAGGTGTGGCGCGACATCAAACACTACAGCGAAGAGGGCACCGCCAGCTGGCTGTCGCCGGATCTGGACGGCCAGAAGACCGCCAACGGCGATGTGCTGGACAGCAAGCTGTTCAGTGCCGCCCACCGCAACCTGCCCATCCCGAGCTATGTGCGGGTCACCAATCTGGACAACGGGCTGGAGACCATAGTGCGGGTCAACGACCGCGGCCCGTTCAACAGCCCGCGCCTGATCGACCTCTCCTACGCAGCGGCCAAGCAGCTGGAGATGGTCGACAGCGGTGAGGCCCGAGTACGGCTGGAGCTGATCAGCGACACCCCGGATCAGATGGTGATCATGGAGCCGATGAAGCCCATCGAAATGACTCCGACCACTCCGGCTGCGGCCTCCAACACGCTGTCGCAAGATGGTTTTCTGGGTGAACCGACGGCGCTGGCGATGGCCACTCCCGCTGCCGAACCAGCTCCCGTCAAGGCACCCGCCGCCAAGCCCGCCAAAGCGGCACCGGTCAAACCAGCGCCAGCTAAGGCTGCAGCGCCCGCCAGCAGTGGTGATGGCAAGATGATCCAGGTACTGGCCAGCGGCTCCCGGGATCGGGCCGAGGCGATGGGCAAGGTGATGACCCAGCGTTACGGCGTACCCTACCGAATCGATGCCCATGGCGCCATTTTCCGGGTGCTGATTGGCCCGGTCGCCGCCGACCAGCAGGCAAGTGTGCTGGAAAAAGTACGTCAGGGCGGGCTGGAACAGGCCTTTATCGTGCCCTGATCGCCCCACTTTGCCGCGGATGTGACTAACCGCTTACTCACTGTCATCACGTCGTTTTATGGCGTGATGACAGGGAGTGATGGATAAAAAACCAGTTCTGATCGCCATCTCGGGCTATAACCTGCGGGCGCATCTGGTATAGTTAGGCCCGCATTTTATCCCCATCTGGCTCGCAGGAATTTCAAGATGTCCAAATTTGCCCGTTCAGTTCTTCTGGCCTCACTGATCAGCGTAACCGCCCAGGCCAATACGCCGGTGCCGACACCGACCCCGAATGCCATGCCCATGGTGGTTCCCGCCGCGCCGGAGATCTCCGCCAAGGCCCATATTCTGATCGACTACTACTCAGGTCAGGTGCTGGCCGAGCAGAACGCCGAAGAGCGTCTGCCGCCCGCCAGTCTGACCAAGATGATGACCTCCTACATCATCGGCCAGGAGCTGCTGAAGGGGAACATCAAGCGCACCGACATGGTGACCATCAGCCAAAACGCCTGGTCCAAGAACTACTCCGACTCCTCCAAGATGTTTATCGAGGTGGGCAAGCAGGTCTCCGTCGATGATCTCAACAAGGGCATCATCATCCAGTCCGGCAACGACGCCTGTGTAGCCATGGCTGAGTTCCTGGCAGGCAGCACCGACTCCTTCGCCAGCCTGATGAACAGCTGGGCCGCCAAGCTCGGTATGAACGACAGCCACTTCATGAACCCGCACGGTCTGGATGCGGAAGGTCACTACAGTACCGCTCACGACATGGCCCGTCTGGGTCAGGCGCTGATCCGCGACCTGCCGGAGGAGTACAAGATCTACTCCCAGAAATCCTTCGTCTTCAACGGCATCACCCAGCACAACCGCAACCGCCTGCTGTGGGATCAATCCCTGCAAGTGGATGGCATCAAGACCGGCCACGTCAGCCAGGTCGGCTATAACCTGGTCTCCTCTGCCACCAACAACGAAGGCATGCGCCTGATCGCCGTGGTACTGGGCGCCAGCAGCGAAGCCTCCCGCGCCGCCGAGAGCAAAAAACTGCTCACCTATGGCTTCCGCTTCTTCCAGAGCCTGACCCCGTACAAGGCAGGCACCGAGCTGGTCACCCAGAAGATCTGGATGGGCGACAAACCGGAAGTGAAACTGGGCGTCGACAAAGATGTCTCCGTGCTGGTCACCCGCGGTCAGGGTAACAACCTGAAGGCTGACTTCCAGCTCGACAGCGAGCTGAAAGCGCCGCTGGCCAAAGGTCAGCGCGTCGGTACCGTGTTCCTGAAACAGGGCGACAAAGAGATCAAGCAGGTGCCGCTGGTAGCCCTGGAAGAGGTGCAGGAAGGTGGCTTGATGAGCCGTCTGTGGGACTACCTGGTACTGCTGGTCACCAGCTGGTTCAAGTAATCCAACGCACAATCCTCACCAAACAGCGGCGCCAACAGGCGCCGCTGCTGTCTGTGACGGACAAAGGCAGTGAATAACCCTGTAAACTGCAGGTTCCGCCTTACCCTGATTTGTGGTAAAAAGCAGCACTTCCATCCTTGTCTGACCGATCCTGGCCTTGATCCCGGTCCGGGCAGCGCCCATATAGTGATGAGCCGTGCCCATATAGACTTGAAATGGCGGCCTCCACGGGCCATCGGCCACTAGCCATCCAAGATGAAGTCATCCCGGTGATGACGCAAAAGGTGAGTAAATGAATACCAAGTTTGATGAACTGCTGGAGTTTCCCTGCAAATTCCCGTTCAAGGTACTCGGCGTTGCCGACCCGGCACTGCCGGAAATGGTGGTTGAAGTGCTGCAGCAGCACGCCCCCGGCACCTACAGCCCGACAGTCCAGCCCAGCTCCAAGGGCAACTACCACTCGGTCCGCGTGACCGTGACTGCCCAGAGCAAAGAGCACATCGAAGCGATGTACCACGCGCTTGGCAAGATCGAGCTGGTGAAATACGTACTGTAATTTCTCTCTCGCCCCGTTCTGCGGGGCGACTGTTTTTGGCCGCAGCACGCCGCGAGGACGCCATGTCATCCCAGATCCCCGCCCAGTCCAGCCTGATTGTCAGGCAGCTGGGTCGCCGCCCCTACCAGCCGGTATGGGACGCCATGAAAGCCTTCACCGACAACCGCACCAGCGACACCCTGGACGAGTTCTGGGTGGTCGAGCACGATCCCGTCTACACCCAGGGTCAGGCCGGCAAGGCCGAACACCTGCTCAATCCGGGCAATATCCCGGTGGTGCAGAGCGATCGCGGCGGTCAGGTGACCTATCACGGCCCGGGCCAGCTGGTGCTCTACGTACTGGTGGATGTCCGCCGCTGCAAATTCTCGGTTCGCGAGCTGGTGACCGCGCTGGAGACAGCCATCATCAATACCCTCGCCAAAAGCGATATCCAGGCTTATGCCAAGGCCGATGCCCCCGGGGTCTATGTGAAAAATGACCTTGGCATGGAGGCAAAACTGGCCTCGCTCGGTCTGCGCATCCGCAAGGGGTGCTCGTTCCACGGGCTGGCCCTCAACATCAACATGGACATGACCCCCTTCCTGCACATCAATCCGTGCGGCTATGCGGGCATGGCCATGACCCAGACCAGCGCTCTGGGCGGCCCGCAAAGCGTGGCCGAGGCGCAATCCATTCTGGTGGCCGAACTGGCCCGCCTGATTGGCTATCAAACAATAACAAACACCGAGAGTGAATCATGAGCAAACCCGTTCGTATGGAGCCGGGCGTCAAGCTGCGCGATGGCGACAAGATGGCCCTGATCCCGGTGAAATTCATGCCGGATCCCAACGAAGAACTCCTTCGCAAACCGGACTGGATGCGGATCAAGCTGCCTCCCTCCAGCCAGAAGATCGAACACATCAAGAGCACCTTGCGCAAGAACAAGCTGCACTCGGTCTGTGAAGAGGCCTCCTGCCCCAATCTGGCGGAATGCTTCAACCACGGCACCGCCACCTTCATGATCATGGGCGCCATCTGCACCCGCCGTTGCCCCTTCTGCGACGTGGCCCACGGCCGCCCGCTGGCACTCGATCCGGAGGAGCCGAAGAAGCTGGCGCTGACCATCAAGGAGATGAACCTCAAGTATGTGGTGATCACCTCGGTGGACCGCGACGATCTGCGCGACGGCGGTGCTCAGCACTTCGCCGACTGCATTCGCGAGATCCGCGAGCACAGCCCGCAGACCCGCATCGAGATCCTGACCCCGGACTTCCGTGGCCGAATGGAGCAAGCGCTGGAGGTGTTCCGCGAGACCCCGCCGGATGTCTTCAACCACAACCTGGAAACCGCGCCGCGCATGTATCGCGTCGCCCGCCCGGGTGCCGACTACAAGTGGTCGCTGGAGCTGCTGCGCCGCATCAAGGAGATGCACCCCCACGTACCGACCAAATCCGGTCTGATGATGGGCCTTGGCGAGACCAACGAAGAGATCGTCGAGGTGCTCAAGGATCTGCGCGCCCACGGCGTCAACATGCTGACCCTGGGTCAGTATCTGCAGCCGAGCCGCCACCACCTGCCGGTGAAACGCTACGTGCCGCCAGCAGAGTTTGACGAGCTGAAAGATGTCGCCATGGAGTTGGGCTTTACCCACGCCGCCTGCGGTCCTTTCGTTCGCTCTTCCTACCATGCTGATCTGCAAGCCAAGGGCGAAGAGGTCAAATGATCTCGCACGACAGAGAGGCCAAATAACCGCCTCCATCTCAATTTAAAAGAGCGCCTATTGGCGCTCTTTTTGTTGGTGTCACTGACCGTTGCGGCTTGATCTACTTCAGTAGCCGTGGTCGAAGATCCCCTGCTGATGCCAGCGTTGCAGCTGGGCCAGCACCCGGGTCTCTCGCGCCGTCCACTGGGGACAGGGCCCCGCCAGCTGGGTCTTGTTGGTTTGCAGCGCTTCGTCGAGGGCAAACCAGCCGGGCACGAAGCCAAGGCGGATCTCGTAGGGCTGTGGCTGCGGGGCCACCAGCTGATCGCCAATCCGGCACAAGTAGTAGAGCGAGCGGATGCAGTAGGCATCGAACCCCGGCTCGCGGGCGGCGCGATATTCACGGGTCTCGCCAAGCAGGCCCCCCACTTCCCGCAGCTCGGCACCGCACTCCTCCAGCAGCTCGCGAGCGAGTGCCACATGGTGGCTCTCCCCCGCTTCAATGCCGCCCCCGGGGAACATCAGATCGCCATTGACCCGGGAGTGCACCAGCAGCAGCTCGTCACCACGGGGCACCACGGCGCGCACTGTGAGGCGCTCCAGAGTACGGCCATCGGTACGTACCTCGCCATGAACGAAAGAGAGATCGAACGGATTGGGCCAGCAGCTGGCCGGAGAGAACGTCGTCATCACTGCATCAGGGCCGGTAGTTGCCATGCTTGAGCTGCTCGACAATTTCGGCAGCCCGCACATCGTAACCATCCTGCTCTGTCTTGCTCAGGGTGTGGTAGATGCCAAAACGCTTGGCTGAGACCTCGGGGCTATCCTGAAACGACTCGCTCACCTTGCCCCACAGATAGGCCAGCCCATACTGTTTCTGGCCCATATAGAGGGTGCTGAGGGAGGTGAATATGCGGCTGTTCACCTTGTCCCCCTCCTGATAGAGGGAGAGCCCGTGCTGCAAGGTGGCAATGGCCTTTTCGGGGTCGCTCTTGGCGTAGATACCGCCGAGCGCCAGTTGCAGCTCGGGTTCATCCAGCGCCTTGGTGCCTTCCAGCGCCATAAACTGCTGGCGAGCCAACTCGTTGGTGTTGTTGGTCCAGTGCCAGAGCAGCAGGTAGGGATCTTGTGAATTGCGGGTCGCCGCATCGAGCTGGGCCAACTGATCCCCGGCCGCCAGCATGCCCTCGACCCGTGGACTCTTCTGCTCGCGGGCATTCTTGTACTCGATGTTGGTGGAGCGCTCGGCACATTTGAGATAGCGCTCAAGGTTGCGCATCAGCTCGTACTTGCGCCGATCCGTCCCCTCTTCCTTGAGATAGAAGCGACTGCGGATCACATCGGTACGCTCGTAGCGGCACCAGCCATCGTCCACCAGATCCTGACAGAGCTCGGCATGGTTGCTGCAGATATTGTGGATCCGATCGTCATTGCAGCCAGCCACGGCAAGGCCGACTGAAAGCATGATGAAGGTCTGTCGCAGGGGGAAATTGGCCATGGTTCACATCTTGTTGGTAACGCGGGTTGGTAACAACTGGCGCCTTTACGGGCCACCTCCGGCTAGCAAACCGGTTACATATCCATTACAATGCGCGCGCCATATAAGGCCGCGATTGCAGAATAATATAACGAAATATACACCCCTACACTGATCTGCATTCGACGAATTTTCTATTTACACCAACAACGTGAAATAAAGGATCTGGTCAATGACCCACGAGCACTACTTGCAAGCGTGGCAGGAGAGCCAGGAGCTCGCCGAAGCCATGCAGCCCTTGATTGGTCGCCTCTACCGACAACAAGGGGTCGAGATCACCCTCTACGGCCGCCCGCTGCAAAACGCCTCCACCATCGATATCCTCAAGGCCCACCGGGTCGTCCGCCGCCACCAGGGCGCCCCCCTCCCCATCCAGCAAAGCTTCCCCCTGCTTCAGGCCATCGTTGCCCTCAAACCCACCGCCGCCGAGGTTGACCTTGGCAAGCTGGCAGTCGGCTACTGGCAGGATCATCAGGATGAAGCGGGGATCGAGGACTATCTGCAAGCGCGACTGGCACCGGCCCTTGGCCGCAGCCAGATGCCGCAGCCGACCGACGTGGTGCTCTACGGCTTTGGCCGCATCGGCCGCCTGCTGGCCCGCCTGCTGATCGAGCGCACCGGCGCTGCCAATCCGCTGCGTCTGCGCGCCATCGTGGTACGCGGTGGTCGCGACGGAGATCTGGAAAAACGCGCCAGCCTGCTGCGCCGCGACTCGGTGCACGGCCCCTTCAATGGCTCCATCGAGGTGGATGTGGAGCGCAGCGCCATCATTGCCAACGGCACCTTCATTCAGGTGATCTACGCCAATAGCCCGGCCGACATCGACTACACCGCCTACGGCATTCACGATGCGCTGATCGTCGACAACACCGGGGTATGGCGTGATGAAGCGGGCCTCTCCGAGCACCTGAAAGCGCGCGGTGCTGGCAAGGTGCTACTGACCGCCCCCGGCAAAGGGGAGATGAAGAACGTGGTGTTCGGGGTCAACCATGAGGTGATAGGCCCGGATGACAGGATCATCTCCGCCGCCTCCTGTACCACCAACGCCATCACCCCGGTGCTCAAGGTAATGCAGGAGCGGTTCGGCATCCGCCACGGCCACGTGGAGACGGTCCACTCCTACACCAACGATCAGAACCTCATCGACAACTACCACAAAGGCGAGCGCCGCGGTCGCAGCGCCGCCCTCAATATGGTGATGACCAGCACCGGCGCCGCCAAGGCGGTGGCCAAGGCGCTGCCCGAGCTCAAGGGCAAGCTGACCGGCAACGCCATCCGGGTGCCGACCCCCAACGTCTCGCTGGCGATTATCAATCTGTCGCTGGAGCAGGCCACCGATCGGGAGAGCCTCAACGCCTATCTGCAGCAGATGGCGTTAAGCTCGGCCCTGCACCGCCAGATCGACTTCAGCGCCAGCAGCGAGCTGGTCTCCTCCGACATGGTGGGTTCCCGTTATGCGGGCATCGTCGACTCCCAGGCGACCATCGCCGAGGGGGATCACTGCGTGCTCTACGTATGGTATGACAACGAGTTCGGGTACAGTTGTCAGGTAGTGCGGGTGATGGAGCAGATGGCTGGCGTAGTCCGCCAGGATCTACCTGCATAGACCCCGATAGAGTCTACCTGCACAGCCCGCCAGGATCTCTGCCGGGCTGACCCCGAAGTTTATGGCTCAATAGTTCAAGGAGAGGCCGGATGTCGTTTCAACAGGGTGAGTTTTTGCAAGCAATCATGCAGATGCCCGCAGAGGTGTACGAGCGGCTCAAGACCGCAGTCGAGCTGGGCAAGTGGCCCGATGGCAAGCCCCTCACCGACGAGCAGAAGGCCACCTCCCTGCAAGCCGTGATGGCCTGGCAGGCGATGCATCTCGACAATCCCGAACATATGAACATCGGCCGTGACGGCGAAATCGTGATGAAGAGCAAGAGCGAACTCAAGCGTCAGTATCGCGACGAGGAAGAGATAGTCCGGGTCGACCTCAACCACTGAGTCTTACCCGGCAGGCCGCTCGCGGCGGCCACAACAGAGAGGGGAGCCATAATGGCTCCCCTCTTTTTTCCTAACTTATCACCCCTCGTCACCGGTGCAATGCGCTGCGCTTATTGCACCCTACCGCAAGGGTTATCAGGGAGTCAGCTCCCCGCGCAGGGACTGCTGCATCAGCTCGCGAATGCGGTGGGATGGCAAGTCCTGGCTCAACAGGAAGTGGAGCTTGGTGAGTGCAGCCTCGGCGGTCATGTCAAAGCCCGAGATCACCCCGGCCCGCGACAGGGCGTTGCCGGTGGCATAACCCCCCATATTGACCTTGCCGTGCAGGCACTGGCTCAGGTTGACGATGATGACGCCGCGGGCCGAAGCCTCGGAGAGCAGCGCCAGCATGGCCGGGTTCTGCGGCGCATTGCCGACCCCGAATGACAGCAGGATCAGCGCCTTCACCGGCTGTTGCAGGATGTTGGCGATCACCTCGCTGGAGATCCCCGGATAGAGGGTCACCACGCCGATCGGCTGGGGGGTGATGTCGTGCAGCACCAGCGGCCGCTCGGAGGGCACACCCAGCTCACCCGCTTCCAGCGAGATGGCGATCCCGGCGTTGAGTAACGGCGGATAGTTGGGGGAGTCGAAAGCGTGGAAGCCGTCTGCGTGCACCTTCTTGCTGCGGTTGCCGCGATAGAGCTGATTGTTGAAGAACAGCGTCACCTCGTGGATCGGGTAGTTGGCCGCAATATAGAGGGCGTTGAGCAGGTTCTGCTGACCGTCGGAGCGCAACTCGGCCAACGGGATCTGGGAGCCGGTGATGATGACCGGCTTGTGCAGATCTTCCAGCATGAAGGAGAGCGCCGAGGCGGTGAACGACATGGTGTCGGTGCCGTGCAGGATCACGAAGCCATCGTATTTCTCGTAGTTGTCGCGAATATCCTCGGCGATGCGCTGCCAATCCGCCGGGGTCATGTCGGAGGAGTCGATGAGGGGCGCATATTCGTGGATATGGTAATCCGGCATCTCGGGACGATGGAACTCGGGCATCCGGGCCAGACAGTCTTCCATAAAGCCCGCCATCGGTACATAACCGTGGTCGGAACGCTGCATCCCAATGGTGCCGCCTGTGTAGGCAATGTAGATAGACTTCTTCACACCCTCTCCTCTTGATGAAGTGAACACCGCCGGAACATGAACCATGTCGGGGTGGACCACAATGTCAACGCCCGCCAGCGCCTCTGCGTGCAGCGGAAACCGGCGAATTATAGAGACTGGCGCCCCAAATGACAGCCGTTCCATGCACCCTTTTCGGCTTTTCTGCCCTCTACCCACATAGTGTTAAATGTCATAATAAACCACTAAAACGAGCATTAATACGACAAAGATGGAATTAAACGATGCTTTTTGCTACAATCTGCCGGATTTTACTAAAATCTCATCTGGATGCCTGAGCATTTCAGGCCCGCACAAGCCCCATCTTTCCTGGGGCGGGGAGATGTTTCCCCTTCTTTGCTGGCACATAAGCCACACTGTTTTCATCCCGGCTGAATCTGTAAGTCTTTTGCTATGAAAGACACAGCCAATCAACATGGGAGTACTGAATGTTACAACTTGATTCCTACGCAACGCTGGTCGCTGCCACTCTGGTATTGCTGCTTGGCCGGGTGTTGGTTACCCGAGTCGGGCTGCTGCGTACCTTCAACATCCCCAAACCGGTAGCCGGCGGCCTGGTGGTCGCGCTGGTACTGCTACTGCTGCGCTCCACCCTGCAGATGGAGCTGCAATTTGATACCAGTCTGCAAACCCCGCTGATGCTGGCCTTCTTCGCCTCCATCGGTCTCTCCGCCGATCTCGCCAGCCTGAAACGCGGCGGCAAGGCGGTGGTTACCTTCCTGATGGTGGTCACCGGCCTGCTGCTGGTGCAGAACAGTCTGGGTGTCGGTCTGGCGACCCTGCTCGGTCTGGATCCCCACATGGGGCTGCTGGCCGGCTCCATCACTCTCTCCGGCGGCCACGGCACCGGGGCTGCCTGGAGTGCCACCTTCTCCGAAAAATACGGGGTGCAATCCGCCGCTGAGCTCGCCATCGCCTGTGCCACCTTCGGTCTGGTGCTGGGCGGCCTGATCGGTGGCCCGGTCGCCCGCTATCTGGTGAAGAAAGTGCAGGTGCCCGGTGAGGAGCACAATCAGGATGAGGCCCCCCAGGGCTTCGAAATGCCGGATATGGAGCGCCCCCTCACCACTTTCAGCGTTATCGAAACGCTGGCATTGATCGCCATCAGCCTCAAGGGCGGCGAGCTGCTCTCTGCTTCCCTCAAAGGGGGCGCCTTCGAGCTGCCGATCTTTGTCTGCGTGCTGTTTGTCGGCGTGTTGCTGCGCAACGTCCTGACCCTGCTGAACTGGCATGAGGTGAGCGATCGCGAGGTCTCCCTGCTGGGCAACGTCAGCCTGTCGCTGTTCCTCGCCATGGCACTGATGAGCCTGAAATTGTGGGATCTGGCCAGCCTGGCGCTGCCCATCTTCATCCTGCTGGCCGCCCAGACAGTGGCCATGGCGCTCTATGCCATCTTCGTCACCTTCCGGGTGATGGGCAAAAATTACGATGCGGCCGTGCTGGCGGCAGGTCACTGCGGCTTTGGCCTCGGGGCCACCCCGACCGCGATTGCCAACATGCAAGCCATCACCCAGCGCTTCGGTCCCTCCCACCTGGCGTTTCTGGTGGTGCCCATGGTGGGGGCCTTCTTTATCGACATCATCAACGCCATGGTGATCAAGCTGTTTATGGCGATGCCATTCCTGTAATTCCCTTTCCGTCAGACGTATATGATCAGAGCCCACCTTTCGGTGGGCTCTTTGTTTGTTCTCTACTCGCCAGCTGACGCAGGCAGAGCCGGGGCACATATCCGCTACCCGGGTGACCCGTGAGCAACTCAGAAAACCCGAAATCCCCACATCCCGCACTCCCCCGAACAACAAAAAGCCCCGCACTCGACAGAGGGCGGGGCTTGTTTATCTCAGCCGGAACAGGCCGTGAGTTGCACCTTACAGGATAAAGGTCGACACCTGCTGGTTAAGATCAGCAGCACGCCCTTTGAGGCTGTGGGCCTGATCCAGATCGCGCATGGCGGCAGCGGTGATCTCGTCACTCACATCCTTGATGGCGGTGGTGTTCTGGGTGATCTCGCCGGTCACCTGGGTCTGCTCCTCGGCAGCGGTGGCGATCTGACCCGCCATGTCGGAGATGAGGGAGATGGCGCTGGTGATCTCTTCCAGTGCGCGCACCGCCTGATCCGCATCCTGCACGCTGTTGTCCGCCAGCCCCTGACTGGTCTGCATCAGGCTCACCGCGCGGGCGGTGGTCTGTTGCAGGGTCTCGATGGTGGACTGGATCTGCTGGGTGGAGTCCTGGGTACGACGTGACAGCACCCGCACCTCGTCAGCAACCACCGCAAAACCACGACCCTGCTCACCGGCGCGAGCCGCTTCGATGGCTGCGTTCAACGCCAGCAGGTTGGTCTGCTCGGCAATCCCCTGAATGGTGGAGAGGATGCTGGTGATGGCCTGCGCATGACGGCTCAGCTCGCCGATCACCTCGGTCGCCTGCCCTACCTCTTCAGCCAGACCATTGATGGACTGACGGGTCTTGTTGACCAGCATCTTGCCCTGCTCACTGCTCTGGGCAGATTGCTGGGCAGCGGCGGCGGTGTTTTCGGCGTTACCGGCGATCTCCATGGTGGCGCTCGCCATCTCGGTGACCGCCGTGGCGACCATGGTCACCTCCTGCTGCTGACGCTGCAACTCGTCCACCGCGGCCTGGTTGGTCACCAGACTGCGCTCGGCATCGGCGTTCAACTCGTTGGCCAGCTGACGGATATTGCCGATCAGCTGATGCTGGCTGCCGACGAAACGGTTGAAGCTGTTGGCCAGTTGGCCCACTTCGTCGTTGGCGTCGATCTTGATGCGCTGGGTCAGATCGCCATTACCATCGGCAATGCGGGCCAGTGCCTGGGAGACCTTGGTGAGCGGGCCAAGCAGCATGCTGACCAGCCAGGAGATAGCGAGGATGCTCCCCACCAGCACCAGCAGCGCCATCCCCAGCTGGGTCATCAGCAGGGAGGAGAGCGGCGCTTCCAGCGCTGCCTTGTCCAGCACCAGCACCAGTTCCCAATCCGTGTCGGGGATATCAGCCGCCCACAGCAGCTTGTCGCGACCTTCGCTGTCGAAGTAGGCCGGAACCAGATCCTTGCTCGACTTGCTCTGCTCGATCAGCGCATTGGTCAGATCGTTGTCGATCTCGCTGGCCGGTTTCATCGCCTTGGCGGCATCCTTGTAGGCGATGATGGTGCCATCCTTGTGCATCATGATGGCGAAACCATCGGCAGGCAGTTGCATCTTGGTCACGTCTTCCACCAGCGAAGCGATGGAGAGGTCACCACCGACTACCCCGCCAGAAACCGGCTGGGCCAGGGTCACCACCATGATGTTGTAGGCCACGTCGAGATAGGGCTTGGTGACAATCAGGCCACCTTTGCTCATCGCCTCCTGATACCAACCACGAGAGCGCGGATCGTAGCCATCGCGGTTGATGGACGGATCGGAGTCATTCATCTTGCCGCTGCTCTCACCGAAATAGGTGAGCTGGAAACGGCCGGAGACTTGTGCCTGTTGCAAGGCATTGAGGGGGTCGGCACTGGCCTTGTTGCCGAGCGCCTGAATAACGTCGCGACGGGCGGCGAGCCAGTCGCTGACACGCTCGGCCTGCTGGGTACCCAGCCGTTGCAACTGCTCCTGGCTGCCTTGCAGCAACAGGGATTTCTGGCTGCTATAGCTCTGCCAGGAGAGCAACAAAATCACCAACGAAAGGGCGATCACCACTGACAACAGTATCTTCTGCTTGAGTGACAGGTTTTTCATCATGTGTTCTTCTTATTGAGGTGAGGAGCGGGTTTTTCCCTGAATTGCACAACACTACACGTAGTCATTAGCGACCCGAATGGCCAAAACTGAACCTGAAAATGGGTCGGCGGGCGATATTTTCTACCGAGGTGGAGAAAAGTGCACCAGAAATTGACGGCATGAGCCGCACAAGCCAAGGCAACCCTGTTTATTCCTTCCACAATTGGCTAGAATATCCCGTTTTTAAATCACATCGACCCTGAGAGTTTTCACGATGTTCGAAGTTAATCCCGTATTAAATAAACTTAAGGAGCTGTCTGAGCGGACCGAGCTTCTTAGGGGGTACCTTTGACTATGACGCCAAGAAAGAGCGTCTAGAAGAGGTCAACGCCGAGCTGGAACAGCCGGACGTATGGAATGAACCCGAGCGCGCACAGGCGCTGGGTAAAGAGCGCGTTGCGCTGGAAAACGTGGTCGGCACCATCGACACCCTGACCCAGGGCGTGGATGACGTCGAGATGCTGGTGAGCCTGGCCGTGGAAGGGGAAGACGAAGAGACCTTCAACGAAGCCATCGCCGAATCCGAACAGCTGGAAGCCAAGTTGGTGGATCTCGAGTTCCGCCGCATGTTCTCCGGCCAGCACGACGGCTCCGACTGCTATATCGACATCCAGTCCGGCTCCGGTGGTACCGAAGCACAGGATTGGGCCAACATGGTACTGCGCATGTACCTGCGCTGGGGCGATGCCCACGGCTACAAGCCCGAGCTGATTGAATGCTCCGAAGGCGACGTGGCTGGTATCAAATCCGCCACCATCAAGTTCACCGGCGAATATGCGTTCGGCTGGCTGCGTACCGAAACCGGCGTACACCGTCTGGTTCGCAAGTCCCCGTTCGATTCCGGTGGCCGTCGTCACACCTCCTTCTGTTCTGTGTTCGTCTACCCCGAGATCGACGACGATATCGATATCGATATCAACCCGGCGGATCTGCGGATCGACGTCTACCGTGCCTCCGGTGCCGGTGGTCAGCACGTTAACCGAACCGAATCTGCGGTGCGTATTACCCACGTTCCGACCGGTGTCGTGGTACAGTGCCAGAACGACCGTTCCCAGCACAAAAACAAAGACCAGTGTATGAAGCAGCTGAAAGCCAAGCTCTATGAGCTGGAAATTCAGAAGCAGAACGCTGAGAAACAAGCCCTGGAAGAGACCAAGTCTGATATCGGTTGGGGCAGCCAGATCCGTTCCTATGTGCTGGATGACTCCCGTATCAAGGATCTGCGCACCGGCGTCGAAACCCGTAATACCCAATCGGTGCTCGACGGTGACTTGGACAAGTTTATCGAAGCCAGCCTGAAATCAGGTCTGTAAACAAGCAGGAATCACCATGTCTGAACAAACCATCACTCCGGAAGTCGACCAAACTCTCGAACTCAACAACGAGATGACCGAGCGTCGTTCCAAGCTGGCCGCCCTGCGCGCCCAGGGTAATCCTTTCCCCAACGACTTCCGTCGCGACAGCCTCTCTGGCGATCTGCACGCAGAGTTCGACGACAAAAGCGCCGAGGAGCTGACGAGCCTGGGTAAACGGGTGAAGATTGCCGGTCGCATCATGACCCGCCGGATCATGGGCAAGGCTTCTTTCGCCACCCTGCAGGACATGGCCGGCAAGATCCAGGTCTACGTCACCCGTGACGACCTGCCGGAAGGTTTCTACAACGAGCAGTTCAAGAAGTGGGATCTGGGCGACATCGTGGGTGTCGAAGGTACCCTGTTCAAGACCCAGACCGGTGAGCTCTCCGTTCACGTTTCCGATATCCGCCTGCTGACCAAGGCGCTGCGTCCGCTGCCCGAGAAGCACAAAGGCCTGACCGACCAGGAAGCTCGCTGCCGCCAGCGCTACCTGGATCTGATCGCCAACGAAGAGTCCCGCAAGACCTTCATGATCCGCACCCAGGTGGTTGCCGGTATCCGCAAGTTCTTCAACGAAAAGCGCTTCATGGAAGTGGAAACCCCGATGATGCAAGTCATCCCGGGTGGTGCCTCCGCGCGTCCGTTCGTCACTCACCACAATGCGCTGGACATCGACATGTACCTGCGTATCGCTCCGGAGCTCTATCTGAAGCGTCTGGTGGTCGGTGGTTTCGAGCGTGTCTACGAGATCAACCGCAACTTCCGTAACGAAGGCATCTCGGTGCGTCACAACCCCGAGTTCACCATGATCGAGTTCTACATGGCCTACGCCGACTACATCGATCTGATGGACCTGACCGAAGAGCTGCTGCGCACCCTGGCGCAGGACATTCTGGGTGACACCAAGATCCGTTACGCCAAAGAGGGCGAAGAGGGCCTGACCATCGATTTCGGTCAGCCGTTCCAGCGCCTCACCATGGTCGAGTCCATCCTGAAGTTCAACCCGGATGTAACTCTGGACGATCTGGCTACCCTCGAGAGCGCCAAGGCCGTTGCCAAGCGTCTGCACATCGAGCTGATGAAGGGCTGGGAGCTGGGCCACGTGATCACCGCGATCTTCGAAGAGACCGTGGAGCACATGCTGCTGCAACCGACCTTCATCACCGAGTACCCGGCCGCCGTTTCTCCGCTGGCCCGCCGCAACGACGTGAACCCGGACGTAACCGACCGCTTCGAATTCTTCATCGGTGGCCGCGAGCTGGCCAACGGCTTCTCCGAGCTGAACGATGCAGAAGACCAGGCCAAGCGCTTCCAGGATCAGGTTGATCAGAAAGAAGCAGGCGACGACGAAGCCATGTTCTACGACGCCGACTTCGTCACCGCGCTGGAACACGGCCTGCCGCCGACTGCCGGTCAGGGTATCGGTATCGACCGTCTGGTGATGCTGTTCACCAATAGCCACACCATCCGTGACGTCATTCTGTTCCCGGCCCTGCGTCCGCAGAAATAAGGCCCACAGAAGTTAGCTAAATCCCTTGGGTCAATCCCAAGCGTGATAGCCCATAAAAACGCCCCGCAACAGCGGGGCGTTTTTCTATCTCCTTTACCGCCAAATCACTTTATAAATTCAATAATGGAATAAAGAAGATATTTTTATTCTTTGTTGTTATCCAACACGCCCTTTAATCTGGCCAAAAATCAGACCATGGAAGACGCGTGTGATGCAATTGAAGGATTCCCCATTCAACCTTTCCCCCCTCTCTGACGAGCAGCAACGTCAGCTGGGTCAGGTACTCTCGACCCTCAATACCCAGCAACTGGCCTGGGTGAGCGGTTATCTCTACGGCCTCTCCCAGACCGGTCACCAAGGCGTTGCAGCCAGCGTCGCCGTGGCTGCGCCCAGCGGCAGCCTGACCATTCTCTACGGCTCCCAGACAGGCAACGCCAAAGGGGTCGCCAGTGCCATCAAGGCGCAGGCCGAGGCCCGCGGCCTCCCCGTCACCCTAGCGTCGATGGCCGACTACAAACCCAAGCAGCTCAAGAAAGAGAGCCACCTGCTGGTGGTAGTGAGCACTTACGGGGAGGGTGAACCACCTGAAAGCGCCGTCGATCTGTTCGAGCAACTTAAAAAAGGCAAGATTGGCAAGCTGGACGGGCTCAAGTTCGCGGTACTGGGGCTGGGTGACAGCTCCTACGAATTTTTCTGCCAGACCGGCAAAGATTTTGACAACTTCCTCGCCACCGCTGGGGCCGAGCGCATTTATGAGCTCGCCAGCCTCGATGTGGATTATCAGGATGCAGCCAAGAGCTGGAGCGAACAGGCACTCAATGCCATTGCAGCGATGCTCTCTATCGGTGCTGCCAGCAGCGTAGCCAGCGCGGTGCAGCAGGCGGTTGGCCACAGCCAGTACAGCAAGGAGAATCCCTTCCCTGCCCGCCTGTCGGTCAATCAGAAGATCACTGGCCGGGATTCCACCAAGGATATCCGCCATATCGAGATCAATCTGGCAGACTCCGGCCTCACCTATCAACCGGGTGATGCCCTCGGCGTCTGGTTCGACAACGATGCAGAACTGGTTAATGAAGTGCTAGCCCTGACCGGCCTCTCCGGCGATGAAGCCACGGCCCACGGCTCCCTGCGCGCCGCATTGTCCAGCCACTTCGAACTGACCCGGCTGCACGGTGGCTTTATCACAGGACTCGCTGACATATCGGAGAACGCGGCGCTGAAAGACTTGGCCGGTGACAAGGCCCAGGTCAATGCACTGGTGGCCTCCGCTCAGGTGGTGGATGTGCTGAAACGCTTCCCGACCGCCCTCACGACCGAGCAGCTGATCGGGTTGCTACGTCCCCTCACCCCGCGCCTCTACTCCATCGCCTCCGCCCAGAGCGAAGTGGAAGAGGAGGTACACCTGACCGTCGGCGTGGTGCGCTACCCACAGGAAGATGGCACAGTGCGCTCTGGCGCAGCCTCCTCCTATCTGGCGGATCGGCTGATTGAGGATGGCGAGGTACGGGTATTCGTCGAGCACAACGACAACTTCCGCCTGCCTGCCAACCCGGATACCCCCGTCATCATGGTGGGTCCGGGCACCGGCATCGCCCCGTTCCGCGCCTTTATGCAGGAGCGGGAAGCTCAGGGCGCGGAAGGCAAGAACTGGCTCTTCTTCGGCAACCCCCACTTTACCCAGGATTTCCTCTATCAGGTGGAGTGGCAACGTTATGTGAAATCGGGACTGCTGTCGAAGATCTCGCTAGCCTTCAGCCGGGATCAGGCCAACAAGATCTATGTGCAGGATCGTCTGCGCGAAGCGGGCAAGGAGCTCTACCAGTGGCTGGAAGCAGGCGCTCACTTCTATGTGTGTGGTGACGCCAACAAGATGGCCAAGGATGTGCAGGAGGCCCTGCTGGATATAATTGCCGAACACGGTCACAAGAGCCGTGAGGAAGCAGAAGAGTATTTGAGCGAATTGCGTCGTGCCAAACGTTATCAAAGGGATGTCTATTGATGAGCAAACAACCTCTTTCTCACCCAAAAGCGGGACCGGTCGAAGGGCCGCTGGCCGACAACGAGCGCCTCAAGCGCGAGAGCAACTTCCTGCGCGGCACCATAGAGCAGGATCTGCAGGATCCGCTCACCGGCGGCTTCAACGGCGACAACTTCCAGCTGATCCGCTTTCACGGCATGTATCAGCAGGATGACCGCGACATCCGCCCGGAGCGCGCCGCCCAGAAGCTGGAACCGCTGCACAACGTCATGCTGCGTGCCCGCCTGCCGGGTGGGATCATCACCCCGGCCCAGTGGCAGATCATCGACAAGTTCGCCGAAGAGCACAGCCTCTACGGCAGCATCCGCCTGACCACCCGTCAGACCTTCCAGTTCCACGGGGTATTGAAGCGCGACATCAAGCTGATGCACCAGACCCTTCACAGCACCGGCATCGACTCCATCGCCACCGCCGGCGACGTGAACCGCAACGTGCTCTGCACCAGCAACCCGGTGGAGTCCGAGCTGCATCAGGAAGCCTACGAGTGGGCCAAGAAGATCTCCGAGCACCTGCTGCCCAAGACCCGCGCCTACGTGGAAATCTGGCTGGACGGTGAAAAACTGGGGCAGGATGAAGAGCCGATCCTGGGTTCCAACTACCTGCCGCGCAAATTCAAGACCACTGTGGTGATCCCGCCCCACAACGACGTGGATATCCACGCCAACGATCTCAACTTCGTGGCGATTGCCGAACACGGCAAGCTGGTAGGCTTCAACGTGCTGGTGGGCGGCGGCCTGGCCATGACCCACGGCGACACCAGCACCTACCCGCGCAAGGCGAGCGACTTTGGCTTTATTCCGCTCTCTCACGTGCTGGAGGTGGCGGCCGCCGTCGTCAGCACCCAGCGCGACTGGGGTAACCGGGTTAACCGCAAGAACGCCAAGACCAAGTACACCCTAGAGCGTGTCGGCGTCGAAGCGTTCAAGGCCGAGGTGGAGAGCCGCGCTGGCATCCAGTTCGGACCGGTTCGCCCCTATGAGTTCACCAGCCGTGGCGATCGCTTCGGTTGGGTCGAGGGGATCGACGGCAAGCATCACCTCACCCTGTTTATCGAGAATGGCCGCCTGCTGGACTTCCCGGGCAAGCCGCTCAAAACCGGCATGCTGGAGATCGCCAAGGTGCATCAGGGGGATTTTCGCCTGACCGCCAACCAGAACCTCATCATCGCGGGCGTGCCTGCCGGCGAGAAGGCCCGCATCGAAGCCCTGGCGCGCCAGTACGGCCTGCTGGATGACGGCGTGAGCGAGCAGCGCAAGCAATCCATGGCTTGTGTGGCCCTGCCCACCTGCCCGCTGGCGATGGCCGAGGCGGAGCGCATGCTGCCAGCGTTTGTCACCGACATCGAGAGCTTACTCACCAAACATGGGCTGGCGGATGACGCCATCATCTTCCGGGTCACTGGCTGCCCCAACGGCTGCGGCCGCGCTATGCTGGCGGAAGTGGGTCTGGTGGGCAAGGCGCCGGGCCGCTACAACCTGCATCTGGGGGGAAATCTGGAGGGGACCCGCATTCCGCGCCTCTATCAGGAGAACATCACCGAGCCGCAGATTTTGGCCGAACTCGACGTCCTTATCGGCCGCTGGGCCAAAGATCGCCACGCTGGCGAGTGCTTCGGTGACTTCGTCATTCGCGCCGGCATCATAGCCCCGGTCATCGACTCCGCGAGGGACTTCTATGCCGCTTAATCAGCCGCTTAATGTCACTGAAGATGGCCGCCTTGACCTGCAGGCGCTGCTGGCCCTCGGCCGTGAGGAGCAAGTCGAGGCGCTGGCGCCCCTCAACCAGGAGCTGGATACCATGAGTGCCCCCGAGCGGGTGCGCTGGGCCCTGGCAAATCTGCCGGGGGAGCATGTGCTCTCCTCCAGTTTCGGTATTCAGGCGGCGCTGATGCTCCATCTGGTAAGTCGCGAACGGGCCGACGTGCCCGTGGTGCTTACCGATACCGGTTATCTCTTCCCCGAGACCTACCGTTTCATCGACGAGCTGACCGAGCGCCTCGCACTCAACCTGAAGATCTATCGGGCCGAGTTGTCACCGGCCTGGCAGGAGGCGCGATTTGGCCTCCTGTGGGAGCAGGGGGTAGAGGGGATCACCCGCTACAACCAGCTCAACAAGGTGGAGCCGATGGACCGCGCCCTGCGGGAGCTGGGGGCCCAGACCTGGTTCTCCGGCCTGCGCCGGGAGCAGTCCGGCAGCCGTGGCAAGCTGCCGGTGCTGGGCATCCAGCGCGGCCGCTTCAAGTTCCTTCCGGTGATCGACTGGAACAACAAGGACGTCTTCTACTACTTCAAAGAGTTCGACCTCCCCTACCATCCGCTGTGGGAGCAGGGCTACCTGTCGGTGGGCGATGTCCACACCACCGCCAAGTGGGAACCGGGCATGAGCGAGGAGCAGACCCGCTTCTTCGGCCTCAAGCGCGAGTGCGGTTTGCACGAGGAAAATGGCGAGAACGACGGCTCAGGCATCTAATCACGTCTTGAAAACCCAACAGAACAACAAGGGCATCCGAAGATGCCCTTGTTGTTATTTGCCCATTAGCATTCGCCCGTCAGCGGCGCAGCCAGGTCTCAAAGCTATAGGGGTGCGGGTTCTTCTCATCGGCAGGGTGGCTCTCGCAATCAACGCGTTGCCACTGACCATCGTCAAAAGCAGGGAAGCGGGTATCCCCCTCCACCGCCAGATCGATGCGGGTCAGGTAGAGACAATCCGCGCTCGGCAACATCTCGGCATAGAGATGACCACCACCGATCACCATCAACTCCTCCACCGAGCTGCCTGCCAACAGCGCCAGCGCCGCCTCGACGGAGCCCACCACCTCAATGCCCTCAGCCTGATAGTCGGGATTGCGGCTGATCACCAGATTGCGCCGTCCGGGCAGCGGTCGACCGATGGATTCGAAGGTCTTGCGCCCCATCAATACCGGTTTACCGAGGGTGACACGCTTGAAGTGGGCCAAGTCAGCAGGCATATGCCAAGGCATCAGGTTATTCTTGCCGATCACCTGCTTTTTCGCGAGGGCAGCAATCATAGAAATCTTCACGGTATCAGTATCTCACTTCACCATTCATATAATGGGGCGGTTACGATACACGACCAGAGACGGAATAGCCAAACCGAAACTGAGGGCACCGACGATAAACAGCGCCTTGAGGCCGTTCTCCACCGCACTCTGGATCAACTCCATGGTCACGCCGTTGATATTGAGCTCTACCACCGCAATCATGGTCTTGAACGCATAACTGCCCGGGATCATCGGAATGATGGAGGCAACGCTGAACACCGGACGCGGCGCCAGCAGACGGCGAGACCAGTAGACGCAGACAAAGCCGACCGTGGTAGCCGCCGCCAGCGTCGCCCACTCGATGGGCATGCCATAGTGGATCAGCAGGGTACGCAGGCTGTGGGCCAGCGCGCCGCCCATGGCGCAATACTTCAGCATCCGTGGCGGCACGTTGAACAGCATGGCAAACCCCACCGCCGGGATGGAGGACCAGAAGGCATCCTTGGCCAGTAGCCAGAGCAAATCCATCATACTTTCCACCCCCAGATCCCCGTGACCGACATGGCGAGAATGATGCCGGTATTGATCCGTGCGCTGATGGTGAGCAGGGCAACCCCGTTCCCGCTGGCCGATACAGAGTCGACAGCCTTCATACCTTCCACCCCCAGATCCCGGTGACCGACATGGCCAAAATGATACCTATGGCGGCGCTAATGGTCAGCAGGGTCGCAGTCCCCCAGCGGGCCAGCCCCATGTTGAAGTAGCCCTTAACCATGTCGGAGACCGCATTGATCAGCGGAAAGCCCGGCACCAGCAGCAGCACGCTAGCCGCCATGGCGAGATAGGGCTGGTCACCCCAGTTAAAAAAGGTGGCGCTGGAGGAGAGCAAGGTGGCAATAAAGCCGGTGGCGGCAAAGTTGATGAGCGGGCTATGGTGATGGCGGGCCATCAGCTGGCGCACCCGCATCGCCACGGCAGACGAGAAACAGGTCACCAGGAAGATGGGCCAGTCACCGCCAAACAGCAGGCTAAAGGCACCACAGGAGAGCCCCACCATGGGGACCACCAACCAGGGGTGATAGTGGAAAGGGACGATGGCTTCGAGGCGCTGGCGCACTTCACGGGCACCGATCAGCTCTTTTTCCGCCATGATGCAGATCCGCTGGATCTCGCACACCACCTGCATGTTGATGCCATGTTCGCGCACCCGCCGGGTAGTGGTAACACAGCCCCCCTGATAGAGACTGGTGAGCACGATGGCACTGGAAGAGATGGCCATCTCAACACTCTCCAGCCCCAGCGCCATCCCCAACCGCACCGTGGTCTGCTCGATGATCCGGCTCTCCGCCCCGAACTGGGCCAACATCTGACCCACCTTGACGATAATGCGGGTGATCTCTGTCTGTTGCTCCCGCGACAACACCCGTCTTGGTGTGATACTTCTCATAATCCCTTCGAGTCGTAGCAATAAAAATTTCGGCCATATTAGCCTAACTTTTACTGTTATTCATCCACCCCTATCACAACCTGACTAATAAGTTATTACAAGAAGGAGAAAAGAAATTACATCACAAATACATTACGACTAACATTAAAAACCATAACAATCAGGTCGCCAGCAATTCCCTTTATCATGGCCTCACCGATTTGGCTGAAATATCAACCAAGGGGGTTATTGCAGATTATTTGCGACGTTGATAGTCCGCCAGACGGATTATTTTACCACTGCCATCGCTTTCAGGCGGAGGGTCCCCCTCTTCTCTGAACTGACTCATTTCGCTGCGCATCAAATAAAAAGATTCCCGCATCATGTTGGTAATCCGGATACAGCTATCAAGATTGTTTTTCGCCAGACGGCGCTGACCATCAATCTTGAACTGCAACCCGCGCAGACGGCGCTGCTGATCGGGGCTCGCACGGGCCATCAACTGGTCGATCTGCTGCTCCAGAATCGCATCCAGCCGGGAGGGCTCACTCGCAGCCAACTCCTTCAGGGTGTCAAAATCAGGCAACTCCATATGCCCTCCTTGGCGACTATTGCTGGCAACACACTGCGGTACCACACCATCACGTCCCAGCCATATAAATCTGTATATACGACGCGGCTAAAAAGGGTTCAATCCATCCACTGGCGACTAAACCGGACAATGGTCATTACGAGGGTGTCTATCTATTTTAATTGTGTTTGGAAACAAGCGATTATTTTTAATTCAGGCGAGATAAAACACTTATACATTTTAGGTTGTGATTTTCTGTTTTTTATTGCAAATAAAAATCCGGGTGGCCTTATTTTGCTTCATTCGACACTTTATTCTTCCCTCACCGACCCGCGTCATATCCTGACGGTTTAACATATCTCACTGATTATGTTATTTTAATTGCCACTTTTATCGGACATTCAAGAGCAGACCATGAGCAAGGCAAAAATCGGTATCGTCACCGTCAGCGATCGTGCCAGCGCGGGCATCTATGAAGACCTCTCCGGCAAGGCCATCATCGACACCCTGAACGCCTATCTGACCTCGGAGTGGGAACCTGTCTATCAGGTGATCCCCGATGAGCAGGAGCAGATTGAAGCGACCCTGATCCAGCTGGCGGATGAGGAGCAGTGTTGCCTTATCGTCACCACAGGCGGCACCGGTCCGGCCAAGCGGGATGTCACGCCGGAAGCGACCGAGGCGGTGTGTGATCGCATGATGCCGGGCTTTGGCGAGCTGATGCGGGCCGAATCCCTCAAATTTGTGCCGACTGCCATTCTATCGCGCCAGACTGCCGGGCTGCGCGACGATACCCTGATCGTCAATCTGCCAGGCAAGCCCAAATCAATCCGCGAATGTCTGGATGCAGTCTTCCCCGCCATCCCCTACTGTATCGATTTGATGGAAGGGCCGTATCTCGAGTGCGATGAAACTGTCATCAAGCCGTTTCGGCCGAAAAAATAGCGAACCCGACCATAAAAAATAATGGCGAGCCACGGCTCGCCATTATTTTTAACTCATCTGTCTGCGCAGAAAAACCGCATCAATTATTTGCGGCCGAATACTTTTACGCCCGCTTTGCTGCGCTCTGAATTACCGTACACTTCGATTTTTTTCACACAACGGCGCGAGCCCAGTGATTTCCACTCGGTCTCTTTATCACTGCTCATTTCCCGATCGAAACGAATGGTCTTGGTACGATCACCACCATAGGTCACCACCACCCGATCCAGGGTCAAATCACGCTCCGCCTTCACCTTGATATATTTGGTCTGACGGCAAACCACCAAAGGAATTGTCGCACCATGATCACCGGCTCCCAGCAAAATAGTCCGCCCCAGCGTGAACTGATCGTCACCGGCATGGCTGGCTGACGCCACCACCAGCAAGACACCACCCAGCAAGCTGCGTGCAGAAAAACGGGAATTCCAGATAGACATCAAGGACATAACACCTCCAATAAAAAATGGAGTGTGATGATAAGGGTTAAACCATAACGGAAGCTGTATCACGGCTGAATTTGCTGCGAATGGGCGGGGATTAACAGAGAAAACAGCACTACTTTTCGGCAAAAAGAGAAGAGCCGCAGATAGCGGCCCTTGCGGCAAGAGAGCGCTTAGCGTTCCATGATTTGGGTCACGTCATCTTTCTTGATCATCACCTCACGCCCTTCATGATCGTAATAGCGATACATGCCGGTGCTCTCGTCCAGCTTGGGCTTGCTCTCTGTGGTGATCATCTTGCCATCCTTGGTGCTCATGATGTATTGGGAGCTGCATGCCACCAGCCCCAGGGCGCACACCAGGATCATCATCAGTTTTTTCATTGCGGCCTCTTCTGCGATCATCCTCACCACGAGGATGTTTCTTGAAGCCTAGTTCAATCGCACGGCACGGGATGGCGGGATGGCGGGATGAGCAAAGCGGGATCGCCGTCAATAATCAGCGACTTAGCCTAGTTATCTGGCCGGGTGGCGAGCGCAATGAAAAAGGCCGGACATCTCTGTCCGGCCTCTTCTTTCAAGCGCAAGAACGCAATCATGACTTGGCAGGCTGACGCTCACCGGTCACGGTCAGGTTCTTGGGATCAGAACTCCACTCGTACCAACCGCCGTCGTAGACGCTGATCTGTTTCCAGTCCATCAGCCAGGCGTAGAAGAAGGCCTCGGAGGCGCGCCAGCCGGTACCGCAGTAGAATGCAGCCTGCTGGGTCGGCTCGATATTCCACTGCTCCCACATGGCGAGGATCTCGCGGGCCGGCTTCATGGTGCCGTCCGGGTTGTGGAAGTCGCTCATGCTGTTGGCATCCACCCCGCCGTGACCCCACTTGGCCCCCGGGATATCGCCCTTCGGCTTGATGTAGCTGTAACCTGAGGTGTTGCCGACAAACTCGTCCCAGGTACGCACGCTGACCAGTGCGCTATCGGGCTGCTTGAGCAGCTCTTTCGCCTGACTTAGCGTGGTGTAGTACTCGGGGTGAGCGGGAATGGCCACGCCAAACTCCTTCACCGGCTCATATTTGTTGGGCAGACCGGTTTCGGTGCGCAGATGCTGGATAAACCAGGCATCCAGACCACCGTCCAGCAGGCGTACATCTTCTACCCCCGCATACATCATAAGGTGCGCAGCACGGGCGGCCGCCATGGTGTTGCGACCATAGAGGATGACGGTGGTGTCGTGACGGATGCCGTTATCCAGCAGCAGCTTCTTGAGCGCTTCGTCAGAGACCTTGTTCCACAGCGGCTCCTCTTCGAGGCTGTTGGTATCGATATAACCGGCCCCCGGGATGTGGCTGATGAGGTAGGCCTTGGGTGAACCCCAATCAACTTCAAACAGCTTCCAGTCACCCTTGGGCGCTGCGGCGACCGGCTTGCCCTCTTGCAGATCCGCCAACCAGCGCGGATAGACCAGCTGCTGCCAGCGTGCCAGCGACTCGCGCGGTGCGGCTTGCCACCCTTGCAGCTCGAACAGCTGCTTGATCCCCTGCTTGCGCAGCAGACGGGCCACCTCGGCCACTTCGCGGGACGCACCGTAGAGGGCAACCGGACGATCGGCCTTCAGCCCCTTGATCTCGAGCGCCTTTGGCCACTCTTCATCGCTGTATTTCCACTCGGCAGAGAGGTTCTCGGCGCCCGCCACATGGCCGCCCTGCTTCTCCCCTTCCATCGGCCACCCCTGATAGAAGTAGCTGGCGCGGGTATCCAGGATGACAGCCTGTTTGGCCTTGGCATCGGCCAGCGAGAGCGGTGGCAACTCCCCTGCCACGGCGGGCAGGGCACACCAGAGCAGTAAGGTCGCCAGCGCGGCCTGCAGGAAGCGAAGATGTCGTTTCATGGTGGTTTCTCGATTCATAGTGAACAAGGTTAAAAAATGGAGCGACCCAGCCGCTCGGCCAGCAGCTCCAGCGCCGCCGTGCCCGCCAGCGAGTTGCCGGCTTTGTTGAGCTCGGGCGACCAGACACAGACGCAGAGCTCGCCCGGGATCAGGGCGATGATACCGCCGCCAACACCCGATTTGCCCGGCATGCCGACCCGATAGGCAAAATCGCCCGCCTCGTCATAGAGGCCGCAGGTGGCGAGCAGAGCGTTGACCTGCTTGGTGGTGCGGGCGGGCAGCAGCGGTACGCTCTCACCCAGTGGCACACCACGGTTGGCCAGATAGATGAATGCCCGCGCCAGATCGACGCAGCTCATGCGAATGGCACAGGCATTGAAGTAGCTTTGCAGCACCTTGTCCACTTCGTTTTCGAAGTTGCCGTAGGCCTTCATCAGATAGGCGATGGCGGCGTTGCGGGCAGAGTGCTGATATTCGGAGCGAGCGACCACCTGATCCGCCATAATGGCTGGGTTGCCCGAGAGTCGGCGCACCAGCTCTAGGGTACGCTGACGGGGCGCAGTGAGGCGGGTCTCCAGCAGATCGCTCACCACCAGCGCCCCGGCATTGATAAAGGGGTTGCGGGGGATCCCCTGCTCGAACTCGAGCTGAACCAGCGAGTTGAAGGGCTGGCCGGAGGGCTCCTTGCCGACACGGGCCCAGATCTCCTCCTCCTGATAGAGGGTGAGTGCCAGGGTCAGGCTCAGGGCCTTGGAGATACTCTGGATGGAGAAGGGTTCAAAAGCGTCACCAGCGGTGAACAGCTCCCCCTCGACGGTACAGACTGCGATACCCAGCCGATCGGCCGGTACCTGAGCCAGTGCCGGAATGTAGTCGGCCACCTTGCCTTGTCCCAGCAACGGGCGCACCTCTTCAAGGATGCTGGCCAGTAATTCGGATGACAACACCATAAGCAATAAGCGATTCCATGACTAAAACAGCGGTGGAGATCCCATCCCCACTGACAAAAATCCCGCCAGCGGCGGGATTTTTCAGTTACCCACAACAAGGCGCCAGATGCGGCAGCCTTGTATCAGGCCGGTTCACCGTACCAGAGGTCGAACAGCTCGGTAACGACCACGGCTTCCATCCCCTTGCCTTCCAGCCAGGATTTGACGGCAGCGCGGTCTTCTTCGGTACACTTGCCCAGTTGCTGGGTGCAGATCATCCCTTCCCAGGCCAGGTGACCGGAGCCGGCAAAAGCCAGTTTACGGGGTTCAACAACCTCATCGATCATCGCATCGACTACCGCATCGATGGTCTCTTCGGCAGTGCCGACCGGGAAGTTGAAACTGATGTCGAAACCCATTTCCTGGAATTCATCGACGCGCAGTTTCTTGCGCAGGCGGCGGCTACGATTGGCCATGATAGCTCCTCAAGTTAGTTGATACGCTAGGTGTGTTGACGTGCCAGCTTAGCTGACACGCTTGAAAATCAGATCCCAAACCCCGTGGCCAAGACGGTGGCCACGTTGTTCAAATTTGGTCAGCGGACGCCAGTCCGGACGGGGTACCCAGTTGCCGGTGGCAGAGGTATTCTCGTAACCCTCGGCGGCGCTCATCACTTCCAGCATGTGCTCGGCATAGTTTTCCCAGTCGGTCGCCATGTGGAACACGCCACCGATGGCCAGCTTCTGGCGAATGTCCTGGGCAAATGCAGGCTGTACGATGCGACGCTTGTGGTGACGGCTCTTGTGCCAGGGGTCCGGGAAGAAGAGCTGCAGGCAGGAGAGGGAACCGTTCGGGATCATGTGCTCCAGCACTTCCACCGCATCGTGGCAGATCACCTTCAGATTGGTGACACCCGCTTCCTGAGCGGTACCCAGACAGGCGCCCACGCCCGGGGAGTGCACTTCAATGCCGATGAAGTTCTTCTCGGGGGCATTCTTGGCCATCTCCACCAGAGAGGCGCCCATGCCAAAGCCGATCTCCAGCACCACAGGTGCTTCACGGCCAAACAGCGCGACCAGATCGAGCTGCTTTGGCTCGAAATCGATGCCCATGACCGGCCAGAGCTCTTCCAGGGCCTTCTCCTGCCCTTTGGTCAGGCGGCCTTCGCGACGGACAAAGCTGCGGATCTTGCGCATGAACTTGCCGTCTTCGTTAAATACATCTTGGGTCACAGGCATAATGGTCTCGTTATTTCATCAATCCGGGTAATACATCTTGTGTCCGATCCCGAGCGGGACCGCTCGCGGCTCGGCATTTCATCGACCCGCGAAAACAGGGGAGCGAATTATCCCAAGATAGGCCCAAGGCGCAAGTGTTTCGCGCAACAAATATTCCGGCCATCCACTTCCCTGCTCCCTCACTGGCATCACCATACCGACTAACCGTCCAATATAATCCGCAGCAGAGTCGTTCCAGCCCTTTTTTGGCGATTTTTGTGACAATCATTGCCTCATTTCTGAAATCTGATACAAACGGATAACCTGGCGGTCGAATGGAGCGACCGCCCACATGACGAGAGAATTGTCTATGCAGCCGTTTTTTGCCCAGCGCTTCGAGAAGGTCGAGCCTTCCTTTATCCGTGAAATCCTCAAAGTTGCCGCCAATCCGGAGATCATCTCCTTCGCCGGTGGCCTGCCTAATCCCCACCTGTTTCCGGTCAAGGCGATCGATCAGGCCTGTCAGGATGTGCTGCGAGAGCAAGGGGCTGCCGCCCTGCAATATGCAGCGACCGAGGGCTTCGCCCCGCTGCGCCAATATATTGCCGACCGCTATCTGGCCCGCCACGGCATGCAGGTCAATCCGGACAACATCCTCATCACCAGCGGCTCCCAGCAGGCGCTGGATCTGCTGGGCAAGGTGCTGATCGACGAGGGTCAGGATCTCATCATCGAAGAGCCGGGTTACCTTGGCGCCATTCAGGCCTTTTCTGTCTACCAGCCCACCTTCAAGCCGATCACCCTTGAAGAAGATGGACTGGACCTGGCGGCGCTGGATGCGCTGCTGGCAAGCGGATCCAGTGCCAAGCTGCTCTACGGCGTGCCCAACTTCCAGAACCCGAGCGGTGTCTCCTACAGCCGTGCCAACCGCGAGGCACTGGCCGAGCGACTGGTGCGCCACGAGCTGTTGATGGTGGAAGATGATCCCTACGGCGAGCTGCGTTTCGAAGGGGAGCATCTCCCCCCGATTGCCAAGCTGGCACCAAACAATACCGTGCTGCTCGGCTCCTTCTCCAAAACCGTGGTGCCCGCCTTCCGTCTGGGTTGGATGGTAATGCCGGAGTGGCTGCGCAAGAAGGTGACCATCGCCAAGCAGGCGACCGATCTGCACAGCAACGCCTTCAGCCAGCAGGTGCTGCACCGCTTCCTGACCGACAATTCACTGGATGCCCATCTGGAGAAGATCAAGGAGGTCTATGGCCGCCAGCGCGCCGCCATGGAAGCCGCGCTGGCCCGTCACTGCCCGCCCGGCGTCAGCTACACCCGACCGGAAGGGGGTATGTTCCTCTGGCTGACCCTGCCTTCCCACATCAGTGCCATGGCGCTGTTTGACGAGGCGATCAAGGAGAAGGTGGCCTTCGTACCCGGCGCCCCCTTCTATGTACGCCCCGAGATCAAGAATACCCTGCGCCTGAGCTTCTCCTGCGTCGATGAAGCGACCATTGAAGAGGGGGTCAAACGCTTGGCCCGCGCCCTCCAGCGCATGCTCTGAACTCTCAAGCCAAACGGTATCAACAAAAAACCAGCGAGCGATCGCTGGTTTTTCATGCTCCCCATTCACCCGTTCAGCCAAACAGGGTCTTGCAAAACTGCTTCATCGGGATGGGGCGGCTGTAACGATACCCTTGCAGATAGTCAACGTGGCGCGCCCGCAGGTAGTCCGCCTGCGACTGCTTCTCGACCCCCTCCGCGATCAGGATCAATTCAAGTCGCTTCGCCAGATCAATCACGTTTTCAACGATATGGCTGGAGAGTGCATCCGTGCCGATCATCTCCACAAAGCTCCGGTCAATCTTGATTGCATCGACCTGAAACTGTTGCAGATAGGTGAGACTGGAGTGACCGGTGCCAAAATCATCGATAGAGATCAACACGCCCAGTTTGCGCAATTCGGCAAACATCCGGGCGGTTGTCTCATCGGCCACCAGCAGCTCCCGCTCGGTCAGCTCCAGCCCCAAATCTACGGGATTCTCCTTAAACGCGTCGAGAAAGGCCTTGCAGTCAGCCAACAGGTCGAGATCCTGAAAGTGCTTGGCGCTGATATTGAAGCAAAAATGGAACTTTGCCGGCAACTTGCGGGCATAAGGGGAGAAGTGATCGCGCACCTGCGCCATCAACAGACTGGTCATGGGCACGCTCAGCCCGCTATCTTCCGCCAGCGGAATAAAGCGATCCGGCGAGATCATCCCTTGCTTGGGATGCTGCCAGCGCATCAGCACCTCACAGCCACGCCACTGCTCATCCTCACCGGAGACCACCGGCTGCAGGTAGGGGATAAACTCCTCTTCGATCAACGCCCGCTTGAGCTCCTCCGCTGGTGAGCTGCTACGCCCCATCAGCCTGAAGGTACCGAATCCAATCAGCAGCGCCAGCAACGGAGAGAGGAACAAGGTATATCTGGAGTAGCGCCATGCGTGGCTCCAGTAGTCATGCACCGTGACCCGGGTGACGACCTGATAGGGGAAATCGGCCGAAGCGAGGGCAATATAACCCTCTTCTGTCGGAGAGGGCGCCGCCCCGACCTGACCTGAGCCAAACAGTGCCCTCTGCCCCACCACCAGAGCCATCGGGGAGTTCTTGCTGGAGATCTCCAGGGTATTGCGCAGGTAGTAGCCATCTACACCGATCAGCACACTCCCCTTGTCCGTTTCATGACGCAGCACGATCAAGGGGCGATCCGGTGTGACCTCATTGCCTGGCAGCAGTTGCAGCCTGCCATCCACATAGTTGTTCAGAGTGAAGGGGGCATCGTAGTCACCATAGAGCGAGGTGCAGTAGATGTGGCTGCCTACGGCAGATTGGCGGAACGGACATCGGGCACCGTGGCAACCTGTTCGCGCAGCAGTTGTGCCGCCTCCTTGCAGGAGTGACCAAGCATCCCCTCCACATTGATGGCCGCTTGCCGGGCATGGCCGATGGTGCGATCAAACATCATCCGGGCATGCTGCAACCGTGAATCGGCATCACGCTCTATCTCCGTCACCGTCTGCCAGATAACGGCAACAACCCCCAGCAGCAGGATCCCGCCCCCCATCAGCAGCGCCAACAGAATCCTCGAGTAAAGCTGGCGAAGTTTCAAACGACGAAATGGCATGGCGGCCTCTTTGATGCTCGGATAATGGGTGACAGCCTCGGTGGACAGGCGAAAAGGGTCGCCATAATAGCGATTGTTCAACAAATCTCCACCCAACAAAAATCAATCAATTCAAACTATTGTTCAACAATATGTCGTAAGAAGAGGATAGAGTTAAAACCAGTCGAGTGAATAAAACATGCCAAACTCGTCCACTTGTTGCAGGAGGACGACGCCATTAGAGTAGAGCAAACGGCAGCAGGAGCGTGCAGCGATGAAGATTCTTATAACCGGAGGGACCGGCTTTATCGGCCGCAAGCTGGTTGCCCATCTCAAGGTCAATCACGAGGTCGTGGTATTGAGCAGGCAGGGGAGCCGCGCTTACTCCCTGCTCGGCCACGATATCAAGGTATTGGATAACCTCGACCGGCTTGATGACCTCAATGACGTGGATGCGGTGATCAATCTGGCCGGTGAACCCATCGCTGCCGGACGCTGGAGCGAGTCGCGCAAACAGCTGCTCTGCGATAGCCGGTGGCTACTGACCGAGCAACTGGTCGATCTCATCAAGCTATCCAGCACGCCGCCCAAGGTGCTGATCAACGCCTCCGCCATCGGCTGGTATGGCAGACAGGGCACCGAAACCCTCGACGAGCAGTGCCGCTCTCCCAACGACGAATTCACCCACCAGCTCTGCCAGCAGTGGGAGACCCTGGCGCAGGAGGCCCAGAGCCGCCAGACACGGGTCTGTATCGTGCGGATCGGGCTGGTGCTTGGCATGGATGGCGGCGCCCTACCCAAAATGCTCCCCCCCTACCGACTCGGACTCGGCGGCCCCATGGGATCGGGCAGCCAAATGATGAGCTGGATCCATGTGCAGGATCTGGTACGCGCCATGCTGTTCTTGCTGGATCACGAAGAGTGCAGCGGCATCTTCAACGGTACTGCGCCCCATCCGGTCAGCAACCGGGAGTTCAGCCAGACCCTTGCCACCACGCTGCACCGTCCGCACATCTTCTTCGTCCCGGCGCCGCTGTTGCAACTGGTGATGGGGGAGGCGGCAGATCTGCTGCTGACCGGACAAAAGGTGATACCAGCGCGGCTGCAACAGGCCGGTTTTCACTTCAGCTATCCCGAACTGCCGAGCGCCCTCACCAATCTGCTGCGTGAGCCCCGCTAACTCACACCCGCTCGCTGCGTCTACTCGTCAGCACCTCACATAGCAAGCAGCCCGGCCAATGGCCGGGCTGCTTGTTTATTGTGGCTGCGCTATTGCACCTTGTGTGCATCGGCTCGCGCTGGCGGGATTACAACAGTCCCTGACCCAGCCCCCGCAGCCGATCGCTCAGGGTGCCAGCCAGCAGCTGGCGCTGCATCCCCTGCCCCGCCAGCGTCACCAGCAAGGCCCCCAGCGTCGGCAGGCCGAGCCAGATGGCCCAGTGGAACTGCCACTGCCCCTCGAACCACCACCACTGCAGGCCAAAGGAGCAGAGCTCCACCACCATGGCGGCACAGAGCCCCGCCAGCGCACCACTGGCCACCAGCTCCCAACGCAGCATCTTTTTCAGCAGTTCGCTGCTGGCACCCAGGGTGCGCATAAGCAGCAGTTCTCGTCGACGCTGGGCCATGCTGGCCTGGGTCTGGGTCAGCAGCACCAGCAGTGCGGCCACTGTCACCAGCCCCAGCATCAGCGCCAGCGCCCGGCTCACCTGCTCCGATACCTGAGTAAGCCGCGCAATCAGGTCATCCACATCGATAAGGCTCACCGTGGGGTGACGGCGGATCAACTCCACCTCGGCAGTGCGCCCCGCCTCGGGCAGCCGGTAGCTACCAAGCCAGGTTCGGGAGAAGGGTGCCAGCAGATCCTCGGAGAAGATCATGTAGAAGTTGGGACGCATATTGTCCCACTTGATGCTGCGCAGACTGGTGACCCTGGCGCCAAAGCTGCGCCCCTCGATGGTAAAGGCGAGCATATCCCCCAGCTTGATATCGAGTCGCTTGGCCAGCTCGCTATCCACCGATACCTCGCCGGGCCCGGCAAGCCACTTCCCGGCCACCAGCTTGTTGTCGATTGGCAGGGTTGCCGTGGTAGTGAAGTTGAGCTCCCGATCGACCCCCTCGCGGCCACTACTGGCCCCCTCGCCCACCGCCTCACCGGCGATATGGGTCAGCCTGCCGCGCACCATGGGGTAGAAGTCGGAAGTATTGGCCCCGGCTGCCGCCAGCTCGCTCAGGATCCCCTCCCGCTCGTTCTCGGCCACATTGACCAGAAAACGGTTGGGCGCATCAACCGGGAGACGGGCCGAAAACTCATCCAGCAGATCGACCCGGGCCGCCCAGAGCAAGCCAAAGAGCATCAATGCCAGCGCAAAGCCCGCCAGCTGAAACAGGCCACTGCTGCGCTCGCGCGACAGGTGGGCCAGAGCCAGCCGCAAGGCATGAGGCCCGCTCACTCTTGCCCCCAACCGCAACATCAGGGCTGCCAGCAGGGCCAACAGCCCCATCAGCAAGCCCATGCCACCCACCAGACCCAGCGCCAGCCGCACATCGGCGGTAAAGCCCCAGACCAGCGCAAACAGCCCGAGCAGGCCGACCGGCAGGGCCAGCCAGGGGGGAATACCCGCCTCCAGCTCCCGGCGCAATACCCGCAGCGGCGGCACTTTCAGCAGCCGCAAGAAGGGCACAAAAGCGAGCAGCAGGGTGATAAAGAGCGCCACCGCCACCCCCAGCGCAAAGGGGCGCCAGGAGGGGGGCGGCAGATCCGGCGGCAGCAGGTTCCCCAGCAGTTGCAAGGTGATCCACTGCATGGCTGTGCCCGCCACCAGACCCAGCAACGCACCAATCAGCGTCAGCGACAGCAGCAGGGTTCCCATCAGTTGCCAGAGCGAGCGACGAGATGCCCCCAGGGTCTTGAGCAGCGCTACCATATTGGTCTGGCGCTCGGCAAAGTGGCGCACCGCAATCCCCATCGCCAACGCCCCCAGCAACACCCCGCTTAGCGAGGCGAGCCGGAAGAAACGTTCGGCATTGGCCAACGAGCGGCCCACTTGGGATTCGCTGTCATCCGGTTTGATCCACTTCTGTCCGGCCTGCAATTGCGGCAGCAGCCATTGCTCGTAACGGGCCAGCGACTCTCGCGGCCCCTTGAACAGATAGAGCCACTGCTGGCGGCTGCCGGGGAGCAGGGCGCCGGTCGCCTCGATATCGGCACTGTGGATCAGCGCACGCGGCGCCAGCAGGAAGGGGCTGAAGCCCTGATCCGGCTCCTCGCCAAGCAGGCCTGCCACCTTGAGCACCGTATTGCCCACCTCCAGCTTATCCCCCGTTTTGGCCTTGAGCAGCTGCATCACCCGGGCGGAGAGCCAGACCTCGCCGGGAGCTGGGGCGCGGGCAGGTTCCAGAGTGAGCTTGCCGTAGAAGGGAAAACCATCGGGCACGGCCCGAATGGAGGCAAGCTGCAGCGCATCACCGTGAAACAGCATGCTGTTGAAGCTGACGGTGGTCTGCACCGCCAAGCCATCCTGTTTCGCTCGAGCAAGCCAGCCATCCGGCAGAGCGGCCGCGGTGCGCAGCACCCGATCCGCTCCGATAAAGTCGCGGCCCGACGCCTTGAGTCCGGCATCGAGCCGATCCGCCACCAATGCCACACTCAAGACACACGCCACGCTAAGCGCTAGCGCCAGCACAAACCAGCGCAGCTCGCCGCTGAAACCTTCCCGGCGAAGCAGTCGCCATCCCAATCGCCACTGCATCATCCCTTGCATCTCCCGCCTGATCCGCAGCTCACCCCGTTACACCACACCATGGGCCACCTCGCGATCCAGTCTGCCCGCCGTCATGACCACTTGCCGCTGGCAGCGTTCGGCCAGCTGATGGTCATGAGTCACGACCACTAGCGTAGTGCCGTGCTTGCGATTGAGTTCAAACAGCAGCTCGATAACCTTCTCGCCGGTCTTGCTGTCGAGGTTGCCGGTCGGCTCGTCCGCCAGCAGCAGGCTTGGACGGGTCATAAAGGCGCGGGCGATGGCCACCCGCTGCTGCTCACCGCCGGAGAGCCGTGGCGGCAGATGGTGCAACCGCTCGCCAAGCCCGACCGCGGCCAGCAGCTCGCGGGCTCTTGGTTCGCAATCCCGCTCCCCGCGCAGCTCAGCGGGCAGCATCACATTCTCGAGCGCCGTCATGGTCGGGAGCAGCAGGAACGACTGGAACACAAAGCCGATCTGCTCGGCGCGCAATCGGGCCCGCCCCTCCTCATCCAGCTCGCCAAGGGATTTGCCGAGGATTTCGATATCTCCCTGACTCGGCAGATCGAGCCCGGCCAGCAGCCCCAGCAGAGTGGACTTGCCGGAGCCGGAGGCGCCGACCAGCGCCACCGTCTCGCCGCTATTGACTTGCAGATCGATCCCTTCAAGGATGGTGAGGCTTTCCTGGCCGAGGCGAACCGATTTGCCGAGGCCCTTGACGACAATAATGGGGGTTGAACTCATGCTCTGTATCCTTTGTTCCAATCCCTTGATGACAATCCACAGCGGGAGTTGAATTGATGGTGCGTATTCTGTTTGCCTTGTTCGTTGGCCTCGGCAGCCTGCTCTCGTCGACTCAGGCCCAGACCCTGCTGGTGCTGGGAGACAGCCTGAGCGCCGGCTATCAAATGCAGGTTGAGCAGAGCTGGCCTGCCCTGCTCAACCAGAAATGGCAGGAAGAGGGGGGCAAACACACCCTGCTCAATGCCAGCATCAGCGGTGAAACGACCCAGGGGGCGCTGGCCCGTCTGCCCGCTCTGCTGAAGGAGCACAAGCCGGACTGGCTGCTGATCGAACTGGGAGGCAACGATGGCCTGCGCGGCTTCGCACCGACCATTACCCGCCAGAATCTGGCCAGCATGATCGCGCTAGCCAAGGAGCAGCAGACCCGTGTGGTGTTGACCCAAATCCAGCTGCCCCGCAACTACGGTGCCCGCTATCTGCGCCAGTTCGAACAGATCTTTCCCGAGTTGGCCCAAGCTAACGATCTGCCCCTGCTGCCCTTCTTTATGGATGATATTGCGCTGCGCCCTGAACTTATGATGAACGATGGTATTCATCCCACCCCGGCGGCCCAGCCCCAAATCCGCGATAAAGTCGCCCGCTTTATGGAGCCGCTGCTCAGCCAATAAGCCCGCCGTCTATCGCCAATATCCCATAACAAAATATCCCGCCAAAATCGGTTGTTTTGAGTGGTCGACGATCTCTGCGTGGCACCTTGATCCAACCAATCCATCGCCAATACCCAATAACAACACATCCCGCCGAAGCGGGATGTGTTGTTATTGATTTAGCATAACCGGCAGGCAACTTCTCAGCTTTCCAGCACCTGACGCAGCCGCTCCTGGGCCACGCCGACCAGCAAGTCGGGCTGGAATTTGGAGATAAAGCGGTCGCACCCCACCTTCTTGACCATGGCTTCGTTGAAGTTGCCGCTCAGGGAGGTATTGAGGGTGATAAAGAGGTCAGACATACGCGGATCGCTGCGTACCTCGTGGGTCAGGCGGTAGCCGTCCATCTCCGGCATTTCGGCATCGGTGATCATCAGCAGGATCTCATCGGTCACCTTCTTGCCAGCATCGCACCACCCCTTGAGCAGGGTCAGCGCCTGCAAACCATCCTGACACTCGATCACCTCAAGCCCAAGCTGGCCCAGGGTCTCGCGCACCAGATTGCGGGCGGTGCTGGAATCATCGACGATCAGCACCTTGCGGCCATGCATCTCGGGCAGGATCTCCCGATCCAGCACCTCCTCGGAGATGCGGATGTCATAGGTGATGATCTCCGCCAGCACCTTCTCCACATCGATGATCTCGACGATCTGATCCACTCCATCTTCGGGAATGCGGGTGATGGCGGTGAGGTAGTTGGCACGCCCGGCAGAGCGCGGTGGCGGCAGGATATCCTTCCAGGTCATGTTGACGATGTTGGCCACCTGCCCCACCAGAAAGCCCTGAATGGTGCGGTTGTACTCGGTGATGATGAGGTTGGATTCACTGTCGATGGGCATGGGGCGCATACCGATGGCGCTGCGCAGGTTGATCACCGGGATCGAGGTACCGCGGATATTGGCTACCCCGCTGATATTGTGATGGGAGCCCGGCATCTTGCTCAGATGGGGCAACTTGACCACTTCCCGTACCTTGAAGACGTTGATGGCGAACATCTGACGGGTGCCGAGACGAAACATCAACAACTCGAGGCGGTTTTCACCCACCAGTTGAGTTCGTTGATCAACGGAATCCAATATACTCGCCATACGCTGATATCCATCTGATTATTAATCGACTCTATTATAGAGGCTGCCCGCCAGGAAAGGCAGGCGCATTTTCAACCAGAGCGACCAACCAGACAAAAAAAGTGAGGCCGAAGCCTCACTTATCTCATTGATTTTAAAATCAATAGCTACAGACAGACTTCCAGCTGCCATCGGTTGCCTTGGGCTCGCTGCTGGTCCACCAGTTCGCCTGCCACACGGCCTTGTTATGGGTGATGCGATCGCCGCCATTGGCATGATCCCCCTGCGGCCAGCTCGGATAGGCCTTGTAGGCCGCCGGATTGACGTTCTGGCTGCTGCAGCTGGTGCCCGGATTCTCGCCGCCACCCGAACCCAGCACGGCCTCCGGCAGGGTCGGGAACTCGGCCTTGAGACCAATGGTCTGGCTGCCGCTGATGATGCGCATACCGCTCGGCACGCCAGCGGCGGGCAGGTAGTAGGTCATGGCGACTTCAATCTCGGCCCCCGGTGCCAGAGTCTGCCAACCCGGCAGGTTCATGGCGACCTTGTGGAAGTCCTTCTCATTGGCAATGCCTTCCGAATTGTCGTTGCCACCGCTCTCCACCACTTTCAGCCCCATGCCACTCTGATCCGTGATGGTGTCAGAGGTGGAAGTGGGCACCAGAAACTCGATGCGCGCGCCGCCCGGAATGGTCTGGGTCGACTTGTTGACCAGCTTGAGTTTCGGGTTGATCGGGTAGTTGGAGTCCCCTTCCTTGAAGCCGGAGAGGCTGACCTGGATGTCGAGCTGGGCGCTCGGCGCGGCCAGATCGTTTTGCTTGGTGTTGTACGGAGTTGCCTTGGCAAACTTCTCGTAAGCCAGGGTGGTCAGGGTGCTGCCCATGCCGTACTCGTTCTTGGCCGGATCGAAGGCGTAGTCACCCGCCATCTCCCAGAACATCACGCCACCCAGACCGCGCTTGATGATGTAGTCCAGCTTGTGGCCCATGGACTCTTCATCTTCGGTTGAGAGGAACACCTTCTTCTCTTCGTTCCACAGCCAGGGCGCGTGGGCCTTGTCATCGTAGTAACGCACATACTTGCCCTGCATCACGTGAGCCGGATTGTTGGGATCCAGACCCCAGGCAGTGCCATAACTTGGCAATGTGGTGATGCCGAGGCTGGCCGCATTCTCCAGGTTCTTGGCATGCCACATGGGCACGGCGCCACCGCCGATCTCCTTGCCGTTCTTGTCGAGATCATGCCAGATGTTGTCGATGCCGACCGCCCCGTTGCCGCACGGAATGGTGCTGCCACCTGTGCCCGGCTGGCACTCGTTCTGGCTCGGCAAGGCCGCCTTGCCGCCCAGGCCGTGGGTACCGCCGCTCACCCCCTGCCAACCGCGGGTGTAATAGGGCACACCCACGTTGATCTTGCCGGCCGCCAGGGCGCCGCGGAAGTAGTGAGCAGACCAGGCCGCATTCAGATAGCCGATGCCGCCAAACTGGGTCTGGGTATAGACGCCCCAGTGGGAGAGCTCGGGGTCGGCATTGTTGTCGAACAGGGCCGCGTTGTGACCGACAAAGTGGTTCCAGGCACCGTGGAAGTCATAGGTCATCAGGTTGACGTAATCGAGGTACTGGGTGACCTGGAAGTTCTCCATCCCGCGCAGCAGATAGGCAGAAGCCGGTGAGGCGATGGTCAGCATATACTTGCGGCCATCTTCGTTACCAGCGTTGTCGAGCCGCGCCCGCAAGGTCTTCATCAGCACCTCGTAATTGGCAAACAGCTTGGCCCGGCACTGGTTGGAGAGCGGGAAATCATTGGGGTTGCCCGCATCCTTCATCGAGGTGGGGTATTCGTAGTCGATATCGACCCCGTCAAAACCGTACTGGCGGATAAAGCTCACCGCCGAGTCAGCCAGGGTGTTGATACCTGCAGTATTGACCGAGCAGTCACCCTTGGTAGTGGCAGTGTAGAAACCGCGCGTATCGGCCCAGCCCCCGACCGAGATGAGGGTCTTCACGTCCGGATACTGCTTCTTGTACTTCGACAGCAGGTTGAAGTGGCCCTTGTAGGCAAATTCAGGATCCATCTCGGCACCCGGCACGCCATCCCAGGTCATCTTGGTGGCTGCATCGTCCACCTTGATGGTGTGGCTCTGCTCATCCACCGCCGCGAAGGCGTAGTTGATGTGGGTGATCTTGTTCCATGGAATATCGCTCACCAGATAGGCGGGCAGGCCGTTCTTGCCGGTGCGCCAGGAGGTGAAGTAGCCGATAACCCGACGGGCATGGTCATCCCCCATGCACTCGTAACCATCCGGACGATAGATCTGGCGAATGTCACAAGAGAGGTTGCCACCGGTGGGCGGCAGCGCGGCCTCCTCGACATTGACGGTCACCGCCGCCGACTCACCGCTCAGATTGCTCTTGTCAGTGGCCACCAGCTTGAGGGCGGCACTGCCTTTGGCATCCGGTGTCCAATTCACCTGCCAGGGGGCAGTGGTATCTTCGCCCACCTTCTTGCCGTCGACATAGAGCTCGACTTTGGTCACATCGTTGTTGGCATCTGTGACGTTGCCGCTCACCGCCACACTGCGACCCAGCGTCACCTTGACCCCATTGGCCGGGCTGCTGATGCTCGCCTTGGGCGCCTCTGGCGCGACCACGGCGGCGACGTTGAAGCTGGAATCCGCCTCGCTCAGCACCTTGCCGTCTTTATCCAGCGCCCGTGCCTTGAGGGTATGGCCTCCCACTCCGGCGGCGCTCCAGCTGGCACTCCAGGGCGAGGCGCTCGCCGTGGCAACCAGCTTGCCGTCGACAAGATATTCCACCCGGGCCAACGCCGTCACCGGGCCACTCAGGGTCACTGCCAGCGCCACGCTGGCTCCTTCATTAAAACTGGAACCGGTAGCCGGTGAGCTGACGGCTACGCCGAGTGCAGGAGGAGGCACCTCGCCACCATAGGGCTTCCAGGCATCTGCCCAGACCACACCGACACCCGGCTCATAGTGATAGGGGGATGCCCCGCACCAGCCTGAATAGGGAAATTCTTTGCACTCGTAGAGGGCACCGACGTTGCTGACGATATCGCCAGCCTTGTAGGCAGTACCGGATTTATAGGCAGGATAAGCGGCCTGAGCCCAGGCGGGCGCAGCCGCAAGGGCGACCAGCATGGCAAGCCTGCTGGGTCTGAAGAGCTGTTGCATATTGTTATCTTCCTTGTTTTGTCTTGGCATTGGTCACCAAGGCAAAGAACAATCGCAACCTGCATGATGGGCGCAGACAACTGGCAATGGACCTGCCACAAAAACCACCCCTCACCCAGGGAAACCCCGCTATCTGGATCCACGATCGAGACCGGAAGCATTGCGCCCCGGCATCACTGCCGGTTTGCCCTTTACCTGGGTTCCGTGAGGAACGAACCCAGTATAGGAAGGCGACAAGATCCCCTCAATCTTTATTCTCAAAGAGAATTATCCCCTGCCACGAAAGCGTCATGATCACAGGGTTAAAATTGATTGAATTATCAAAAAAATCATATCGTTATTGGGATCATAAAAACGCTTTCCCACACCTTCCCAGATTCGTTTAATGTGCGTTGGCTCACTGGTATGACATGCCAGAAATGTGACAATGCGCGCCCTTGGTCAACGAGCCAAGGCTATGGAATCACTGGCAAAAATAAAAAAGGAACACCTATGAAAGGTACTCGTACCCTGCTGTCGCTGGCCGTGGGGCTGGCACTTGCATCCTCAGGCGCCCATGCGGCATTTGTCTGCCCGTCCGATCCGGCTCAACTCACTCCCATCCCGACCATTCAGGGCACAGGCTCCGCCAGCGCGCTGGCCACCCAGACCGTGACCGACAAGAACGGCAATGTGACCGGTAAAATCAGCACGGGCACCTTCAACGTTCGCGGTATCGTGACGACGCTGGGCCAAAGCCTGACCAAGGGTTTCTATCTGACCGACCCGGTGGGCGATGGCAATCCGGCCACCTCTGATGGCATCTTTGTCTATCTGAACGACAAGGACTTCGCGACCAAATATAAAGACATCAAACCGGGGAGCGAAGTCTGTCTGGAAGCACAAGTGCAAGAGTTTTACGGCGGCACCCAGCTGACCCCGTTAGTCGACAAGGCCACCAAAAAAGCCCACTTGCAAGTCACCGCACAAGGGCTGAATGTGCCGACCAGCGTACTGCAGGTCAATGAAGGGGAGACGCTGGCGCAAGCGCTCAATCGCCACGAAGGGATGCGGGTACGTCTCGACAGCAGCAGTGACCTGCACCTGACCCGCAACTACGGCTTCGACTACAAGGTCTATCGCAACAACGTAGAGTTGGCCCACAAAACCCCGCTGATCAAACCGACCCAACTTCATGTTGCCAGCAGTGCGGACGCTGTCGCACTGGCCACCAAAAATGGCAGCAACCGTCTGGTAGTTGAGTCTGATTACAAAGCACCGGATGGCGTACTGCCCTGGTTCCCGAGCTGGGATGCCGATCAGGGATATCTGCGCATCGGTGATCAACTGACCGGGCTGGAGGGGGTAATCGTCTATAACAAGGATGCGTTCCGTCTGGTAGTACCGAGCGATATCACCCTGACTGCCGGCGCCCTGCTGCGTAGCCCTGAAGAGGATCGTCAAGACGCGCCGGCTCGCCTCGCTGGCAGCGATCTTCGGATCGGCAGCTTCAACGTGCTCAACTACTTCACCAGTCACTCCAGCATCGGCGGCGCACTCAATATCCTGTGCAAGGATCAGGCGGATGCCGACAACGCCAAAGGTTGCAACCGGGGTGCCAAGAGCCAGCCCGAGTTCGAGAAGCAGCGCACCAAGATCGTCAATGCCATTACCGCAATGGATGCCGATCTGCTTGGCCTGATGGAGATGGAGAACAACGGCTTCGAGGATAACTCGGCCCTCCACAATCTGGTGACCCGCCTCAACGAACAGCAGAAGGATGCGAGCAAACACTACGCCTATGTACGTCTGCCGGTCACTGCCCTTACCGATGGCAAGTTCTTCGGCGGCGACGCCATCATGGTGGCGATGATCTACCGTCCTGCCATGCTCACCCCCAGCGGAGATGCCAGCGTCATCAAGCTGCCGGAGCAGCGCTACACCACTGGTGGTGTGGCCAAGACAGCCGGTCAGCGCGACTCGCTGGTTCAGACCTTCACCCTCGCCAAGAGCAAGGAGCCGCTGACGCTGGTGGTCAACCACCTCAAATCCAAGGGGTCAGGCTGCTACGAAAATGGCGATGGCAAGACAGAACCGGCCGACCTGCAGGGCAAGTGCACCGAGTTCCGGGTCTCTGCCGCCAAGGTGCTGGGTGAGGCGGTCAGCAAACTGCCGGGCCAGGTGCTGCTGGTTGGCGACTTCAACTCCTACGCCAAGGAAGATCCGATCCGGGTGCTGACCGACTACAACCCGGCCACCAGCGAGCGGAAGATCGTATCGGCCTCTCACACCTTTATCGGTGAGCAGTCCTATGAACAGCTCGGTCGCGAAGTGACTCGCAGCTACGGCCTGATCGATCTCAACGTCAAATTCAACAAGGAGAAAGCCATCTCCTACAGCTACGACGGGGAGCTGGGCACCCTGGACTATGCCCTCGCCAACCCGGCGCTGGCCAGCAAGGTGGCTGGTGTCGCCGACTGGCACATCAACTCCTTCGAGAGCTCCCTGTTCGAATACGGCAGCCAGTACACCGGCACATTGCTCAAGTCTGACAACCCCTTCAGTGCCTCCGACCATGACCCCATCATCGTCGACCTGAGACTGGAGAGCGATGCCACCAAACCGGACACCTCCTCAGGCGGTGGTGCTCTGGGACTCGGCCTGCTGGCCCTGTTGCCACTGGCCTGGCGACGTCGCCGTTAACCACTGGCGTATCTGAATAGTGCAAGCAAAGCCCGCGAGTCTCGCGGGCTTTTTCATTCAGGTCATTGGATTTACAAATGAAAGGTGCGGACGTATGGAGAAAATAAATGATGGAGAAAACAAAAAGGCCACCGCGATGCGGTGGCCTTTTTGTTTCTTGTAACAAGAATTTGGTGGAGCTACGCGGGATCGAACCGCGGACCTCTTGCATGCCATGCAAGCGCTCTCCCAGCTGAGCTATAACCCCGATTTATGTGAATGACCGGCAGTCACTCTGAATTTGGTGGAGCTACGCGGGATCGAACCGCGGACCTCTTGCATGCCATGCAAGCGCTCTCCCAGCTGAGCTATAACCCCAAATTCGGTACTGAATGAATGGTTCTGGCGGCCATTCATCCTAAATAATGGTGGAGCTACGCGGGATCGAACCGCGGACCTCTTGCATGCCATGCAAGCGCTCTCCCAGCTGAGCTATAACCCCACAAAGGTCGGCTTGGGTGATACACACCACACTGCCCTGGGCACTTCATGTCAATCAGGAACCTGGTGGAGCTACGCGGGATCGAACCGCGGACCTCTTGCATGCCATGCAAGCGCTCTCCCAGCTGAGCTATAACCCCTTTGATTCCAGATTGTTCGAGGAGAATTTGGTGGAGCTACGCGGGATCGAACCGCGGACCTCTTGCATGCCATGCAAGCGCTCTCCCAGCTGAGCTATAACCCCAACTCACCTCGGCGCTGACGAAGTTATCTCCGGCAACGGAGGCGCATGATAGGCATCACCCGCTTTGCTGTCAACCCTAAAATAACCGCGACTGATTCGTTTAGTCAAAATTGCAGCAGTTCGCTGTTTTTACCAGCAAGGCGCGTGCTATCTCTCTGTTTTATGTCACAAATCGGCTCAAGCACCTATAAAGGAGAGGCCGTGCAGCAAGCCTCTTTCCCCGTGCAACGCCCCCCGCTCTCAGACCTCTCTATGCTGGCTGGTAATCAGCTTCTCCCCCGTCACCTCGGGAAAGCCTTTCCATAAAGGGCATTGCATTTGAAAACCCTTTCCATGATTTTTGTAAATTTACAACACAGAAAGTTGATCTGGCTCACAAATGACCATAGGATCAAACCGTGACCCAGGTCACACACCATAACCATAAATGACAGAGCGATGAGGTAAACCATGTTTGAGAATCTGGCAGTCCTGTTCCACCTGCGCGGTGCAACCACCAAGAACGGCGTTGTAGAGAAAGATGCCTATGCCCCCTCCACCCGTGAATACTACTTCCGCTACGGCAAGTAATTGCTGAAAGCCTTTCACGGAAAATGTAATAAAAAAACAACACACATCATCACACAGCCCTTTCGAGGCGCTGTCCTGTCCGGGCCAGATGTTCCACGGCCAAACCTGAACTCCACCAAACAAGAATGGGGCCCGCAGGCCCCATCCTTTATTGCTCCAGACTGTGATTACACCAGATAGTGCGCTGGCTAATCGGTAAGCCTTGTAACCCTGAAACGGCTCAGAGCTTGATCCAGGCATCGGCCCAGGCCGTACCCTTGCCCGGCTCATAGGCCCAGGCGGCACCGGCACACCAGCCGGTGTAGGGGTGCGGTTTGCACTCGTAGCTGGCACCGCCGTTGCTGACCCGCTCGCCTGCCTTGTAGGGAGCCCCCTCTTTATAGGCCGGATAGTCAGGCGGCGTTACGCCCCCCTCCTCTCCTTTCACCAGCAGGCTATGGGTGGTACTGCGGCTCAGATTACCTTCGTCTGTGACCGTCAGTTTGATCTCCAGCTTGGTATCGCTGGCGGGCTTGGGCAGAGTCAACTCCAGAGTGACCTGATCCAGTGCCGGGGCAGAGGCTCCAGTCGGGATAGTCCAGGCATAGGAGAGCGGCTTGCCTTCCGGATCGCTGGAGTGCTGGCCAGAGAGAGTCACCTTGCTGCCACCTTCGGCCTGCGCCGGGCCAGTGATATTGGCCACCGGCGGCAGGTTGGTGCCACCGCCGTTATCCTCGATCACCACCTCCGGATAGAAGTGCTGAACGCAGCGGCTGTAATCCCCCTCCTTGAAGGCGCTGAAGCGGGTCTGGTAGCCCACCAGTTTGCACGCGTAACTCTTGCCGCCGTTGGGGTTCTCTGCCACATAGCTCCAGTCCTGCTCCCAATAGATGGGCAAGGCACCGGCGCCCTTGTCGTCAAACACCTTCATGTTCTTGCAACCCAGCACCTCATCGGATGGCACCGCTACCCCGAGGTAGTTGGCAAACTCGCGGTAGTAGTTGATGCGATTCTGGGACTGGGCGTGCTCGATCGGGCCGCCGCACTCCACCCCACCGTTGATGATCTGGGTGGTGACCCCGAAGCCCGGCACCAGACCGTTCTGCTTGTCATGGTCATTCGGCTGCCAGGTGCCATCGATGACGTGGAGCATGGAGGGCTTGGGCGGCTGCGGATAGGTATAGAAGAACACCGCGCTAGCGAGGTTCAGCCAGGTGTCGGCCACCAGATCGGGGCGGTCGAGCAGGGTGCGCACCGTACCGAACATCGCCTCGGAGAAGGGGCCGTAGTTGTAGTTGTAGGAGAGCTGTTTGGCGCCGCGGCCAAAGTAGCTCTTGAACTCGCCATTGTCGAACGTACCGCACGGCCACTGCTGACCCTGCCACACATCGGGACGGCACTCGGCGTTGTAACCGCCGCGCATGGTCTCATTCCATCCCATCTCGCGCACGTAGACCAGCGCCTGACGCCACTCGGCTTCCGGGCGCCAGTTTTCATGGCCGCCAGTCTCTTGGGCGAAGTGGGCGAACATGGTCGCCAGGGTCTTGCGGCAGATGGCATCGGCATCGCGGCCATCGCTATAGTCGCTGCACAGGGCCGGGAACTTGGCCGCCGCCTGCAACAGGCCGCGATAGGTGTACTCGGGGGCGCGCAGCGGGAACAGGTAGTTGAACTGGCTCTCGCTCAGCAGGGTTTCGACCCGCTTGACGTTGCCCGGGTTGTCGGCACGGCCCGGCTGCACCGCCTCGACCACCAGATTGTCCCGGGTAGCGATGGAAGCCTTGACCGCTTCCATCGCCGGGAAGTCGGTCAGCGCCTTCTCTTTGGCATCCAGCTCGGCCTGACTCATATAGACGGGGGTAGTGCTGCCATCCGGCGGAGTTGGCGTCGGCGGATTGGGCTTGTCATCGCCACCGGTATCCGGCGGGGTCACTTCCCCTTCGCCGACAAGCTTCCACGGGGTATCCCACTCATTGGCGGCCGCCATGCCCGGAGTCTGACCCGGGTTGACCCACCACTTGGCCTCAAAAACCTGGCCGTTGTAATTGACCTGGCTGCCGCCCGGATAGGATTTGTTGATGTCATATGCCTCGGCCGCCCACAGGTGGCCGCTCAGCATCATGCTGGCAAGCAGAAGGGTGATGCGGTTTTTTTTCATTATTGTTGCTCTCTATGGTTTTGTGGCAAAAGGCGGAGCCCGCCTGAACAGACTCCGCCATCTTCATCATGGACTCAACCTAGGGGCAGCTTGCCGCCCCGACATCCAGCCAGACATCGTGCTTGCCCGGCTCATTGCCTTGAGTCCACCACTTGGCCTTCCACTGACGGCCGTTGTGGTTGGTCAGCTCCCCGCCGTTGTAGGCAACGGTCGCGCTCCAGCCCAGCTCAACCTGACTCGCCAGCGCCCACTGATCGGCGGCGCGGCCCGATTCATTGCCCTGAGTCCAGTACTTGGCACGCCATACCAGCTGGTTGTGGCTCACCTTGTCACCGCCGTTGTAGACCTTGCTGGCCTGCCATGCGGGAACATTCGCCGCTTCCGGATCTGTGGTGTTGCAAGAGCCGTCGACCACGGGCTCCAGCGTCAGCACGACGCGCCCTTCGCTCTGATGTACCCCATCCGAGACGCTCACACTCAGCTCATGCTGCTCGCTGGTGGTGACAACTGGCGGTAACAGACGCAGGTTGGCACTGGTCTCGCCGTCCGCCTGCCAGCCAGCTGGGAAGTGCCAGCGGTAGCTCAGCGCATCCCCCTCGGGATCGCTCGCCTCGGCAGTGATGGTCAGCCACTCACCGCCGATGCCGCCAAGCTGCGCCGGCACGGTCACCACCGGAGGCTGGTTCTCCACCACGCCCTGCTCCAGCGGCCGCCCGTTGACGGTAAAGGAGAGGGTCTGCTGCGATGGCAACAAGCTCTGCTGTACCAGTGTCTGGCCACGGCACTGGATGGTGGCGCGACCGGGCTCGCTGGCGGTGGGCAGGTTGATGTGGAACTTGTTCATGACGCTGCTCGCCGCCCGGTGATTGGCCAGCCTGAAGCGCTGCAGACCATCGCGGGTCTCCACCTGCAACTGGCAGTCATTGCCGGACAGGGTGCGGCTGTCATCCGGATAGGTGAAGCCGTAGGCGCCGTGCAGTGCCGGATAGATATAGCTGCGCAGGGCTCCTTGCGGATCGTAATAGCCCACCAGGGTGGTCACCGGCACGCCGAACTGCTCGGGCTTGCGCGCAACCTTGGTATCGATAGGGGAGACCTCCACCCAGCTCTGGCCATCCGAGGTGAAGCTCTTCTTGAAGCCCCTGCTCACCAGGATATCCTTGCCGTTGATAAAAAGGTGGCTGTTGTAACCGGCCCCGTGATCGATGGTCAGACTGCGCCCACGGTTGTCCGCAGAGGCAATCGGCACCCGGATATCACGGGTCCAGCGACCATCCCACATGGCGACCCTGACCAAGCCGTAATCCGCCAGCAGGGCACTCAGTCCTGCCTCGCTCAGGGCATCCATGGGGGCATCGACCTTCTCGATCCCCTCGATTGTGTGCTGATAGGGCTCCATCCTGGCCGTCGCACTGTTCCACTTGCTAAAGCCGGTGGCCGAGTTGGCATCGAACACGGCCTTGCTCTCCAGGAAGCGCTGAATGATGGCGGCGGAATTGGGGGTATAGAGGGTGAAACGGTTGGCACCGGAGAGGGGGCGGCCGCCCGCCATCGCATCGTGGCCAAACTTGCGGCCATCGAACGGTGGCTGGCACTGGTCATCCAGACAGGCATCCTCATTGGTGCGGGTCGGCGAGAAGTTGGGGATGAAACGGTGTTTGTCACTGTCCCAGCCCCAGCTGGAGTTGAGCTGATCGGCACTGCGATGAACCGAGCCGCGGAAACCATCCACATAGTGGCCAAGGCCGAAGTTATGGCCCACTTCGTGGCTGAACTCGTTGCCCAGCGAATCATCCAGCGTGACGATGCCACCGCCACCGGAACCTCCGTGCACCTGAACTCCATTGGCATACTTGCCGCGACTGTTGTGCGCCGTAAGCTGGGCCGCAACAAAGGGATGGCTTCCCTCCCCTTCACCGGCACTGCTGTTGATGCCGTAGTTGGCATTGTCGATACCGTGGGAGATAAGCTCCTTGCCGATGCGCTGACGCATGGTGCCGCCATGCCAGCCCCCTTCGCTCGGGTCAAAGTCGGTCAGCAAGGTGCCGTTGGGCAGCATCACCTCAGGCAGGGAGAGCGGTGCATACTGACTGACAATCATCCGGCTGGCCGGAATGGTCTGGAAGTATTCGCGATGGGCCTCCTTGTCATTGGCAAAGGCAAAGCGATCCCGTGGCGTGGTGAGCATGCCGATGTCGATGGTGTGCAGCAGCAGCTCGCCGGGGGCGCCGACCTTGATGTCACGCAGTTCACCACTGAGATTTCCCTGACGAACGGAGAGGTTCAGTCCGGGCTGGATCCACTCGGCAGGCAGCTCGCCACTCCAGGTATCCGCTGCATAGGTGATGCGGTTGTTCTCCAGCTCCCCCTCGCGGAACCACTGCCCATTGGCAAACTTGAACTGCAGGGTCTGGCCACGGGAGACGGTCACCTGTCGCTCACCATAGAAGGCTGTCGAGTTATAACCGGCGCTGGAACTGATCCGCACCATCTTGCCCTCCAGCTCCGGGCTCACGGGCAGGTAGATATCCCGAACCCAGCGGCCGTCGGCGGTCTGGATCTCCACCAGCGCACGCCCGGTCAGCCGATCCTTGAGGAAGGCGCCGCTCTTGTCGCTCAGTTTGGCCAAATCAGCACTGCTGCTGATGACGGCAGTGGTGCCGCTCTCCGGGATGAAACTCACTCCCCCGGCAGGAGCTCCCGCGAGGTGGTAGACAGTCTCTGGCAGCGCCGATGGCGGCGACAAGGTCAGGGTGCCCAGCAGCTTGCCGCTGCCGTCACGGGCCTCCACCGTTATGGGGGTCACCCCATCGGCCTGGAGTGGTTTCACCAGCAGCAGGCTCTTGCGCAGGCTGGTCAGGATGGGGTGGCGATCCCCCTCCTTGGGATGGGAAGGCAGGATCTGGCTCTGGACAAACTGCACGCTGGCAGCCAGGCTACCCGCCAGATCGCTTTGCGGTGTCGTGTCATTGAATATCAGGGGCGAGGTGGTGGCAGACAGGGGGCCAGCCGCCAGGGTTGCCATGATGAGGGCAGCGATTCGGGTCACATTTGTGGTCATTGTCGGGTTCTCGTTCATATTGCTACCGGGAATGAGGGGCATGTCGCCATGCCCCGTCATCGGTGAGGAGGCCTCAGTTACAGCTTGCTGCCCCGATATCCAGCCAGACATCGTGCTTGCCCGGCTCATTGCCTTGAGTCCACCACTTGGCCTTCCACTGACGGCCGTTGTGGTTGGTGAGATCCCCGCCGTTGTAGGCAACGGCAGCGTTCCAGCCCAGATCAACCTGACTCAGCAGCGCCCACTGATCGGCGGCGCGGCTCGGCTCATTACCCTGAGTCCAGTACTTGGCCTGCCATACCAGCTGGTTATGGCTCACCTTGTCACCGCCGTTGTAGACCTTGCTGGCCTGCCATGCGGGAACATTCGCCGCTTCCGGATCTGTGGTGCTGCAAGAGCCCCCCTCACCACCTTCGTTGATTGGCGTGACGGTGAGACGGGTGGCCGCGTTGGCATCGAGTGCGCCATCGGAGACGGTCACAGAGAGGTCATAACCGGTTTCGGTATCCACCGCCGGGCCGGTGACCACCAGGGTGGCGCTGTTCTGGCCGGTCGCCGTGATACCGGCAGGCACTTGCCACTGGTAGATCAGCTCGTCGCCATTGGGGTCGGATGCCTTGGCGGTGATGGTCACCTGCTTGGCCTCTTCCACCTTGACGCTGGCAGGCAAAGTCACCACCGGAGGCAAGTTGGGCTGCGGCGCCTTGTTGGTCACCACCACCTGATCCCTGGCAGTCAGTTGATGGTCATCGGTCACCGTCAGCTCGAACACCAGATTGATGTCGGCGGACACTGCATCGAGTACAACCCGAGCCTTGGCCTGAGTGGCATCAAGTAGAGCGGCCTGCGGGCCGGAGACCTGCTTCCAGCTATAGGTGAGGTGGCCATTTTCCGGGTCGTGGGAGGCGGAGCCGTTCAGCGTCACCTCGGTCGGGCCAGTGACACTCAGATCGCTGCCCGCATTGGCGACTGGCGGCTTGTTGGCTGGCGGGGTAACCCCTTCACCGTGACCGAGACCTTCGTGCATGGCGTTAAGGATGTCGCCATTGTCGGCATCGATCTCCCATGAGAAGAGCCCGCCCAGCTTGTTGGCCAGCACGTATTGGCCTTTCGCCTTGACCGAGCGCTCGTCGTCATAGGTGATCAGCTCGCCGGTGGAGGGCTTGAACAGGGTGGCAGCTTCGGCAGTCTCGTCGTAGTTGTACTCCCAGCCTGCGCCCATATGACTGTTGACGATGTGGCGATAATCCAGCACGCCATCTTCCCAGGTGCCCTTGATCTTGCCGGTGGCGGTGCCGGTGAAGGGATCGTTGCCCTGATAACCGCTCACCCCTTTCCAACCGCGACCGTAGGCGGCGGCACCGATCACCAGCTTCTCGGGGTCGACCCCCTGCGCCAGCAACTGCTGCACCGCTGCATCAGTGTTGTAGCGCTTGTTGGCCGAGCCGTTGGTAGCCTGATAGAGGTTGGCCTGATGACCCAGGGAAGTATTGCTCCAGGCACCGTTGTAGTCGTAACTCATCACGAAGAGGTGGTCCATGTACTGCTGGGCAGCCTTGTAATCCACATCCTCAATCTTGTCGTAACCGGCACCGATGGCAGAGGTGAGCTGATAGGTGCGACCGGTCTCGGCCTCTAGCTCGTCGAGCATGGCGCGCAGATCCTTCATGATCAGCACATAGGTTTCACCATCTTTGGTCTTGTCCCCCAGATTGGGGTTGGCACCGTCGCCGCCCGGGAACTCATAGTCGATATCGACACCGTCGAAGAACTTCCAGGTCTGCAGGAACTCTTTGACCGAGGCGACGAACACGTCACGCTTGGCCTTGTCATGCATGAAGAAGAAGGGGTCGGAGAGGGTCCAGCCACCGACTGAGGGGAGGATCTTCAGGTCCGGATAGGCCTGCTTGAGGGCCATCAGATTGCCGAAGTTGCCCTTGTAGGGCTCATCCCAGGCAACCAGTGACCCCTGCCCTTTTTGCAGCGCGGCCCAGGGATCGTGAATGGCGACCTGGAAATCCTTGCGCCCGGCACAGGCACGTTGCAGCGCCTGGAAGCTGCCGGCAATCTCTTTGAGGCTGTCGTTGAGGCCATCACCGCCACAGATCGGGGTGAAGCCATAGAGGATATGGGTCAGGTTCTGGGCTGGCAGCTTGTCCACGGTGAAGTTGCGATCATAGACCCCCCACTCCACATAGTAGGTACCGACCACCTTGCCGGACTTGTTGACATAGGGTTTGTTATTCTCCTGCAGGGCAGGCTTGAGCGGCGCAAGGTGGCTGCCATCGGTATCGGCGACCACGATCTCCTTGGCATCAGACTGGGTACAGCCATCGCCGTTGCACAGCGCGACCTGCATCTGATAGCGGCCCCCCTTGTGCACCTTGAAGGTGGCGGTACCCGCGGCGGAAGAGGGACCGGACCACACCTCCTTGCCATCCAGCAGCACCTTGGCACTCTGGCCAATATCGCCGTTCCAGAGATTCCAGGTGACGGTCACATCGGCGCCATCCTTCACCTTGACCAGCTCGTTATAAGCGGTCGCGGACTGGCTGACTTCGACGATGGCAAACTTGGTAGGACCCCAACCGATGGCGGGTTTGCCGGGCGCTGCCGCATAAGCGGCGGAGGAGGCGAGCAGGGTACCGACCATCATGGCCAGCAGTGCAGGTTTTGGACTTAGCATATTGCTTTCCTTTTCGTTATTGGAAAAACGAAAGGGCAACGCAACACGACAGGTGACACAAAAACGGCCACCCCTTGGCAAAGGCAGCCTGCATTCTACTGTGGTGGCCCCGCTATCCTAGGTCGTCTTGACCCTTAGACCGGAAGCTTTGCGTCCCGACTTTTCAATCGGTTTGCCCTTGTCACAACGTTATTTCTGGCGATAAATAATCGCCGATTGACTGTAGGGTAATTCTGATAAGTAAGCAAATCGGACCATTGCCAGCCCACCAGTTACCAACCCCGACAATTAGCCACTTTCAAGAAATTAATGTTTAAAAAACAGCCGGATATGCAGACCTACTCTCATCACCTCCAACCAGATACTTCACACCATTTTTTGATCTGCATCACACCAAATTGAGAAAAATCAATGAGTAAGAACAATATGCGACAAAAGACCCATCTGTATCGCAACTAATGAATTTATAATCGCCGCTTTGCATGGCCAGCAGGTGTCTTCATGCCCAGCGAATTGCCCTCACGCACCCGGTTATCCAGATACGACAAATTTGTTCGTTTGACGATTTATGCCTTGCCACTGGCCGGGATGATCTGGCTTATCAACAGCCTCAATGGCTGGCAAAGGGCGCCGCTTGCCAGCACCTTGCTAGTCCAGAGCTACCTTATCTGCACCTTCTGGCTCTATCGCCACTACCGCTACCATCTGCACCGCCAGTGGCAGCATCTGAGTGAGGCGCTCAAGATCAACGAAACCACCGCCGAACTGGCCCGCAACTCGGCGCAATACCAGACCGAAGAGGCCTTTCTGGAGGATCTGCTCAGACGAGCCGTGATGTTGATCCCGGGAGCCGAGATGGGCTGCCTGATCAAGCTGCTGCCGGGCACAGGCATGTTGAGATATGAAGCGGCCATCGGCATGGATCTGGTGAAACTGCGGCGGATCAATCTGCCGCTGGAGCACACCTTTCAGTACAAGCTGACTCAGGGGCGTTGCAACAAAACCTTGCTGATCAACGACCTGTCGAAGATAAATGCCACCATGCCCCTGTCCGAACAGGACAGAGAGCTGCTGGTCAACTGCACCGACCTACCCATCCAGGCTACGCTGGCGACCCCGATCCATATCGATGGTCAGCTCTACGGCATGATCAATATGGACAGCAGCAAACGTAATGCCTTTACCCGCTACGACAGCCACCTGATGGCGATTCTGGCGCGGGATATTCGCCACGCCATCACCATCTATCAGCAATCCCGCCGCATCTATCAGCTGGCCAATACCGACCAGCTGACCGGGCTCGCCAATCGCCAGCAATTCGAACTCGCTCTGCAAGCACAGCCGGAAGGCACCCTGCTGCTGATCGACATGGATAATCTCAAGCAGCTCAATGACAGCAGTGGCCATTTAGCGGGTGATCAGGCCCTGCGCCTTATCGCAGATGGCATACGCCAGCACTTCGGTCAGGGGGTGATTGCCGCCCGCTTCGGCGGGGATGAGTTTGTGCTGCTCACCACTCTGACACCGACCGAGCTGCAACAGGCGATGGCCAGGCTGACGACCATGCTGGCCAGCGCCTCCCCCACTATCTCGTGCAGCATGGGGATGGCCCCCTATCGCGGCGACTTTGCCGCTGCGTTTGCCAGAGCCGATGCCGACATGTACCAACACAAGCGGCACCACAAAGAGCAACGTGCGGCACAGATGCCAGCTATCGGGGAGAGCATTAATCACTAGGCAAGAGTGAGCACTTTGCAGGGACACGAGAGAAGCTGGGGGAAACCGGTTGGCAGACCCGCCAGAATGTGGCGAAGCGGGGAGAAAAAACGGGGCATGACTGGCATGCCCCGCCACCATTCAATGCTTATTTACAGCTGGCGGCTCCCACATCCTGCCAGACGTCGTGTTTGCCGGGCTCATTGCCCTTGGTCCAGTACTGCGCCTTCCACTGACGGCCGTTATGGGTGGTGAGCTCGCCACCGTTGTAGGCCACATTGGCATCCCAACCCAGTTGCACCTTGCTCACCAGCAGCCACTGATCCGCGGTGCGGCTAGGCTCGTTGCCCTGGGTCCAGTACTTGGCCTGCCACACCAGCTGGTTGTGGCTCACCTTGTCGCCGCTGTTATAGGTGCTGGCCGCTTTCCAGACTGGCCAGTTGGCCGCATCCGGATCGGTCGCCGTGCAACCACCGCCGCTGCTGGCCGGTTTGACCGTCAGACGGGTTGCCGCACTGGCATCCAACCCACCGTCGGAGACGGTGACGCTCAGGTCATAGCCGGTGTCGCTGGTGACGTTCGGGCCAGTCACCACCAGGGTGGCGCTGTTCTGACCCGTTGCGGTGATGCCTGCCGGCACGCTCCACTGATAGGTCAACGGATCACCGTTCGGATCAGAGGCGGTCGCCTTGATGGTCACCTGCTTGCCCGCCTCCACAGAGGCCGTGGCAGGTACACTCACCACCGGCGCCAGATTGGCCTGCGGCGCCTTGTTGGTCACCACCACCTGATCCTTGGCACTCAACAGCTGGTCATCGGTCACCGTCAGCTCAAACACCAGATTGATGTCGGCAGTCACCGCATCGAGTACAACACGGGCCTTGGCCTGAGTGGCATCCAGCAGGGCAGCCTGCGGGCCGGAGATCTGCTTCCAGCTGTACCTGAGCGCGCTGTTTTCCGGATCGTGGGAGGCCGAACCATCCAGCGTCACCTCGGTCGGGCCGGTCACCTTGAGGTCACTGCCCGCGTTGGCCAGCGGCGGCTTGTTGGCTGGTGGAGTCGTCCCCTCGCCGTGGCCCAGCCCCTCGTGCATGGCGTTGAGGATGTCACCGTTGTCGGCATCGATCTCCCAGGAGAAGAGGCCACCGAGCTTGTTGGCCAGCACATACTGCCCCTTGGCCTTGACCGAGCGCTCGTTGTCATAGGTGATGAGATCACCGGTCGCCGCCTTGAACAGATAGGGCGCCTCGGCCACTTCGTCATAGCCCTGCTCCCAGCCAGCCCCCATCCGGTTATTGACGATGTCGCGGTAATCCACCACCCCGTCCTCCCAGGTCCCTTTTACCTTGCCGGTCGCCTTGCCGGTGAAGGGGTTGTTGCCCTGATAACCACTTACCCCGGTCCAGCCACGGCCATACATGGCTGCCCCGACCACCAGCTTGCCGGGTTCAACCCCCTGCGCCAGCAGCTGATTGACCGCCTTGTCGGTGGTGTACTTGGTATCGGGATCCCAGCTCGCCGCATAGAGGTTGGTCTGGTGGCCCAGCTCGGTGTTGCTCCAGCCACCGTTGTAGTCGTAGGTCATCATGAAGATGTGGTCCATGTAGGGCTGGGCCGCCTTGTAGTCCACATCCTGGATCTTGTCGCCCCCCGCCCCGATGGCCGAGGTGAGCTCATACTGGCGCCTGGTCTCGGCCTCCAGCTCGTCGAGCATGGCCCGCAGCTCCTTCATCAGGGCCACATAGGTGGCACCATCGCTCGGGCTGCCCAGTTTCGGGTTGGCCCCCTGTCCGCCCGGGTACTCCCAGTCGATATCCACGCCATCGAAGAATTTCCAGGTCTGCAGGAACTCTTTTACCGAGCCGACGAACACATCGCGCTTGGTTTTGTCACCGAGGAAGTAGAAGGGGTCGGAGAGGGTCCAGCCGCCGACCGAGGGGAGGATCTTGAGGTTCGGATAGGCCTGCTTGAGCGCCATCAGAGCGCCAAAGTTGCCCTTGTAGGGCTCATCATGGGCGGTGAGGTTGCCTTGCGGCATCTGGATGGCGGCCCAGGGATCGTGCATCGCCACCTTGAAGTCGGCGCGACCGGCACACGCCCGCTGCAGCGCCTGGAAGCTCCCTTCGATCTCCTTGAGGCTGTCGTTGAGGCCATCCCCGCCGCAGATGGGGGTGAAACCATAGAGGATATGGGTCAGGTTCTGGGCCGGGATCTTGTCCACCGTAAACTTGCGGCCATAGACCCCCCACTCCACATAGTAAGTCCCCACCACCTTGCCGGACTTGTTGGCGTAGGGCTTGTTGTTCTCCTGCAGCGGCGCCTTAAGTGGCGCCAGATGGCTGCCGTCGGTATCGGCAACCACGATCTCCTTGGCATCAGAGAGGGTACAGCCATCGGCGTTGCACAGCGCCACCTGCATCTGGTAGCGCCCCCCTTTCTTCACCTTGAATTTGGCGCTGCCCGCCGCGGCCGAGGGGCCGGACCACACCTCCTGACCATTGAGCAGCACCTTGGCACTCTGGCCCAGATCGCCGCTCCAGAGGTTCCAGTTCACCTCCACATCGGCGGCATCCTTTACCTTGACCAGATTGTTGTAGGCAGTAGCCGCCTGATCGACTTCAACGATGGAAAACTTGGTGGGGCCCCATCCGATGGTGGGCTTGCCGGGCGCCGCAGCATAAGCGGACGAGGCGCAGCACAGACCGACCGCGAGGGCCAGCATGGTAGGCTTTGGACTTAGCATTTTTATATTTCCCTATTTCGTTATGTTGGCAACGAAAAGGGCTACGCCCTGACAGGTAACGCAGACGGCAGTGCGGCCTCTTGGCAAAGGTGCACAACAACCTGTGGTGGCCCCGCTATCTCAAGTACGGCTCATCCCTGGACCGGAAGCTTTGCGTCCCGATCTTGCGATCGGTTTGCCCTTCGGTTACTTCATTTGCGATGCAAAAAATCGCATCCCGACTATAGAGTGAGCCAATCCGGTCTGCCACTGTCGGCGTTCACCGACAGTGGCAAGCCAATACTGTAACTGGCGGCGATTGCGCAGGAAGATGAAGATATCTTCGCCAATAAATCTCTGTTTTCGGCATTGATCCATGACCAGGGTCCACGGGATCATTGCGCGGTTTTGTGAGCCGGTTCACGGCTAGCCGCCTCGGATGTGGCTAGCGCAGCAGCAGACTGTTCATCAGGGCCCGCAGTTTGAGTGGTTTGACCGGTTTGCTGATGTAGCCATACCCCCGCTCGCGGATCTGCGCCTGCAACTCGCTCTTGCGATCGGCACTGATGATGATGCCTCCCAGCTCGTCGCCACACACCCGTTGCAGGGCAGCGAGCGCCTCCAACCCGGTCTTGCCGTCGTCGAGGTGGTAATCGGAGAGCACCAGTCTCGGTACAAACCCTTGTGCCACCAGCGCCTCGGCTTCGGCCAGATCGACGGCGCAGCGCACCTCGCAGCCCCAACGGCCGAGCAGGGTGCTCATGGCGGTCAGAATGTCCCGCTCGTTGTCGATACAGAGCACGGCTACACCTTCCAGCTGGCTGTCACGCACCACCGGCGCCGCCAGCTGATGAGCCGTGACCGGCCGGGTCGCCAGATTGAGGGTCACCGCAAAGACCGATCCCTTGCCCGGCCAGCTCTGCAATGTGAGCTGATGACCGAGCACCTGCGAGATGCCGCGGGCGATGGCGAGCCCCAGACCCAGCCCCTGCTCCTTGGCGGTGCGGGAGTGATCGAGGCGGGAGAACTCGTCGAAGATCGCCTCCTGCTTGTCCTGCGGGATGCCGGGGCCGTTATCCCACACCTCGATGCGGATCTTGTCACCCATCCGGCGGCAACCAAGCAGCACCCTCCCCCCCGGGTTGTAGCGAAACGCATTGGTGAGGAAGTTCTGCAGCACCCGGCGCAGCAGCCGCACATCGCTGTGCACCGCGTGCTTGCTCTCCACCACCGAGAAGTGGATCCCCCCCGCCTGTGCCAGTACGCCAAACTCCGCCTTGAGGTTGTCGAGCAGATCGCGCAGGGCAAAGTCGAGCTTCTTGGCCTTGAACTTGCCCGCTTCGAGCCGCGAGATATCGAGCAGATCGGTGATGAGATCCTCGGTCGCCCCCAGCGCATCATCGATATGGCGGGCAATGCGGGCCTGCTCGCCAGCATCGGGCAACATCTCCAGCAGGGAGGAGGTAAACAGCTTGGCCGCATTGAGGGGCTGGGTCAGATCGTGGCTGACCGCCGCCAGAAAACGGCTCTTGGATTGATTGGCCCGCTCCACCTGCTGGTTCACCAGCAATAGTTGGCGGTTGAGTTCGGAGAGCTCACGGGTACGCTCGGCCACCCGCGCCTCCAGATGTTCGTTCGCTTCGCGCAGCACCCGCTCCGCATCGCGAAACGGGGTGATGTCGGTAAAGGTCATGACAAAACCACCGGCGGGCATGGGGTTGCCCTGCATCTCGATCACCCGCCCGTCCGGGCGCTCCCGCGCCGAGATATGGGCGCTGCCGCGCTTCATAAAGGCAACCCGCCGCGCCACGTGATCCTCGATATCACCGGGGCCACAGAGTCCCTGCTGGGCGTTGTAGCGAATGATCTCCTCAATAGGACGCCCAGCCTGAATAAGCCCGGGCGGATAGTGGAACAGCTCGATGTAGCGGCGGTTCCAGGCCACCAGCCGAAGTTCCCTGTCCACCACCGAGATCCCCTGCCCGATATGCTCGATCGCACCCTGCAGCAGACCGCGGTTGAAGCGAAACACGTCGGAGGCCTCATCGACAATGGTGGCGATCTCCTCGAGCTGCATGTTGCGCCCCTGCAGGGCCGAGGCGAGCACCAGCCGCGCCGACGAAGTGCCAAATACCCCCGCCAGCAGCCGCTCGGTGTGGGCAATCAGCTCGGCCGAAGCCTGCATCTGCGGAGCAAGGGTGCCGCCCCGCTCACCAGCGAAGCGACCAAAGGCGCGCTTGACCCGGCTTGAGCCGACAAAGCGGGCCGCCAGCATCTCCAGCTCCTTGACCGAGACCCGCGCCTGATAGAGGGCGGCGGTATCGCGGCTCGGCTTGCCGACAAAGTTGGCGGCCTGCAGCCGCTCGCTCACCGCAGGGCGCGACAGCAGCGAGCCCGCCACATAACCGAGCAGGTTGAATAGCAGGCTCAGGAAGATGCACCAGGCTCCGAGACTCAGCTCGCGAAATGCGGGCCAGTCCGGCGGCGCCAGCAGTTCAGCCAGCGGTGAACCGACCAGCAGTCCGCTCTCCACCAGTAAGGTCACGAACCAGAGGCTCACCCCGAGGCTCAACCCAAGATAGACCCCCTTGCGATTGCCATGACGCCAGTAGAGGCCGAGCAGCAGGGCCGGCGCAAACTGGGCCACCGCGCCAAAGGAGAGATAGCCGATGCGCGACAAGCTGGTGAGATCGCCGAGCCACAGGTAAAGCCCCCAGGCCGCCAGCAAGATCAGCAGGATGGCGCCACGGCGCACCTGCAACAGCAGCCGCACCAGCCGCTCGTCGCGCCCCTGCCGCCAGAAGCGGCGCAGCAGCACCGGCAGCACCAGATCGTTGCTCACCATGATCGCCAGTGCGATGGTGCAGACGATCACCATGCCGGTGGCCGCCGAGGTGCCGCCGAGAAACGCCAGCATCGCCATGCCATCGAAACCGAGGGCCATCGGCAGACTGATCACATAGGTGTCGGAGGCCATGTCAGCCCCCACCCACTGCTTGCCCGCCAGTGCCAGCGGCCAGATAAAGAGCCCCATCACGAACAGGTAGAGCGGGAAGATCCAGCGCGCCCAGTGCAGATCCTGCCCCTGATTGTTCTCCACCACAGTCACATGAAACTGGCGCGGCAGGCAGATGACGGCGCACATCGCCAGCACCGTATAGATGGCAAGCTCCAGCAGGTTGCCGGGGCTCACCGCCACCACCTGCGCAAAGAAGTCGCGGGTCACCTGCTCGTGAGCCTCGCCCGGTTTGCTCAGGATCAGCCAGAGGGCAAAGCCCCCCACCGCGATAAAGGCCAGCAATTTGACCACCGACTCGAAAGCGATGGCCACAACCATCCCCCTGTGGTGCTCGGTGGCATCAAGATGGCGAGTACCGAACAGGATGCTGAACAGCGCCAGCAGCAGGGTGACCCCGAGCGCCAGCTCGCTGGTATTGCTGGTCGGGCTGATGCCGCCGCTGTTGACCATCAGCAGATCCAGCCCGGTGACGATGGCTTTGAGCTGCAATACCAGATAGGGGAGGATCCCCATGATGGCGATGAGGGCGATCACCATGGCGAGCCGCTGGGATTTGCCGTAACGGGCGGCGATAAAGTCAGCGATGGAGGTGATGTGCTCGCGCTTGGCCACCAGAATAAGGCGGGCCAGCAGCCGCCAGCCAAACAGAAAGACCAGCATGGGGCCAAGGTAGATGGGCACCGGCGACCAGGGGGATTCACTCGCCTGCCCCACGGTGCCGAAGAAGGTCCAGGAGGTGCAGTAGACAGCCAGCGACAGGCTGTAGAGCAGCGGTTGCCCCTTGAGACGGTGCCGTTTGTGCTTGTCTGCCACGAAGGCGATCAGAAACAGCAGCCCCAGATAGGTGAGCGACAATCCGATCAGCAGCCATCCCTGGTGCATCGATAACTCCTTGTCCATGTTGAGTTTTTGTATACAGCCTCGCCAGTCTAGAGAGGCAGCAGCCAAAAGTCATCCCCTTCGGACAGATTGAAATTATCGTTTTTCAATAAGTTTTATCTTGACTGTATATCGCAAAACAATAAACATCGCCGATGTGAATATTGATAAACGATAAACTTTACCTTTCAGATAAAACCATCACAGTGAGGAATGAGATGATCTCCAACAAACTCAAACGCTCGAGCATGCTGATCGAATGGCTGCTACTGCTGGCACTGCTGGCGACACCTTTGATCACCTTGCTGGAGGTGTGGACCCCCTTCGGTGGCGCCGATTTTCTGCAGGAGAAGCTCAACACCATCTTGAGCCGTCCCGGCATCAATCCTGCCGACTATCCCCTTCACTTCTCCACCCGGCTGCTCGGCACCCTGGTGCAGCTGTTGCCGGATCTGGTCTTTATGATGATGCTCTGGCAACTGCGTCAGCTGTTTCGCGGCTACCGCGCCGGTCTGCTCTTCACCTTCGAGCAGATCCGCCGCTACCGGCAGATCGGACTGCTGCTCTGTACAACCTTCCTGGTCGAATTGATCCTGACCCCCTTGCTGGATACGGTGCTCACCATGAGAGGCCCGGAAGTACTCGGTACCATAGCGCTGAGTACCTCCGATTTCCGGGTACTGCTGGCGGGACTGATCGTACTGGCGCTGGCACTGGTCATGCGCGAGGCCAAACTGCTGGCCGATGAACAGCAACTGACGGTGTGAGGATCCTATGCCCATTATCATCCGCCTCGATGCCCTGCTGGCCGAGCGCAAAATGACCGCCCGCGAACTGGCCCAGCGCATCGACATCACCGAGGCCAACCTCTCGATCCTCAAGAATGGCCACGCCAAGGCGGTGCGCTTCTCCACTCTGGAGGCCATCTGCCGTGAACTCAATTGCCAGCCCGGCGATCTGCTGGGCTACGAGCAGGAGCGCTAACCCCCTTATGAGTCGTCATATCACCCTGTTTGCCCTGTGGCTGCTGCCGCTGTGGGCCTGCGCTGGCAATGACGCGAACGGCCCCCGCTACCTTATAGAGCAGGGCGCCAGCGCCAATGTGCTGCAAGTGCGCCTCACCATGCAGGGCAAGCCTCCCTTTACCCTGCTCCCCGCTCGTCAGTTGCCGGGCAGTGCCACGCTGGTTTCCCCCGCGCTGGTCTGCCTTGCAAACAACCAGCCGGTTGCCCTCAACCAGCCCTTCTCCTGCAAGGAGATCGGCTGGCAGATCACGCTCACCCCCCCTCCGACAGTGGGTGCAGATGCCTCGGCCCAACAGTCGCTGCTGTTTGCTCCCAACCAGTGGCTATTGACCGAGTGGGGTAACTTTGTGCGCCAGATGGGGAGCCGCCAAGGAAAGGTTTGTCTGCCGGATGGCAGCTGCCAACCACTGCCGGATGTCAACCAGCCGCCGCTGATCCTGCCGTTTGGTCTGGACACTGTGCCCGTCACCAAGCCGGATCCGCGGCTGGTGCTAAGCCATGACGAGACCGCCAATCAGCTCGATCTGTCGGCCTTGCAGCAGCAACTGAATGAGATCATCGACTATCTGGCCTTCCAGCTCGATGTGGATCCGCCCACTCACCCGTGGCAACTGGTGTGGCTGGGGCGGGATGTGGCGACCCGCTCCCTTGGCGGCGCAGCCGGAGATCAGGTGTTTGTCGCCAACTACCCCACCGAGGCTGGCAAACCGACGCCACAGGCCCCCTTGCGCCTGCTGCGCACCTCGGCCCACGAGGCGGTGCATATCCTCAGCGCTCGCCACTCTGCTCCACAACCCACCTGGGTCAATGAGAGCCTCGCCGAGTACCTCGCTATCAAAGCGCTGCGCCGCTTTCGGCTGCATCAAGTCACGGCGGTCAACGAGCTGGCCGAGCGGGGCAAACAGCTGCCCCATAGCGATAGCGGCCTCTATCGGGCAGCTCGCGAGGTGCTGACGGGCGATCGCTCCTACTACCCGCTCTTTTACGTCAAGGGGAGCGCCTTCTGGGAAGCGCTGGAGCGGGAGCTGCAGCACAATGACGTGACGATGGCGCAACTGCTGCCCCAACTGGGCTGGCTGCCGGATGGCCGCTTTGATGCCGCCTCCAATGAACTGCTTGCCGGCACCATCGGCTCGGATACCTGGCGCCGCCTCAGCCGCCTCTATCTGGGCGAGCAGCAGTAACAGCGCAACCGCGACAACGAAAAAGGGATAGCCGTGGCTCTCCCTTTTGTTAGGTGATGATTCAAATAGACAAATATCAGGCCGGAGCCCTCTCCTGCGCAGACGGCGCAAAGGGGCGCAGCCGCAGGAAGAAGACCGGCAAGACCACCAGCACCATCAGGAAGAAGATGCCGCCGCCGAGAGGCTCGAACAGCACGCCGCAAAGTGCCATCAGAGCCGCCACCGTCATGCCGAGGCCGAGGGCCGCATAGAGCGCCTGAGTCGGGATCAACTGCTCGGCGGGCAGCTGGCGAGTCATAAAACGCACCGCCCCCAGATGACTCATGCCGAACGTCACCGAGTGGAGCAATTGCCCCAGCACCAGCACCCACAACTCGGTCGAGGCACCCAGCAATACCCAGCGCACCACGCAACCGATGGCACCGGCGATAAAGAGGCTCTGGGCGCCAAAGCGCTGCAAGAACCGCTTGTCAGCGGCGAACATGCAGATCTCCGCTACCACCCCGAGCGCCCAGAGATAGCCGATGATGGTGCCGCTATACCCTTGCGCCTTCCAGTAGATGGCGCTGAAACCGTAATAGGCGGCGTGGCTCCCCTGCAGCAGAGCGGTCAGCAGCAAGAAACGACGTACCGGTGCGCTGCGCAGGGTTGCCAACAAAGAGGCCTTGGCCCGCTCGCCCTGACTATCCTGTGGCGCCGGATAGAGCGGCAGCCAGCTGAGCAGCAGCATCAGCACCAGCCCCGCCACCATGGTGTGCAAAATCCAGTCACTACCGAAGTTGCCCACCAGTGCCCCCACCAGCGTCGAGGCGACAATAAAGGCAAACGAACCGCACAGCCGCACCTTGCCGTAATCGAGATGGGTCTGCACCACCATGCGGGTCGCCAGCGCCTCTCCCACCGGCATCAGGGTCGGATAGATAAAGTTCGCCAGCAGGGTCAAGCCCACCAGCCACCAGAGGTTATGACTGAGATAGAAGCCGAGAAACGCCAGCAAACTGAGCAGGGAGAGCAACCGGGTAACCGGCAACAGATGGCCCGCCCCCTTGATCTGCCCCATCACCATCAGGTTGCCGGCAAAGCGGATCGCCATCCCCGCCCCCAGCAGCAGACCAATCATCTCGGCGCTGACGCCCACCCCCTCCAGCCAGAGCGACCAGAACGGCAAGTAAGCACCGTAGACAAAATAGAAGGCGCCGAAAAAGAGCGCTAACCAGGAAAACGCGGGCATAGATCCTCTGCAACCGGATGACGGGAGCAGAATGATAACCCATCCGCCCCCGCAGATCCCGATGGAAACCCTGCGCAGAAAACGAAAAAACTTCAATAAAATTGAACTATTACCGAAGAGGTGGGGTCTACCTGGTAACACCTCCTCCTGGTTAGTGTTGCAATCCTTCCACCCGCCTATGGCGGGTTTCTTTTTTTAGGCAAACCTCTGCTCCATCGTCACAACATGGCGGCGACAAAAAAGGGGCCGAAGCCCCTTTGATCATCTGCGTCTGTTGTTTGCTCTTTAGAATACGTATTTGACCCGTGCACTCAGGTTGCGGCCCGGTTCGGTCATCAGGCTGTTGTCGGAACCTGCATCACGACCGGCGATGCGCTCGTAGCTGGTGTACTCCTTGTCAAACAGGTTGAAGACCCCGACGTTGAGCTGCAGGTCGGTCATCGGGTTGAACTGGGCGTACATATCTACCACACCCCAACCGGCGCTCTTCACATAATCGTTGCCTTTGCTGTCTTTACGGACTTTGTCCATGTCGTCAGCAAAGCGCAGCGCTGTGTTGAAGTTCCATTGGGCCTGTTCCAGACGCACACCGATCGAGCCGTTGAGCGGGCTCAGGCTGTTGATGTAGTTGCCATCCCCATCCTTGCCTTCGATGTAGGCGAGGTTGCCCCAGACATTGACGATGTCGTTGAGCCAGTAATCCGCCTTGGCTTCGACCCCTTTGGTGGTCGCCTTGCTCAGGTTCTGGTACTGATAGACGGCGGTGCGCCCCTCTTTGCCCACTTCCACCATCTCGATGAAGTCTTCAAACTTGTTGTAGAAGCTGGCTACTTCATAGCTGAAGCCGTTGCTGCTGCCACGTACACCAAGATCGATGCCGTCGCTGCTCTCCGGATTGAGGTTCGGGTTGGGCTCGATGCGATAGCCGTAAGCCTGATGGTTCAGGGTGGAGAAGGCGCTGTCATACATGGGGGCCTTGAAACCGTGGCTGTACTGGGCGAACAGGTTGGCCGCCTCGTGGGCCTTGAACACCAGACCCAGCTTGGGTGACAACTCCCCTTCGGAGAACTTGTGCAGCTTGTCGCCTGTGTAGGCCGGATCGTTGTCCGGGGTCATCCGGTAGTAGTCATAACGGGCACCCGGGGTCAGCACCCAGCGCTCGCCAAACTTGATCTCGTCAAAGGCCCACAGGGCACTGCGCTCGCTGGTGGTAGCCGGGAAGCTCAGCTCGTTGTAGCCGACAAAATCACCGGGAGTCGTCGGCCCCTTGTAACGGGTACGTTCGTTGTCGGTGTGCTCGTATTCAGCCCCCCAGGCCAGGCGGTGGTTGGCGACCGCCTTGTGGAACTGCAGCTGGGCGCCGATGTTCTTCTGGTCGAACACGTTGTGATCCAGCGAGTTTTTGGTCACATAGGGGTTGCCGGGGCTGACCGGATACTTGGATGAGGCGTACTGATCCAGCGTCTGCTTGGTGCGGGCGAAATAGACCTTGCTATCCATCCGATCGGCCCAGCCTTGATTCAGCGCGATGCCGTGATCCAGCACCACTGAGAGGTTGTCGGTCTGCTTGTCGGTGATGGGCTGATCAAAGACACGGGCAGTGCCGGTACCGACCTTGTTGAGCTTGACCGCATCCGGCTCCTCGCCATCGGTCAGGTAGTCAACGGTCAGCTTGAGGAACTGCTCATCGGAGAGGTTCCACTTGCTCTTGAGCAGCAGGGCGTGGGTACCGATATCGAAGTCGTTTTTGGTGGAGTCGAAATTCTGGGTCACACCGCCATCGCGCCAGGTGTAGCGCAGCAGGTTCTCCACTTCACCAGTGCGCAGGGCGCCGGTAAAGCCCGCCATCTTCTGGTGGCTGCTGGAGGCGTAACCGCTGGTCACATCCAGATAACTATCCTTGCCCTTGAGGAAGTCGCGCGCATCCTTGGTGGTGATGGCAATCACGCCACCCAGCGCATCGGAGCCGTAGGCGGCAGACGCCGGCCCCTTTGCCACTTCTACCTGCTTGATCATGTCGGTATCGAAGTAGCTCTGGCCAACACCGCCCTTGCTGTAGGCATCGTTCTGGCGCACACCGTCGCGCACCACCTTGACTCGGTTTTCCCCCATGCCGCGGATGATGAAGGTCTGCGCATCCCCCTGACCGCCGAGCACGGTCACACCGGGTTCATAGCGGAACAGGTCAGCAACGTTGGTGACGACCTGCTCTTCAATCTGCTTGGCGGTGATCACCGAGATGGGGCCGGAGACATCTTCCAGTTTTTGCTCCATCCGTGAGCCGCTGACGACCACGACTTCATCCGCCTTCTGGGTGGCAGCAAAGACCTGGGAGGAGAGACCGGCCGCCACGGCGAGGGCAACCAGAGAGAGTGCGTTATGATGGGTCACAGCGAATCCTTATTGAGAACTATTATCAAACAGGCCGCATATTACCCGGCTCCCGACAAAGATCAACAAGAAACGAAATCATTCTCATTTGTTTTGAACCAAATTGGTTTTACACTGTCGCCCTGTGTTGCCCTTATTCTCTATTAGCCCCCCGAGATGCACCGGCATCCGGGCATATCAGCCGTGAGATCCCATGATTAGACGACTTCCCCAGCTCGCCCTGCCGCTGCTACTGGCAGCCTGTGCCACCCCCACCCAACCGACCCAGTCATCACAGTTGCAGACGCTCTATGACTACCGGCTAAGCGGCGAAAGAGAAGCAGACCTGACGCTGGAGCAAGCAATCGCGCGCATTGCCGACGCCGACATCATTCTGGTGGGTGAGCTGCACAGCCATCCCGCCGTGCATCTGTTGCAATCGCGCCTGCTGAGCGGGCTCTACACCGCTGGCCAGCAGCACGGTCGGCCATTGGCCCTCTCCATGGAGCAGTTCAGCCGCGCCGATCAGAAGACGCTGGATGCCTATCTGGCGAACCAGATTGGTGAAGCGGCCTTGATCCGCGAAGGCAACGCCTGGCCCAACTATCCGAGCGACTACCGTCCGCTGGTGGAGTTTGCCAAGGCTCACCAGATGCCGGTGATCGCCGCCAACGCCCCCAAGCCGCTGGTGAGCTGTGTCGGTCAGGAGGGGGCTGAGTGGCTCGACAAACTGCCAGCCACACGTCGCAGCCAGCTGGCCCGCCAGCTGACGCTGGGGGATGACCCCTATCGCCAGAAATTTATGGCCTCCATGCACCACGGCGATGCCGACAGCAACGCCCGCCGCTTCGCCGCCCAGACCAGTTGGGATGACACCATGGCCGAGAGCATGGTGGATTATCTCGCCAAGCACCCGGGCCAGCAGATCATGCATATCGCCGGCAATTTCCACGTCGAGGGGGGGCTTGGGCTCGCCAGTCGCATCGCCAGCCGCAATCCGGCCCTCAAGGTAGCGCTGGTCGTCCCCCGTACAGATGAGACCTCTGTTGCAGATCCCGCAGCCGATGTGCAGGTAACCATCATGCCGCTGCCTAAGCGCTGGCAAAACAGTGACGAGATGAAGCAAGATATGGGCGCGCTGCATCAATCCCGCAGTCGTGACTGCAGCCAGTGGCTGCAACCCTAATCTTCAAGGAAACGGCGGGTAAAATATGGATGTGTTACTGATCATCGATGTGCAGCAAGGCTTGTTCAACGAGCCCCGTTACCGCCAGGAGCAGGTGCTGGCCAATATCAATCGGGCTGCGGCCCATGTCAGACAGCAACAGGGACGGGTCATCTATATCCAGCATGACTCGCCCCCCGGTACCGAACTGGAACCGGGCACCCCGGGTTGGCAGTTGCACAGTGCGCTGCAACCGGCCAAGGGAGAGAGCCGGGTGCGCAAAACGGCCTGTGACAGCTTTCTCGATACCGAGCTTGCCTTCCTGCTGGCCGAGCAGCCGGTCGATCGACTGATCCTCTGTGGCTGCGCCACCGATTTTTGCGTCGATACCACAGTGCGCAGTGCGGCCTCCCATGGGTACGAGGTGCTGGTGTTGAGCGATGGTCACACCACCGCCGATCGCCCCCACCTGAGCGCGGCCCAGATCACCGAGCACCATCACTGGATGTGGCGCCACCTCAGCCTGCCGGAGGGGCGCAGTGTGACCCTGCTCACCACCGACGAGCTGCTGGCAGTAACACCCGCCCTGCAGCCGTGCTAATCTGCGAGCCTCGCCTCGTTTCTCACTGGAGTCTGTCGTGCGCCTGTTGTCTGCCACCCTGTTGTTGATTGTTCCCCTGCTGTCGGCCTGCTCCAGCTTGCCCGGCCAGAAGTATGACGGGCCGACCCCCCTGTTTCTGACCCACATCAACGAGGAGGGGAGCAAGCGGTTCACCTTTGAAGCCGCGCCCAACGACACCTTGCCGCGCGGCCTCTCGGCGGCCCAGAGCCAGCGGCTGCTGGAGCAGCGGGAGGCGTTACAGGAGAACCTGCTGACCGAGACCCTGGCGACCAAGCAGTATTGCCGCCAGGGCTACATAGTGCTGAGCCAGACCTCCTGGAAGGTGCGGGGAGAGTGCAACGAAACGGCCACCGACGCCGATCGTCGCGCTTTTCCCAACAAGGCCTCCTGGCAGGATTGAACTGGCGGATGAGATAACGCAATAAAAACGGGCAGCCAATTGGCTGCCCGTTTTGTTATGACGGCTGTAGTGGTCGACAGAGATTATCAGACCGGCGCATCGGCCGGGCTGGTTAGCTCGGCACCGTTGTCGATGCGCTTGTGCCCTTCCACCAGATGGACGAAATCCACCAGCTCGTCACCGGAAACCGCGAACGCCTGTCCGAAGCCCTTGACGAACAGCCCCTGTTCCGGTTTGAGGCGGAACAGTTTGAAATCCTTGAGGTTGGAGAGACCCTTGATGATCTCGCCAAAACGCCCCTCCAACGCCGCCACCGCCTTGCTCCAGCGGGCGTCGTCACGGGCCACCACTTCAGCCACCGCATCGAAGGTCAGGCGCTTGCGGGCAAACAGCTCGCGGGCACCGCTCTCATCCTCGATCAGCATCAGGGATACCCGGGGCACCTGTTGCAGGTTACGGGCGTGGCGAGCGATCTCGGAGATCAGCACATAGTAGCCATCTTCCTGCAGCACGAACGGCGCATAACTGGCGTTGGGGTTGCCTTCGCCATCGACTGTGGCGAGCTGCAGGGTGCGGCAGCTGTCGCGAAACTCGCGGATCTCCGGTTGCAGGCGGTTCTGCAGACGCTCCTGACGTTCACTCATGCTTTGACTTCCTCTTGAGAGTTGTGGCGCAGCGCCATGAAACGGGTGACCTGATCGGCCAGCAGCTGGCGTTTCTCGTCGCGACCCAGATAGACCTTGAAAATGCAGCGGCCGGAGTGACCGAAGAACTGGAAGGAGTGCCCCTCCTTGCCCATGAACAGCTTGCTGACCAGCGCAATCCCCGCCACGTTGTCGAGCTTGAGGTGACCATGCAGCTCACCGTCGCGGCCCATCAGGTTGTAGTAGCCGCGTGCGTCCTTGCCTTTCGGGAAGGGGGCTTTTACCTCGAAGATGGATCCTTCTGATTCGACGATGGTGGTCACCGGGCCCCAGTCGGCCAGATCTTCCAGCAGACCTTGTGCGCGATCGGCGGGTAGCAGGGTCACCAGCTCGGCGGGCAGATGGCGAACCACCTCCCATTCGCTGATGGCAAGCTGGGCCGCCAGGGTGGACGGATGAGCGCCGGGATCCTGCTCCAGCAGCGCGTGAATGCGTTGTGCAATGCTCATGTTTTCTCCCTCTGCGGGACCATATTGTCCCGCTGTTTATCATGGCGGCTACTCTAATAAAGCACCGAAACCAATGCAATTGATAATTGCTATCATTATCAGTGCATTTTTTCCAAAGCCTTGATATTCTCGGCGGCACACCCGTTTCATTCACCCCTTCGGAGGTTAGCATGGGCCGTCGTCTTGCCCTCGCCATCACCCTGCTCTGCAGTTCACTCTCTCCCTTCTCTGCCGTTGCCGCCGACGGACAGAAAGAGCGTATCGTCAGTATCGGCCCCGCCACCACAGAACTCATTCTGGCCCTTGGCGGTGAATCGAGCCTGATCGCCACCGATGTCAGCAGCCCCTTGCCAAAAGGGTTGCCCAAGGTGGGTTATCACCGGGCGCTGGCCGCCGAAGGGATCCTGAGCCTCTCCCCCACCCGACTTGTGGGCAGTGACGAGATGGGGCCGGCCCCGACCCTGGATCAGCTGCGCCGTGCCGGGGTCAAGGTGGAGGTGCTGGATACCGCGCCGACTCTCGCCAACCTCAACCAGCGTATCGACACCCTCTCCAGCCTGCTGGGCGATAAAGCCGCTGGCGATCGCCTGAAGGCAGAGATCCAGGCCCAGACCGAGCAGCTGGCGGCGCAAGCCAAACAGAACAAACCGCTCAAGGTCGCTTTCCTGCTGCTGCACAAGGGGCAACCCACCAGCATCGCCGGGGGGGACACCACCGCCAGCGCGCTGATTTCGCTGGCAGGCGGCATCAATCCGGTCGCCGAGTTGCGCAACTACAAGCCGGTATCCGCCGAATCCCTCATCGAGATGCAGCCCGATCTGGTACTGGTCAGCGGTCGTGACTGGCAGCAATATGCCGATCCGGCCAAGGTGCTGGCAGAAGTGCCCGCCCTGGCCGCCACCCCGGCTGGCAAGCGCAACGCCATTCACGCCATCGACGGCCACGCCCTGCAAGGGGGCCTGAGCCTCAACTCCCTGCAACAGGCGAACCAGATCGCCCAGTGGATCAAGCAGGGGTCATGATGCGGTTACCCCTCTCCTGGCTGCTGGCCTTCACCACGGCCGCACTGGCACTGTTGCTGCTCGGTTCGCTGGCAACCGGCCCCATGACCCTCACCCTGGGCGAGAGTCTGCGGGCGCTGTTTGCCGGGCAGGAGAGCGGGATTGAGTCACACAAGCTGCTGATCGTGCAGGAAATTCGCCTGCCGAGAACCCTGCTCTGCATCGCAGTGGGGGGGATCCTCGGGCTCTGTGGCGCCGTGATGCAGGGGCTGTTTCGCAACCCCCTGGCTGACCCCGGCATCATAGGTGTCTCCGGCGGTGCGGCGCTCGGTGCGGCGCTCGCCATCGTGCTGCTGGCCCCCCTCGGCCAGCAGCTGCAAGCCACCATCGGGGTTGGTCTGCTGCCGCTGCTCGCCTTTCTCGGCGGCGCGCTCACCACCACTCTGGTCTATCTGCTCGGCACCCGTGAGGGGGGCACCTCGGTCACCGTCATGCTACTGGCCGGGGTCGCCATCACTGCGCTCTCCGGTGCAGTGATCGGCCTGCTCACCTATCTGGCGGACGATCAGATGCTGCGCAACCTGAGCCTGTGGCAGATGGGAACGCTGGCGGCAGGCAAACCGGCCGATGTGGCGCTGGCCCTGCTCACCCTGACGGCCCTGCTGTGGCTCTTTATGCGCGATGCCAATCCCCTCAACGCCCTGCTGCTGGGTGAAGGAGAGGCTCGTCATCTTGGGGTCAATGTGCAATCCCTCAAGCGCCGCCTGATTCTGCTCACCGCAGCAGGCGTCGGGGTGGCGGTGGCGGTAGCGGGGATGATCGGCTTCGTTGGGCTGGTGGTGCCCCATCTGGTGCGCCTGCTGGCGGGCCCCAACCATGTCAGGTTGCTGCCACTCTCGGCCCTGCTTGGCGCCGCCCTGCTGCTGGCAGCCGATATGCTGGCACGCACCCTGCTGGCCCCGGCCGAGCTGCCGGTGGGCATCATCACCGCCCTGCTCGGCGCTCCCTTCTTCATCTGGCTGCTGATAAAAGGCCGCCGCGCCCTGTGATACGGACTGTTATGCAACCACTCTCATCCTCACTCTCATCCTCACTCTCCTCCCCCCTGTTGAGCTGCACCCGACTCAGCCTGCGCCGTGGCCAGCGCCAGATCCTGGATGGGCTCAATCTCGACCTCGAGAGCGGCACCCTCACCGCTCTGCTCGGCCCCAACGGGGCGGGCAAGAGCTCGCTGCTCAAGTGCCTGACCGGCGAGCTGGAATATGAGGGTTCCATCACCCTGTTTGGCGCGGATCGCCGGCAGTGGGACAGCAGCCAGCTGGCCCACCGGCTCGGGGTATTACCGCAAAGCTCCTCACTCAACTTCCCCTTTCTCTGCGAAGAAGTGGTCGCCATGGGGCGTTTGCCCCACAGTGAACCGGCGGTGCGGCGTGACGAGATTGTGGCTGCGGCCATGACCCATGCCGGGGTCGAGCATCTGGCCAAGCGGCTCTATCCGGGGCTCTCCGGCGGCGAGCGGCAGCGGGTGCAGTTTGCCCGGGTGCTGGCGCAGATTTGGCAGGCCCCCTCTCCGACCGAGCAGGCCGAGCAACCCCGCTTGCTGCTGCTCGACGAACCCACCTCGGCGCTGGATCTGAAATACCAGCATCAGCTGCTCACCATGGCGCGCGCCCTCGCCAGCCGCAATACTGCTGTGCTGGTGGTGCTGCACGACCTCAATCTGGCGGCGCGCTATGCCGATCGGCTGGTGATGCTGGAGCGGGGGAAACTGATGGCCGATGGCACGCCTGCCGAGGTGCTGACCCCCGAGCTGATTGCCCGTCTCTATGACTATCCGGCACAGGTGATCCACCACCCCGAGAGCGGCCTGCCGATGGTGGTGTGACAAATTCAGAGTACGGTAATGGTTGGCAGCGCGCGCTATTCATCCCGAAAACTGCAGCGTATAAATCGGTTTTTCACACCCCATGTCGCCCTGCTAACATTCATCATCGCCAGATATGTGGTGTGAATATCCTCACACTTTACTCAGGCAAAATCCCCGCAGCATCGCCGTCTACTTATAATGGCGCCGCCTCACAGAAGGCATAACTCATTGATGCTACGGAATAATTAAAATGAAGAATATCAACAAGACCCTACTGGCTGCCGCCATCTCCCTCGGGATACTGGCTGGCTGCAACAGCGACAACGACTCAAAGGCAGCTGATCCCATGGTTCGTTTTGCCACCTTCAACCTCTCTTTTGACCGCACTGCCGCCGGTATGTTGACAGGTGAGCTGGCGCTGACCCGCACCGAGCAGGATGCCCTGCTGGCCCGCCTCGCGGAAGGGAGCCTGAGCGGCGCCACGGAAACCAAAGCCAAGAACGTGCAGCAGATCCGCAACGTGGCGGAGATCATCCAGCGCACCCGCCCGGATGTGTTCCTGCTCAACGAGTTCGACAACGACGGCAAAGGCGAGAGCACCGCCGATCTGAAAGCCTTCAACGACAACTATCTGGCCCACGCCCAGCACGCAGAGGTGACGGCCATCAGCTATCCGGTGATGCAGAATTTCGCCACCAACACCGGCCTGATGAGCGGTTATGACCTCAATCTGGATGGCAAGGTCAACAGCGGCCCCGACGATGCCTGGGGCTTTGGCAACTACCACGGCCAGTATGCCTTTGCGGTGATGTCCAAATACCCCATCGACACCAAGCAGATCCGCACCTTCCAGAACTTCAAGTGGAAGGATATGCCGGGCGAGCAGAATCCCATCATCGATGACTGCAACAACCCCAATGCCAAGATCCCGGCCAGCCGCCAGTGTGGCGATGCCTGGTATTCAGACGCAGCCTGGCAGCAGTACCCGCTCTCCTCCAAGAACCACGCCGATGTGCCGGTACGGATCAAGACCGAGAAGGGTGAAGAGGTGATCCACTTCCTGATCTCCCACCCGACCCCGCCAATCTTTGCCAACGCGGCGCGTCACACCGTCAAGCACAACCGCGCCGAGATCGCCTTCTGGAACGACTACGTCAAGGGTCTCAACTACATGACCGATGACAAGGGCACCAAGGGTGGACTGGCCAAAAACGCCAAGTTTGTTATCGCGGGTGATCTCAACGCCGATCCGCTCACCGGTGACGGCGACCTGACTGCCATTCAGGATTTGCTAAACAACCCGCTGATGAATCAGGCCATCACCAATGGCACCCTGATCCCGGTCAGCGAAGGGGGCCCGGAGTGTGTCAGCAAGGGGGTCGACTGCAAACGCAACCTCACTCGCCCCAACCCGGAACGGATCACCAACTCCAGCGTGCTGCAGCTGGATCACGTCATCCCCTCCGCCAACCTCAACGCGGTCAAGAGCGGCGTCTTCTGGCCTGCCAGCTTCGAGGCCGGTTATCACTTGGTCTATGATGCGAAACTCGGCATCGCCAAGGGAGTCAGTTCGGATCACCGCATGGTGTGGGTCGATCTCAAACTCGACTAACCCTGCCATGACCCCGCTGCGGCGGGGTCTTTTATTGGAGATGGTCAGCGAGCTGAGCGCTGCTTATTAATCCACCAGTTGGCATTGAGTTATCCATCCATAACTCCTCCATAGCCGTTGAATGGGCCTCGCGATCACAGAACTACCTCGCCAATGGTGGTAGCATGCCTCCTCTTGCCATCCGGCCGCACGGCGGATCCGGTGGCCCTCCCTCCTCCGCTTTCACTTTTTGAGGAACGATTTGATGGAACTGCTTCTGCTTAGCAACGGTAAAGCCAACGAATTTCCGGGTCTGCTCGGCTGGGCCCGGGATCGGGTTCAAAGCCTGCTCGCGCGCAAACAGGTCAAGCGCATCCTGCTGATCCCCTACGCGGTGATCCGCAGCGACTGGGATGCCCGTGCCAACGAGCTGCAGGAGAGTCTGGGAGTCGATGCCATCAGCATCCACCACTTCGATGACCCGGTTGATGCCATCAATCAGGCGGACGCCATCTTTATCAGCGGCGGCAATACCTGGCGCCTCAACCAGATGCTGCATGAAAACGGCCTGATCGTGCCGATCCAGCGTGCCGTGCGCGAACGGGGCGTCCCCTATGTAGGCTGGAGCGCCGGTTGTAACGTGGCGACCCCGAGCATCCGCACCACCAACGACATGCCGGTCTGCAACGCCGCCGTGCTGCCCGCGCTGGGCCTGTTCCCGCTGCAAATCAACCCGCACTATCTGGATGCCAGCATCAGCGGACACATGGGCGAGACCCGCGACGAGCGTCTGGCTGAGTTCTGCGCCATCAACCCGAGCGAATATGTGGTGGCCCTGCGCGAAGCGAGTCTGCTGCAAATCACCGGAGAAAACGGCAGCGAACGTCTGGAGTACTGGAGCGCCCGCGAGCAAGACTTCAAGATCTTCAAACATGGTCAGGAGCCGCAAGCCTTTATGGACGCCGCCCCGCTGGCCGAGCTGACCCCCTTCAAGGTCGGCTAAGCCACGAAGAGCGCCGAACCACTGGCAGGCAGATGGCTCACAGCAACGTAGCAAAAAAAGAGGGATGGCTCGGCGCCATCCCTCTTTTTTATCGTCATCTTTCAGCTGGTTGCAGCCTGATTACTCACCCTGCAGGGTCACCAGCACCTTGCGGGCACCACCATCGACGCGATGTTCGCCAAGCCAGATCCCCTGCCAGGTGCCAAGTGCCAGCTGACCATCGCGAACTGGCAGTAGCAGGCTCACCCCGAGCAGGGAGGATTTGATGTGGGCGGGCATGTCGTCCGGCCCCTCATAGGTGTGGCGATAGTAGGGGGCATCCTCCGGCGCCAGCCGGTGCAGATGAGCCTCCATATCGCTGCGCACGCTGGGGTCGCAATTCTCGTTGAGGGTGAGCGAGGCGGAGGTGTGTTGCAGCAGCAGGTGCGCCATGCCGACCCGGTAATCCGCCAGCATCGGCAGTTTGGCCACCAGCTCGTCAGTCACCAGATGAAAGCCCCGTGAACGGGACTTCAGAGTCAGCAGGCACTGCTGCCACATCAGACGTATTCCATAAAGACGCGGGAGGTGAGCTTGGTGATGAGCTCGTAGGGGATGGTGCCAATCTCGTCGGCCACCCGCTCTACTGGCAGCCCCTCGCCCCACAGTACCGCCTCGTCACCGGCCTTGTCGGTTGCGCCGGGCCCAAGATCTACCGTGCTCATATCCATGGAGACACGCCCCACCAGCGGCACGATGCGGCCGTTGATCAGCACGGAAGTGCCATTGGGCGCCATGCGCGGATAACCGTCACCGTAGCCGATGGCGATCACCCCGAGCCGAGTATCGCGATCCGACACCCAGTTGGCGCCATAACCCACCGGCTCGCCCGCCTTGTGATCCCGCACCGCAATCAGCTGGGTCTTCAAAGTCATCACCGGCTGCAGGTCATAATCGGCCGCTATCGTGTTGGGGAAGGGCGACACGCCATAGAGGATGACGCCGGGGCGCACCCAGTCGCAGTGGGAGTCCGGCCAGGCCAGAATGCCCGCCGAGTTGGCCATGGCCCGCTCGCCCGCTAGCGGCGCGGTCAACTTGCTGAAGAGGTCGATCTGCTCGCGGGTGGTGGGCTGCTCCAGCTCATCGGAGCGGCTGAAGTGGGTCATGATGTTGAACGGCTGTACCACGTTCTTGCACTTGCCGAGTCGTTCGATAAAGGCGGGCATCTCGTCGGCACGCACCCCGAGGCGGTGCATGCCGGTGTCGAGCTTGAGCCAGGCCACCACGGGCGCTGGCAGCTCGACTTGCTCCAGCGCTTCGAGCTGCTCCCAGGTGTGAACCGCCGTCTGCAGGTTATTGGCCGCCAGCACCGGCAGATCGTCGGCGGAGAAGAAGCCCTCCAGCAGCACGATGGGCTTGACCACGGCGCAGGAGCGCAGCATCAGCGCCTCTTCGATTCGGGCCACCGCATAGGCATCCGCATCCACCAGGGTGCGGGCGACCGGCAGCAGTCCGTGGCCATAGGCGTTGGCCTTGACCACAGCGATGATCTTGCAAGCGGGGGCGTGGCGCTTGACCACGGCGAGGTTGTGGCGCAAGGCCGCAGTGTTGATTTGGGCAGTAGCCGCTTTCATGGTTTTCCCTTACGAGGGCACAAATGGTCTCCCCCTCATCGGGCAGAAGACCGCCACTCACTTATCGTCGTCGAAGGCCGGACCGGCATAATTGTCGAACCGGGAAAACAGGCCCTGAGCAGCAGCCAATGACTGGCTGTCGATCAGGGCAGTCGTGGTAATGACGAAACCGCCATCACCTTGGGTTTACATCAATAGTCGTCGTCAAACGCCGGACCGGCGTAGTTGTCGAACCGGGAGAACTGACCCTGGAAGGTGAGGCGCACCCGGCCGATAGGGCCGTTACGCTGCTTGCCGATAATGATCTCGGCAATCCCCTTGTCCGGGCTGTCATCGTGATAAACCTCATCACGATAGATAAACATGATCAAATCCGCATCCTGCTCGATGGAGCCCGATTCACGAAGATCCGAGTTGACCGGGCGCTTGTCGGCCCGCTGTTCCAGGCTTCGGTTCAGCTGGGAGAGCGCCACCACCGGGCACTGCAGCTCTTTCGCCAAGGCCTTGAGGGAGCGGGAGATCTCGCCGATCTCCAGGGTACGGTTGTCAGATAGCGCCGGCACCCGCATCAGCTGCAGGTAGTCCACCATGATCATGGATAGGCCACCATGCTCGCGTGCCACCCGACGGGCACGGGAGCGCACATCGGTCGGAGTGAGGCCGGAGGCGTCATCGATATACATCTTGCCCTTTTCCAGCAGCAATCCCATGGTGGAGGAGAGGCGTGCCCAATCCTCGTCGTCGAGCTGACCGGTACGCACCTTGGTCTGATCGATGCGACCGACCGAGGCGAGCATACGCATGATGATCTGCTCGGAGGGCATCTCCAGCGAGAAGATAAGCACCGGCTTGTCGGCGGTGAGGGCCGCATGCTCGCACAGGTTCATGGCAAAGGTGGTCTTGCCCATGGAGGGACGGGCCGCCACGATGATCAAGTCCGAACGCTGCAAACCGGCGGTCATCTTGTCGAGATCGTTGTAACCGCTCGATACCCCGGTCACCCCGTTGTGGGGGGTCTTGAACAGCTCTTCAATCTTGTCGACAGTCTGCTCGAGGATCAGCTTCAGGGGCTGGGGCCCCTCGTTGGCGCTAGTGCGCTGCTCGGCAATCTTGAATACCTTGCTCTCGGCAAGATCCAGCAGATCGCCGGAGGTACGGCCCTGTGGCTCGTAGCCTGCTTCGACTATCTCGTTGGCGACCGAGATCATCTCCCGCACCACCGCTCGCTCGCGCACGATTTCGGCGTAGGCGTTGATGTTGGCGGCACTCGGGGTGTTCTTGGCGATCTCCACCAGATAGGCGAAGCCACCCGCCTCTTCCAGCTGTTCGGAGCGTTCCAGCTCCTCCTGCAGGGTGATGAGGTCGATGGGGTTGCCCGCGTTGGAGAGGCGGGTCATGGCCTGGAAGATCAACCGGTGCGGACGGCTGTAGAAATCCTGATCGATCACCCGTTCGGCAACCCGATCCCAGGCATCGTTATCCAGCATCAGGCCGCCCAGTACGGACTGTTCGGCCTCAAAAGAGTGGGGAGGAACTTTCAGCTGTTGTGTCTTGGCGTCTTTTTTCGCCGTCACTTGCTCTGCCATACACATAAAAACCGCAGCGGGAAGGGGACGGGAATTTTACAAAAGAAAGCCAACTACGGCGAGCCCTATCTGGCGGCTCATACCATCATAAAGGGCCAAACCAGAGTCTGCTCTACCTTGACCATTTTGATTTTGCTTCGCATTTTGCGCTCCTTGCGACTCAATCTTCTGCTTTTCATCCGGTTTACTCCTCTTGTTCGACGCCTTATCGCGGCAACCTCGTTCATGAATAATTCATGCCAGAGGTGATATTGATGAATACAAGCTGCGACACAATTAGGGACAGGCAGCCTGCCATGCGCCTTGCTGAGCTTGCCAAAGCGGAGCATGCCCCACCCACAGACGAGAGTGAAAAGAGTCAAAATGAAAAAGATGCTGACCCTGTTTGCCGTGATCCTGGCCATTGGCCTGGGGGCACCTCACGCCGAAGCCAAGAAATTTGGCGGCGGCAAATCCTTTGGTAAAAGTTACAAAACTGCGCCGGCCCAGCCTGCGGCCAAACCGGTCGACAACAAGAATCCGACACTGAATGCCCAGACTCCGCCGAAAAAGAGCGGCATGATGGGTGGCCTGCTGGGCGGCCTGCTGGCCGGTGGCCTGTTTGCCTACCTGCTGGGCAGCGGTGCCTTTGAAGGTCTGCAAGGAATGGACTTCCTGCTGATCGCCCTGCTGGCGCTGGGTGCCGTCTTCCTGATCCGTACCCTGCGCAAGGGCAAGGTCGCGACGCCACAGCCACAACAGGCAGCCTATGCGGGCTACCAGCCACCGCAATCCGCGACCCCGCAGCAGTTTGAGCAGAGCAACAGCGCACCGCAAGCCACCGGCTTTGCCGACAGCGACGTGCCGTTCCGCCTGCCGCCAGGCTTTGACATGAACAGCTTCCTGGCCGGTGCCCGCGATCACTATCGCACCCTGCAAGAGGCGTGGAACAAGAACGATCTGGGAAAAGTGCGCGAATACGTCAGCCCCGAGCTGTTTGAACAGCTCAAAGCCGAGCGCGCCGAACTGACTGGCGACCAGCACACAGAAGTAATGTATGTGGATACCCAGCTGGTACGCGCCGACTATGGCAGCGACTGGGCTCAGGTGAGCGTGCGCTTCAGCGGCCGCTACATGGACCGTCAGGAGCAGGTCGAAGAAGACATCAAAGAGGTGTGGCACCTCGAACGCGATCTGGCCAAGAACAATGCCCCCTGGCATATCGTCGGTATCGAGCAGCTGTAAGGCTTCGCGCCTATCAGTTAGTCACTAGGCAATAGCCAGTCAGTTAAGCCTGACTGGCTATTTTTTTATGGGGCACAACGAGACCAAATAGAGACTGACGCTGGCTCGCTACAGCTGTTGGGGCATGAAGTAACTTGTTCATATTGTGCTTATGATGACACCGATTTGATGACTCGTTTGCAGATGACGTTTGCGCTCCGCACAAAAGCCCCATTGCGGAACCGAGAGGGAATAATGTTGAGCATTAACCAAAAATAAGCAGCCCTGTTAGCTTGGGAAAAGCCGCGAGCCTATTTGACAGACATAAAAAAATCCGAAGCCAGAACAACCGGCTTCGGATTTCATCATCCAAGGAGGGGCAATTAATGAGCATTAATTGCTCGGTATGACTCCTACGGCAAATTTTTTATCATCGGCGTGGCCGTGATCAGTGGTGATGGCCCTTGCCACCACAACCGCCGCCACCGCAGCAGCCGCCGTGACCATGGTCATCACCGTGGTCGTGGCCATGATCGTGACCGTGGCCAGCACCGCCGCAGCAACCGCCGTGGCCGTGATCCTCATCGTGGTCGTGACCATGACCACCACAGCAGCCGCCGTGATCGTGGTCATGACCGTGATCGTGACCGCAACCACCGGCACCGTGAACGTGGCCGTGGGCCAGCTCTTCGGCAGTGGCAGCGCGCACGTCCTTGATCTCGACCTTGAAGCCCAGGGTTACGCCTGCCAGCGGATGGTTGCCATCCACCTTGACGAACTCTTCAGACACTTCAACCACGGTCACCGGACGGTGGCCATCATCGGTTTCAGCCACAAAAGTATCCCCTTCGGAGACTTCCATGCCGTCGAACAGCTCGCCCGGTACTTCTTGTACCAGTGTCTCGTCATATTCGCCGTAGGCCTGGCTCGGTGCCAGAGTCACTTCGAAGGCTTCACCTACCGCGCGACCTTCCAGCTCGGCTTCCAGGCCTGAGACCAGGTAACGGGTGCCGTGCAGATAGACCAGCGGCTCTTTGCCGACAGTGCTGTCGATGACTTCACCGTGCTCGTCGGTGACTGTGTATTCCAGCGTAACCACGCTCAGAGGAGCTACTTTCATGTCAGGATCCTGCGGATAGAAAAAAACGGGCTCAGAATACCCTAAAAAGCGGGCCGCGCATATGCCGTGCCGCGCCACTGAGTGACGAAAAAAACGGCAACAGCGTCAGCGAGGAGACCTGCATTCCACCCGCCGTTGCCTTATCAGGGGCGAAACACCCCGATCACCTCTTCCGCCTCGCGAGTCTGCTTGTCGACCTCGGCAGGCGTTTGTACCTGGGTATCGCCACAGGCGACGCAGGTCACCTTCTCGACTCCATGCTCCAGATACAGCATCATGTTGTCCAACTTGCCGCACGCCGGGCAAACTGCACCGGCAATGAAGCGTTTTTTACGTCTGGTTTCCATATTCGTTACCTCCAGGCAGCATCATATCAGGGTTTTTACATGCATCACGCCATCGAGTATCACCATTTTTCCTGCCAGGGCCTGCACGCCGGCAACCGCAAACGAACTCCGGTCGGGCAGCTGTTGCGGATCACCCGGGGCGCCGCACTGCTGAGACTGGGCCAACATGAACTGTTGCTGCCGGCAGGCAGCAGCTTCTGGCTCTGCGCCGATGCCCTCGCGGCCTTCAGCCCCCTCAGCGGTTGCGAGTACGATCAGCTGAATGTCTCTTTGCGCGTGGCTCAGCCGCAGCAAGCAGGCTGGCTGCTGGCCACCCCGCTGCTCGATGCCCTGCTCGACTCGCTGGCCCGATGGCAACGTCCGAAAGAGTGGCAAGGGGCCTACGGTCAGCGACTGCAGGTGATCCTGGATGAGCTGCAACAGTGCGCCATCAGCCAGCAGGGTCACGGTGAGCTGCAAGCCTGCTGGCAAGCACTGGCCAATGACCAACAGGAGTCTCTGCAACAGTGGGCACAACAAGCCGATGCGCCGGTGGAAGGGACTGCATTGCAACAACAGTGGCAACTGCTGCAGGCGCTCAGATTGCTCAAGGGCGGCAGCAAGCCCGCGCAGGTGGCCAGCAAGCTGGGTTATGCCGATGAGGCCGCATTGCAAGCGGCCTGCCAGCAGTGGGGCGTTGGCGAGGATGGAGATCAATAACCGGACGCTGGTGTGAATGCGCGAACTAAATTGGCTGAATGAGTCCAGTTTTTTGCCAGATGGTCGTTAACAAGGAAGGGCCATTCCCCCCGTAATCCTTTATGCTAGAGGCCTGAAGTGACTGCCAACGTTTCGACCAACAGGACATCTGCCATGACGAGCAAAGCCAATCAATCCCAGGGCATGTTGCTGTTTCACCTTTCAGCCAAACAATCCTTTGCCATCGGTACCCTCAAGGTGAAGGAGATAGTGCCCTACACCCAGCTGACGGCAATGCCGCACTCGCACCCGACCGTGTTGGGGGCCGCCAATATGCGCGGCTCCACCATTCCGGTGATCGACATGGCGATGGCGGTGGGCTATCGCCCCATCAGCAAGGAGGAGATGCCCCACTGCTTCATCATCATTACCGACTGCCGCCGCACCCTGGTGGGCTTTCTGGTGCGAGGCATCGATAAAATCACCGAGTGCAACTGGCGCGATATCGAATCGCCCCCTGCCTCCCTCGGTCACAATGTGTTCGTAACCGGCGTGACCCGGGTCAATGACCAGCTGATCCAGCTGCTGGATGTGGAGCTGATCCTCTCCCGGGTCTATCCGGATGATCCGAGCCACCTCTATCCGGTACTGACCGATGTGCAGCGGGAACGGATCAAGCCGATGCGGATCCTGCTGGTCGATGACTCTTCGGTCGCTCGCCGTCAGCTGATGGCCGCCCTCGACTACATCAATATCCCCTATGAGGTCTGCACCAATGGCAAGGATGCACTGACCCTGATGCAGACACGGGCAAGCCAGAAGACCCCAATCGATATTCTGGTGAGCGATATCGAGATGCCGGGGCTCGATGGCTACGAGCTGGCCTTCGAAGTGCAGAGCGACAGCAAACTGGCGGGGGCCTACATCATCCTGCACACCTCCCTCTCCAGCGAGATCAGTGTGGAGCGGGCCCATCAGGTGGGAGCCCATGAGGCGCTGACCAAGTTCGAGGCCAATGAGCTGATCCAGGCCATGCTGCGCGGCGCCGAACATCACGATCGCCTGCTGAAATAAGCCAATGACTGGCGGGAGGAACACGCCTCCCGTCCTCCTTATCTTCGACCCAGACCGACTGACCCCATGCTGACCGAGAGCCACTTCCACGCCCCCTGGTGGGCACGCAATCCTCATCTGCAGACCATATTGCCCAAATGGCTGCGCCGCACCCCTGCCCGTTTTGTGGCGGAGCGGTTTGAACTGCAGGATGGGGACTTTGTCGACCTCGCCTGGAGCGGGGAAGTCAGCCTTGATGAACGGCCGCTGATAGTGGTGTTTCACGGGCTGGAGGGAAGCATTCACTCCCATTATGCCAAGGGATTGTTCGCCCACCTGCAGCAAGAGGGCAGAGAGGCTGTGCTGATGCACTTTCGCGGTTGCAGCGGCGAGCCCAATCGCCACCTGCAGGCCTATCACTCCGGCGCCATCGGTGATGCGCAGGAGCTGATTGCCGAGCTGAGCCAGCGCTTCCCGGGCAAACCGCTGATCGCCATCGGCTTTTCACTGGGTGGCAATATGCTGGTCAATCTGCTGGCACGGGGCTGTCCTGCGGCATTGAAAGCAGCGGTGGTGGTCTCGGCCCCGCTGCAACTGGCGAGCTGCGCCGAGCGGGTCAATCAGGGCTTCTCGAAGGTCTATCAGAACTATCTGCTGCGCACCATGCGCCGCAATTTGCTCAGCAAGATCAGCCAACAGCAGAAAGCGAGTGAACGCTGGCAACCTCAACAAGTGGAGCAGATTGCCACCCTGCGCGATTTTGACGAGCTGGTCACCGCCCCCCTGCACGGCTTTCACAGTGCCAACCACTACTACCAGAGCTGCTCGGGACTACCGCTGCTGGCTCAAATCCCCATCCCTACCCTTATCCTGCACGCCGCCGACGATCCCTTTATGTCACACGCGGCCATTCCCCGGCCGGAGCAACTCTCGCCCACGGTGCGCTATGAGTTGAGCCAGCGCGGCGGCCATGTCGGCTTTCTGCACGGCACGCCCTGGCGGCCACGGTTTTGGCTGGATGAACGGATCAGTCGCTGGATTGCCGAACAGAGTCACTCCTCAACACAGAACTGATTGCGTCCCGACTCCTTGGCCCGATAGAGCGCCTGATCGGCCCGCTCCAGCAACTGGCTCGCCCCTTCGCCGGAGACATTGCTGGCAATCCCCTGACTCACCGTCACCCAGGGGGCAACATCGGACGCCAGATGCTCCAGCTGCAGGCTGGCCAAGCCATCTTGCAGCCGCTGCGCCACGCTGGCCGCCGCCTGACGGTCGGTATTGGGCAGCAGCAGCACAAACTCCTCTCCGCCATAGCGGGCCACCAGATCAGATGGCGTGCGAACCGCACGGTTGAGCGCTTGTGCCACCTCCTTGAGGCATATATCCCCTACCTGATGGCCGTAGTGGTCGTTGAATCGCTTGAAATAGTCCACATCGATCAGGATGAGCGATAGCGGAGCGCCGCTCTCCTGGCTATGGGCCAAAGCGCGATCCAGCTCGATATTGAAATGCCGCCGGTTGGCGACACCGGTCAGAGGATCTTGCTTGGCGAGCTGATCAAGTTTGCGCAGCAGCGTCAGATTTTCATGCTCCCGCATGATCGCCAACTCAAACCAGCGGTGCAGCATGCGGCGGCCGACCTCCAGCGCAATCACGCCAAACAACACGCCAAGCAGGTAAATCTGGGGAAAATCGACGCGTAAAAAGAGTTCCAACCCCACCCCCACCGTCATCGGGCCCAAGAGATAGCCATAAAAAACCTTGCGATCGGGATAAAACGCGATAAGCGCAGCCAGCAGGTTGAGCCGCATGATCCCGTTGGCATAGCTGACCCCTCCCCGCAGCTCCACCTGACCAATCGTGTAGATGTGCAGCGTCCAGAGTCCGCCCCATAGCACCATCACCAGCGCAGCCATCCGTAACCAAAGGCGATCCTGCAGATGGTCACAAAACAGGCTGACAACAGGTAGCAGCAATAGCACCACCATGACCAGGGCCAGCTCACTCTGAAAGCGCCAGGGCAAGCTGTCATCACTGGCGAGCCCGACCTGACTGTAAACCTCGTAGCGTATCGAAAGAAACAATACCACCAGCCAGTTCAACAACCAGAACCACACCATGCCTCGGGCAATCGCCTCTCGACGTGCACTGTCCAGATGCTCAGTCAGGGTTAACGGCGCGCTGCGCTGCGCTTCAGACAACATCTCTCAGACTCCGGTGAAAAGGTAAAAAGTGATTGCATTCGCGGGATTCAACACAACAATAGCCTGACGATCACCTCTTTTGCTGTGAGACCTTTAAATGATCATTCCCTGGCAAGAACTGGACGGCGACACCCTGACCAACCTGATCGAACACTTTGTGTTGCAGGAGGGAACCGAATATGGAGAACAGGATGTACCGCTTGGTGTCAAAGTCGATGCAGTGAGAGAACAATTACAGCAAGGCAAAGCTGTCATCGTCTATAGCGAGCTGCACGAATCGGTGAATATCGTGATGAAAGACCGCTTCATCGAGCAGTCTTGACCCAACCGCAATCCGGACCTTATAACGGAATTCCCAAGGAAGAGAGAATCCCATGTCGGCCAAGCACCCCATTATTGCCGTTACCGGTTCGTCCGGTGCCGGCACCTCCACCTCCACCAACGCCTTTCGCTCCATGTTCCATCAACTGGGATATACCGCGGCGGTGGTGGAAGGTGACAGTTTTCACCGCTACACCCGACCGGAAATGGATGTAGCGATCCGCAAGGCGCGCGAACAGGGGCGTCATATCAGCTATTTTGGCCCTGAGGCCAATGACTTCGGGCTGCTGGAGAGCTTTTTCCAGGGCTATGGGCAGGATGGCAATGGCCAGTATCGCCGCTACCTGCACAGCTTTGACGAGGCAGTGCCCTTCAACCAGATGCCCGGCACCTTTACCCCCTGGCAGCATTTGCCCAGCAATACCGATCTGCTGTTTTATGAAGGGCTGCACGGCGGTGTGGTCACCGAGGATCACAATGTGGCGCGCCACGTGGATTTTCTGATAGGCGTAGTGCCCATCGTCAATCTGGAGTGGATCCAGAAGCTGATCCGCGATACCTCGGAGCGAGGGCATTCCCGCGAGGCGGTGACCGACTCCATCGTTCGCTCCATGGATGACTACATCAACTTCATCACCCCGCAGTTCTCGCGCACCCATATCAACTTCCAGCGAGTACCGACGGTGGATACCTCCAACCCCTTCAGCGCCAAGGTGATCCCGAGTCTGGACGAGAGTATGCTGGTGATCCGGTTTCGCGGTATCAAGCAGGTGGATTTCCCCTACCTGCTGTCGATGATCGATGGCTCATTCATGTCGCGGATGAACACCATTGTGGTGCCGGGTGGCAAGATGGGCTTCGCGATGGAGCTGATCCTGCGCCCGCTCATCCAGCAATTGATCGAAACCGGCAAAATAACCTGATTCAAAGGAGTTCACGATGCGGCTTGCTTATCTCTTTGTGGCACTGCTCGCCCTGCTTGGCGGTTGCAGCAGCGGGCCAGCGGCCCCCACGCTGGAGTCCGGCACCATGCTGGTTCGCCCGATGGGCAACTGGACCTATGGTGCAACCCCGCGCTACGCCCTGGCCGAACAGTATCAATTTGCCGGTGAGTTGGCTGAAGGGTGGCTGGAGCCGATGCAGCAGGCGGTAAGCCGGGAGCTCAATGGCAAGGGATGGCAGAGTGCACCGCTCGATGAGGCGGATCTGTGGGTCGCCATCGGCGTCGCGGGCGGCAAGGATATGAGTGACGGCGAGATTTTCGCCCGCCTTGGCATGACACCCGGGGTATATGCCTCGGCCAACCAGCGCAAAGGGTCGCTGGCCATCGTGCTGCTCGATCGTAAAACCCAGAAAGCAGTCTGGAGCAGCATCATCCAGCTGACCAGCGACGTGAGCATTGCAGACAGCCAGCGTCAGGCACTCAGCCAACAGCTCGCGGCCGAGCTGCTCAATCGCGTCCCCACCAACTAGCGCTTGTTTAGTGATAACGGATGGATAGAAAAACGGCTTGCCTCCCGGCAAGCCGTTTTTTGTGGTCTCAACCTCTTGACCCAATCCGGCCTAGGCCAGACTCGGGCACAAAGCCGCACACCTTCAGCTATCTGTGGTCACTTATTTAAGCGTACAGGTCAACAGTGTGACCCCTTTCTGGGTGAGAAGAGCTTGTTTCTCCTGATTCCAGAAGGTGGTCAGGCCGTCAGAATATTTGGCGCCAGACTCTGACTCCACACGCGCCAGCTTGTGATAAACCCCGGCATAGGGGAACTGCACCATATCGGCCTGGGCATCATAGGTAACGGCCAGCATCTCTTCGCCACACTGGTATTGGCTGTATTGATACTGGGTAGGTTGCGGGCTGCTGCACGCCGCCAGGCCCAAAAGGGGAAGCAGAGCGATCAATTTTTTCATTGCACTTTCCTTATGTAATGGCTTTATGTCATGGCCTTGTGCAGTGGCCTTACGTAACGGCCTTATGCCAGGGTACCAACGAAACTATCGTTATCAAGCTTCAACAATTTGATAACTATGGGTAATTTGTACCGCTTTTTCCAACATCAGGGAAACAGAACAATATTTTTCCATCGACAGATCGACCGCTCTGGCCACCTGTTTCTCTGCCAATCCCTTGCCTGTCACCACGAAGTGCAGATTAATCTTCTCGAAAACCCGGGGCACGCTATCGACCCGTTCGCCACTGACATCGACGTGGCATGCGGTCACCGACTGGCGCGCTTTTTCGAGGATGGAGACCACATCAATGGAGCTGCAACCACCGACCGCCAGCAGGATCATCTCCATCGGGCTGGCCCCCTCACCGGGGTTGGCACCATCCAGGATCACCTTGTGACCGGATTCACTCTCACCCACAAACTTCATCCCTTCCACCCAGCTGACCTTGGCTTTCATCTCGCACTCTCTCCTGTTAATCATGATGATGGATCCCTAGCATAACCCAGTCGCTTATCTCTGCCGAACAGGGGGAGTTGGGATGGAAATAGATCAAAATCAACATCTCCGACCTCTATCTTCCCTAGAATGGCCGGAGCGGCGCAGCAGGCATTACTCAAAGGGCTCTGTCAAAAGCCCGCAAAGCCTTGTCAGCACAGGCAAAGGCTCTTATCCTACTGCGACCAATACAAGGAATGGCAAGATTGGCAGCTTGCCCGGACGCACAAGTCCATAAAAAGACACTACAGAGGAATTCTCATGGTCATTGGCAAACCGCAAAGCGATCCCACCCTGGAATGGTTCTTGTCGCACTGCCACATTCATAAGTATCCCGCCAAGAGCACCCTGATCCATGCGGGTGAAAAAGCGGAGACCCTCTACTACATCGTCAAGGGCACTGTGGCCGTCTTGATCAAGGACGATGAGGGCAAAGAGATGATCCTCTCCTATCTGAACCAGGGCGATTTCCTGGGCGAGATGGGGATGTTCGAGGAGAACGAGAATCCCGAGCGCTCCGCCTGGGTTCGCGCCAAAGGCTCTTGCGAAGTGGCAGAGATCTCCTACAAGAAGTTCCGCCAGCTGATCCAGGTCAACCCGGACATTCTGATGCGTCTCTCTGGCCAGATGGCCAAGCGCCTGCAACACACCAGCCAGAAAGTGGGTAACCTCGCCTTCCTGGATGTGACCGGCCGGATCGCCCAGACCCTGCTCAACCTGGCCAAACAGCCGGATGCCATGACCCACCCGGATGGCATGCAGATCAAGATCACCCGTCAGGAGATCGGCCAGATCGTCGGCTGCTCTCGTGAAACCGTGGGCCGCATCCTGAAGATGCTGGAAGAGCAGGAGCTCATCTCTGCTCACGGAAAGACCATTGTGGTATTTGGCACTCGCTGATGACCCGTCCGCAGGCCTGACTGAGGCCTTGGGATAAAAAAGGCTGCTACGGCAGCCTTTTTTGATCCTCTCCCCTATAATCCCGAACGCCCTTCACTGTTCCGGCATTCGCCCAGAGAGTTACTATGCACCTTCAATGTCCCCGCTGCCGCAGTCCGCTCCATCTTCATGAAGCCTCCCAGGGGCGCTATTGCGACAACAAGCATCACTTCGATCCGGCACCGGAAGGTTATCTGGATCTCATCCCCGGCAAGAAAAACCCCAAAGACAGCGACAGCCGCGCCCTGATGCGCGCCAAACACCATTTCCTGGAAGCCGGCCACCAACTGCCGCTGGTTGAGGCCATGGCCGCCCTACTCGCTCCGCTGGCCCCGCAAGAGCTGATCCATCTTGGGTGCGGTGAAGGCTACTACTGCCGCGCGCTGGCAGAGCGCCTGCCCGGCTGGCAGTTTGCCGGGGTTGATATCGCCAAGAACACCATCTTTGCCGCCAAAAAAGCGCAGCCGGACGGCCAGTTTGTCATTGCCGATCCCGCTCGCGCGCCGTTGCAACCGGGTTCTGCTCAGGTGCTGTTGGTCAACGATCTCAAGGTCAAGACCGAACAGCTAGTCAGCTGGCTGGCCCCCGGTGGCTATCTGCTCTATCTGCAGCCAGGCCCGCGCCATCAGTGGCAACTGCGGGTCAGCCTCAATCCGGTGAGCATGGAACACCCCCTCAGCTGGCCAACCCTCGGCGGTCTCAATCCGATGGCTCAACAGCGCTGTCAGTTCAGCCTCACCATGGATCAGGCCATGCGCAGCTTTATTCTGGAGACCAGCCGCCTTGGCTGGCGGGCAACCGGTGAGCAGCGTCACGCTTTCGCTCAACAGGGCCCGAATGAACTGGAACAGGATCTGCTGCTGACCCTGTGGCAAAAGCCCCTCTGATCACTGGGGGGAGCCTTGCAAGGCTCCCCACGTTTTTTCCCCGCCCCCATTCTCCCCTGCGTGATCTAGCTCACAACTTGAGCCATTGACCTTGTTGCTCAGAACAGCCTTGATGTCAAAAAAGTCACTAGAAAATAATTCATTGAATTTAATCTCTTTTTATCTTGTCAAAAACCGTCACACCCAGTCTTGATAACGACCTCGTCACCTCAATTAAACAACGATGGATTCAGGCCCAGTCAAGGTTGGGGCGCCTACCGTGTGGCTATCGGACCATTTCCGATTTCACAGAACCGACAACAAGTTCGGAAGTGTTTACATCAGAGGAATAACGCATATGAAGAAGTCTGCACTGACTATTGCCATCTCCAGCCTGCTGCTGGCGAGCGGCGCCCATGCTGCTACCGTTTACAACCAGAACGATACCAAGCTGGAGATCGGTGGCCGTGCTCAGGGCATGTACTACGGCACTGACGACAACGGCTCCGAAGGCGACCAGAGCTATTTCCGTGTAAACATGCGCGGTGAAACCAAGATCGCCCCCGAAATGAAGGCGTTCGGCTTTGCCGAGTACAACCTGCCGACTTCCGGTTCTGACAACGACGAGCTGCGTTATGCCTATGCCGGCATCAAGCACGATCGTTTCGGCGCATTCAGCTACGGTCGTCAGGATGGTCTGTTCCGCATCGTGAACGACTACACCGACGTACTGCCCGAGTGGGGCGGTGACGGCCTGGGTAAAGGCACCGAAGTATTCGGTACCGGCCGTACCAACGGTCTGGCCCAGTACCTGTACACCTACAATGGCCTGACCCTGGGTGCCCAGTTCACCGGCAACAATGATCCGCAGAATGCCGATCGCTCCAACTTCAACACCAATGGCACAACTTGGAACAAGAAAGGTTCCAAAGAAGGTTTTGCTGTAGCTGCCTCCTATGACTTCGATATGGGTCTGGGCCTGTCAGCTGCCTACAACCAGGCTGGCAAGACCGATGAACAAGCTCAATTCGCTGCCTTCGGTGGCGACAAGGATGCCAAGCTGATGGGCTTTGGTGCCAAGTACGCTGTAGGTGACCTCTACCTGGCTGCAACCTACTCCCACGGTGAGAACCACCTGTTCGTGAACAACGGCTACGCTGAGAAGCACGACGGTTACGAAGCTGTAGCCCAGTACACCATCGGCAAGTTCAAACCTTCTCTGGCCTACCTGCGCACTGATGTAAAAGATACCGCTCACGGTATCGATGATACCTACACCGAGTACGTATCTATCGGTGCCTGGTACAACTTCACCGAGAACTTCAACGCCTACGTTGATTACAAGCTGAACCTGCTGGACTCCGTAAATGGCAAGTCCACCAACTCTCTGGGCCAGAACACCGACGACGTAGTCGCGGTTGCTCTGCAGTACAACTTCTAAGTAATTGGAAGTCAGTTATACCCTGTGATACCAATGTCTACTGTTTGAATTACTTCCGGCCGCTCTGCGGCCGGTTTTTTTATTGCGCCTTTTCAGCACCTTGCATATAACTATCGAGCGGATTGATGGCAATATCCGCGCCGTTGACAGGGAGTGACAAGGAGATATTCACGGATGAGAAAAGTGCGCGGGAACATAGACTGGCAACGCGGGTGGCTGCTGTTGCCACTGCTGTTGATATCGCTCATCTGGAGCAGCACGGCAGATGCCAGCTGGGATCAGAGCCTCTATCGTCAGCTGGGTCTGGCCGGCAAGCTGGATAAACAGACCTTTCGTCAGGCCCTCAACAGTTATCAAACCGTGCGCCACAAACGCAAACCCATTCTCACCATCATCGATTACAGCAAGCCATCCACCCAGCGCAGGCTGTTTGTCATCGATATGAAACGCCACAAGCTGCTCTATCACACCTGGGTCAGTCATGGCCGCAACTCAGGTGAACTGGCCGCAAAACGCTTTTCCAACCAGCTCAACTCCCGCCAAAGTTCCCTTGGCGTCTATCGCACCGCAGAAACCTATCTGGGCAAGCATGGCTACTCCCTGCGGCTGGACGGACTCAGCCCCGGCAAGAACAGCAATGCCCGCAAGCGTGCCATCGTAGTACATGGCGCCGCCTATGCCAGCCCGACCCATCTGCGCAAATATGACAAGCTGGGCCGCAGCTGGGGTTGCCCCGCCCTGCCCAAAGAGCAGGCCAGAGCCATCATAGATACCATCAAGGGGGGGAGTGTCATCTACGCTCACGGCTAGCGGGCACAACACCAGAAAACGCAAGGCCAGCAATCGCTGGCCTTGTTTGTTACGCTTTTCACACTAAACGTGGCGCGTTATTGGCGCACCACCAGTACCGGACAGGGTGCATGACGCACCACAGACTCGGCGACACTGCCTACCAGCAGATGGCTGATACCAGAGCGACCGTGGCTGCCCATCACGATCAGCTCAACCTCATCCTCCTTGGCCTGAATGACAATTTCATCGGCGGCGCGGCCAAAGCGAATATCAAAGGTGGCCGGGATCGGCAGGGTGGCAACCAGCTCTTTGAGCTGGGTTCTGGCCTGACGCTCCATCTCGTGAGTGATCTCGATGGCCGTCATATGAAGGATCTTGTAACTGTCAAAACCGTGTAGTTGATCAACCACGTGGATCAGCTTGAGCTGGGCCTGATGGCTCTGTGCCATGAAAACGGCATAGTCGAGTACCGCGCGAGACATTTGGGAAAAATCGACTGGACAGAGCAGAGTCTTGATCGATGGCATAATGCAGTCTCCTCTACTGATTGGGGTGCTATTGAATCTTTACTCGATCATAACGATCCGACCGCAAATAACCCTCGACCCTGTCGCAAAATGGAGATGCGAGATGTTTTCTCCGCCCGCCGCGATCAATGCATGGTATAAATCAGGTGATAAATGCTCTCCTCACCCCTGCGAGGATAATGCTGACCATGCTGCGCATCGGTTGTTTGCTGCTTTACTGTCTGTGTGCGATCGCCCACGCTCGCACAGCCGATATTCACGTCTATTGCGATGGCTGGCCCGGTTTCTGCCAACCGGATGGCCGCGGTATCTATCTCGATCTGGTGCGAACCATCTACCAACCCCACGGCTATCAGATCGTGCCCCATATCGTGCCTTACAAACGCGCCGTCGCCATGGTAGCCAGGCAAGAGGGGGATATGGCGATGAGTGTCTATCTGGATGAGGTCAAGGGGGTCAAGCAGCCCCATCAGCCAGCCTCCGCCGATGATGTGACCGTCTTCATGCTCAAGCAGCGGCAGCCACAATGGCGGGGAGAGCGCAGCCTCGAGGGAGAGACCGTCCTCTGGCGGCGAGGATGGGTGTTAGATAAATATCTTCCGGTCACCATGCGGTGGCACGAGATCGACAACCATGAGATGGCCCTGCAGCTGATTGGCAAGGGGCGCTATCGCTATTACCTGACCGCTGGCGTGCTCCATTCTGCCGATGAGACCCCGGCCAATATGTACCGCACCATTTTGCGCTGGATCCCGACTTACCCCATTTTTGCCGATACCGAACGGGGCAAGCGGCTACTGCTGCTGTGGGATCAGGAGATGGTGAATCTGATCCGTCGCGGCACGCTGGCCGAGATATATCGCCATTATCATCTCTATGACTACTACCGCGACTTTCTTGAGGAGCAGGCGGTCAAGACCGGCGAAAACTGATCCCACCATAGGGGAAAGAGAAGGATGTCGCAGCCCCGTCAACAGCAGCCACCGCCAGCAACCTGCCCATAAGCAACACCTTGTCCATTGCAGTTTGAATCACCGTTGCCACGCCACAACTCAGGGTTGCCGGAACCCCTTCGCCAATCGGTCATAGAGGATCACGTTGACCGAGGCGGCCAGATTCATGCAGCCCTGAGTCGGCACATAGACCACATCTTTCACCGCTCCATAGAGGGCGGGATCGAGCGTACCATCCTCCGGCCCGAAGATATAAAAAGCGCGTTCCGGATGGACATAGTCGGGGAGCGGCGTAGCGCCATCGATCAGATCGACCACCACGGGCACGCATCCCTGCGGGATAAACGCCATCAGATCATCCACCCCGAGCAGCGGGATCTTCTCCACCATCTGCTTGGTATCAGTGGCAAAGCGGCGCGCCAGCTCGAAGCGGTTGCCGGTGTAGTAGACCTCGTCTACCCCGTAACAACCCGCAGCCCGCATCACGGAGCCGACATTTTCCGGAGATTTGGGATTGACCAGCCCCACGCAGCAGAATGCACTCTTTTCCATCATCTCTCCTCATCTTGCGGCGGCCATTATAAGCCGCTGCGGGGTCATCGACCCGTTAAAAGTGCCTCGCCAAGCTCAACGACTCGTCGCCCCATCACGGATGTCGATTTTTTGTGCGCAAGCCGACAAATTTTGTACAAGCTGATAGCCAGCAAACGTTTCCCAGCAATAATAGACAAACGTTTGCAAATGGATGTTTGTCTATGACTGAGCGTGAACAAGAGATCCTAGCCCTGCTGCGTCAGGATCCCATGATTGCCCAGCAGGAGCTGGCCGATCGCCTCGGCATCAGCCGCTCTGCGCTGGCCAGCCACATCTCAAGCCTGATCCGGCAGGGGTATGTGCAAGGCAGAGGCTATGTGTTGCGAGAGGGTCCCTACGTAGTGGTGATCGGCGGTGCCAATATGGATATTTGCGGCACCAGCCATGACAACCTGCTGCTCGGCGACTCCAACCCAGGCAAGGTGCGCACCGCGGCCGGTGGTGTTGGCCGCAATATCGCCGAGAATCTGGCGCGGCTCGGCAGCGACACCCGGCTGCTGACCGCGGTCGGCAACGACCAGTATGGCCACCATCTATTGGAAGTGAGCCAGCGGGCCGGCGTCGATGTGCGCCAGACTCTGGTGCTCGATGGCCACGCCACCTCCTGTTATCTCAGCCTGCATGATGGCAGCGGCGAAATGAGCTGCGCTATCAATGACATGGCCATCATAGAGCAGCTTACCCCTGCCCGCCTGACCCCCCTCGCAGGCTTTCTCGGCGGTGCCCGGCTTTGGGTGCTCGACACCAATCTGGCTATCCATACCCTCGACTGGTTGTTTGAACGGCAAGGTGAGCACGCCATCTTTGTCGATACCGTTTCGGTGGCCAAGGTGGAGAAGATCCGCCCCTGGCTCGGCAAGATCCACACCCTCAAACCCAATCGAAGCGAAGCCGAGCAGCTGTGCGGCATGACCATCGCCGGGCCCGAAACCTGGCCCATGGTGGCCGCCTGGTTCCACCGCGCTGGGGTCAAGCGGCTGTTCCTCAGTCTGGGTGAACAGGGGATCTTCTACAGCGATGGCGAGCAGCAGGGTCACCTGCCGGTACTGGGTAGTCCGGTACTCAACGTCACCGGCGGCGGGGATGCCTTTATGGCTGGCCTCGCCCACGCCTGGCTGCAACAGCTCGACATTGCCCAAACCACCCGCTTTGCCCTGGGCTGCGCCGCCCTCACCGTCAATTGTTCCGATACCGTTTTTTCCGGTCTGAGCAAGACCGCCGTTGACCGCATACTGGAGGAGTACTCATGCTGAACGCTTACCTCGATATCCAACCGGAAGTTGCTGCCGCACTGGCCGCCGGCAAACCGGTCGTCGCCCTCGAATCCACCATCATCTCCCACGGCATGCCCTATCCGCAGAACGTGGAGACGGCCCGTCAGGTGGAGCAGGTGGTGCGCGACAACGGTGCCATTCCGGCCACCATCGCCATCCTCGATGGCCGCCTCAAGGTGGGACTGGATGCCGGTGCGCTGGAGGCCCTCGGTCGGGCTGGCCATGCGGTTACCAAGTGCAGCCGCCGCGACATTCCGTTCGTGCTGGCACGCAAAGGGATGGGGGCCACTACGGTCGCCTCGACCATGATCATTGCCGCCATGGCCGGGATCCGGGTCTTTGCCACCGGTGGCATTGGCGGGGTGCATCGCGGCGCGCAGGAGACCTTCGATATCTCCGCCGACCTGCAGGAGCTGGCGCAGACGCCGGTGGCCGTAGTCTGCGCCGGTGCCAAGTCGATCCTCGATATCGGGCTGACCCTGGAGTATCTGGAGACCCAGGGCGTGCCGGTGATCGGCTATCAAACCGAGGAGTTGCCCGCCTTCTACACCCGCGAGAGCGGCTTCAAGGTCGATTATCGCCTCGATACCCCGGCAGCCATCGCCGAGGCGCTGCGCCTCAAGTGGGAGCTGGGACTGGCGGGCGGCGCCGTGGTGGCCAACCCCATCCCGAGCGCACACGCTATGCCGAAAGCCGATATCGACGCAGCCATTGCCCAGGCGCTCCATGAAGCGGACGAGCAGGGGATCAAGGGCAAGGCGTCAACCCCCTTCCTGCTGGCCCGCGTCTGCGAGCTGACTGGCGGCAACTCGCTGGCGGCCAACATCCAGCTGGTATTGAACAACGCGGCCCTCGGCGCCCGCATCGCCGCCAGCCTCTGATCGCTCGCCGATACCTCGCCATGTAAAAGAGGGCCTTGCGGCCCTCTTGTTGTTTTTGCTATCTGCAGTGCTATTGCAACGCTGTGTTATTGCAGCACCACGCGCCCATTGAGGGGCTGCACCGGCCGGTTGTTGGGGTGGTGCATCACCGCCTTGAATGCGTCGATCTGGGCCTGACTGACCTCGACCGGCTGCTTCATCACCAGCCAGCGCACTCCTTCCGAGCAGGGAGGCGTAGTAAGGGAACCGCTGAAGCGATAGTAGTCACGATTCTCAGGCAGTAGTTGCTCAGCAGAGAGCGGCGCCTTGAGGGCCTGGGTCTCCCCCACCTTGGCCGGTAATGCACTCCAGGCAGCCGCCAGCACCGGATTGGCCTTGCCAGCCTCGAACATCACCGCCACCACGGCGATCTCTCCCTTGTCACTGACGTGTACCAGATGCCCTTCCAGCGGATAGGATTTGCCCTCGATGAGGTTCTCACTCGGGGCGTGGAAGTGGAACTGCTTGAGTCCAAACGTGGTGCCATCGAGTTGCAAGGTGCTACCCGGGGCATAACCGACCTGCACGGTATGACCGTTGTTGACCACTGTATTGCCACCCGCCTTATAGTGGAGTACCAGCGGTGCCAGTTTGGCCTCGACCAATCCGCTCAGGTCAACCGGCGACTGATTGCTGCCCGCACACTGACCAAACTCCGGGGTCAGCTTGGCCCAGTGGGCAGGTCCCGCCTCACCGCTATATTCCCAATGGGAGGTCGCAGCAAACACGACAGGGCACAGCAACAGGGAGCAGACCAACAGAAACTTTCTCATCATACATCCTTATCTTGATTGAAAAGCACGACCATCGCCTCCCCCAGATTGCGGGGCATGCAGAGATGGCATATCTGATACGCGGGATACAGAACATCAGAGCGACTTTCTAATGGTAACGAGCACGGGTTGGTCAATCGGTTTGACCGCGGCTCAATACAGAGTCGTTTGGCAAGTATATGGTGAGGGATCGACAGAGACAGTGAAAGAGGGGGAAATTAATCAGCCTGCTATCCACTCATCGTCTGGCGGATGCGGGTCAAGGTTCAGGGTGTCACGCTTTCATAACAACCATCCATAACAACCATCGCGGGAGTCCGGGCTCCCGCGATGGTTGCCGATAACGGCCATTAACGGTCGCGATTCAACGCGATCAGACGATCAAGAATCGCTTCACCATCGGCACGCAAACCGTTGTGCTCATATTCATTGGTGATCCAGGCGCGACTGTTGCCAAGGCCACGCAGAGTTTCGCGACTGTAGTCAAACTCCACATACATATCCTCGGCATAGACGGCGCAGGCTACCGGCACCTGATTGCGGGCCAGCTGGGCCGGGTCATAGAGCGCCCCCCAGTCCGCCTTGTTGGCCAGCAGATGAGCCGCCTCTTTCAGGGGCAGCAACTCGCGGTACTGCTCGAACATCCAGGGGTAAACCATCTCGCCGGTGAAGGCGAAATCCTTGCCGGGTGCCCAGTTCACCGCCGGGAATTCCACTCTGACCCGCTCCGCCGCCCAGCTAGTCGCCTCCCCTTCGGCGTAGATAGCTTCGTGCAGGATGGCGAACAGCGGGTTGGTATTGAATGGCTGCATGCTCTGCACCTGATAGAGAAAGGCTGGGCTCAGCTTGTCACCGATAAAGGCCTCCTCCAGCAGGTAATAAAGCTCCTCAAAGGCACCCGTAGCACCGAGATCCAGCCCCTGCTGCTGGAACTGCTCCACCGTCAGGCGCTGGCCGTTGGGCAGTCGCACATCATGCTGGTGCAGATGGTTGGCCAGCCGGTTGGCAATCCCCTGAGCATGGGGGAAGCGGGCGAAGAAGGCTCGGTTCTTGTCAGCCACCCGCTGGTAGGTGGCGCGGTAAACCTCCTCGGCGCTGCGGCCAATCGGCGCGATGCCGCCGGTGATATAGACCTCCCGCAGGCTATCGGGGAAGAGCGAGAGATAGGTCAGGCAGCAAAAACCGCCAAAGCTCTGACCAAGCAGGCTCCAGCGATGCTTGGGGCTAAGCTCCTGCCGGATGAACTCGGCATCTTGCACTATGCTGTCGGCGCGAAAATGGCCGAGATATTCCGCCTGCTCGGCCGGGGTCATTTTGGCCAGACTATGCCCGTGAATGGGGCTCGACATCCCGGTGCCACGCTGATCCAGCAGCAGCACTCGGAACTCCTGCAACGCCCGCTTGAGCCAGCCACTGTTGGCCGTCGGGCGCGGAGCCCCGAATCCCGGCCCACCTTGCAGAAACAGCAGCCAGGGCAACGTCTCATCGAGCTTGTCTTTACGGCAGAGGGTACGGGCAAACAGGGTAATGCTGTCGCCATCCGGCTCATCATGATCGAGGGGAACGGTAAAAAAGTGCGGCTCGCAATGAATGCCGTCCAATACATAGCTCAAGGGGCTGCTCATCTGGGATCTCTCCGTCAGGATGGGAACATCATTGCCCCAATCATATCCCCGCCCTGCCTTGGGGTCACTCCAGTTTTCCAAAATGTTAACAATGGCTTAAAGGTCGAAACATCACCAGACAAGCCGCTCTTCAACGGTGCTGAATTAATTGTTTTGCGGGGGAGATTGACGCCATGGCGCCATTCAACAAAGATGGCTCGCCTGCACAGGAGTGCAGCCATTCAGGCCGACAAAATGGATAAGGGAATGTGATGAAACCGAAGTGGATCAGGGCCAGAAAAAGAGAGAAGAAGCCATGCCCTGGCAGCATGTTGCAAACCGGAATGCTGCTGTTCAGTGCCACCTGTGGCGCGACGCTCTTTTTGGCCGCATGCAACAGCAACTAGAAATGAAAAAGCCCGCTCGATTGAGCGGGCTTTTCGAATTTGGCTCCTCCTACTGGACTTGAACCAGTGACATACGGATTAACAGTCCGCCGTTCTACCGACTGAACTAAGGAGGAATTATGGTGCCCAGAGACGGAATCGAACCGCCGACACGGGGATTTTCAATCCCCTGCTCTACCGACTGAGCTATCTGGGCAACGGCGCGCATTAAACCCTTTCCAGCGCAGAGTGTCAACCATGATGGCACGATAAAAAGCGCGTTCGCTCAACAACCGAACGAAGCGACCATTTATTATCCATTTCAGTCCTGTTTGCCATACTTGCTGGCCTCTGCACACCCTATAGGCGGCGCCAATATGATGGAAATTCGAGGTTCAGTGGGTCCGCCGCATTGAGCCGAATCCACTCTGCGAGTATGCTTTGCCGCAATGATACCGCCTGGAGGCAACATGAGTCTGAATATGCAAGAGTGGCGTGATGAGACCACCGAGATCGTCAACGAACTGCTGGCCGATGGCAGCAATCCCGATGCGGATTACGACATCGAGCACCACTTCGCCTGCCAGGATTTCGACCGTCTGGAAAAAGCAGCGGTTGACCTGTTCAAGGCCGGTTTTGAAGTGACCGATGCCGAAGAGATGGAGCTGGATGACGGCGCCACCATCTTCTGCTTCGATGCCACCATCGAGTGCAAGCTGAATGTCGAAGCGATCGTCGCCGATATCGCCAAGATGCTGCCCATCCTGGAAAAATACGGGGTGGATTACGATGGCTGGGGCACCTACTTCCAGGATTGATCCTGCCTCCATCGTAAAACAACAAGGCCACCTTGCGGTGGCCTTGTTGCTTCTGACGATCTCTCACGCCAGATAGCTGGCAGCGAACTCCGCTGGCGGCAGGGGGCGACTGAACAGATAGCCCTGGAGCCGATCACACCCCGCCTCGGTTAGCCACAACTGCTGCTCGGGTGTCTCTACCCCTTCGGCGGTGATCCGGATCCCCAACTCATGGCCCAACCCGATGACTGAGCGCACGATAGCGGTGGTCGCGCTATTGCTGGCGAGCCCCTGAGTGAAGCTGCGATCCAGCTTGAGGGTCGCCACCTGCAAACGCGGCAGATAGGCCAGCGAACAGTAACCGGTGCCAAAATCGTCGATGGCCAGCTGAAAACCGGCGGCGATCAGGTTGTCGAGGTTGGTCTCAATCTCGTCGGCATTCTCCATCAACACCCCTTCAGTGATCTCCAGCTCCAGCTGACTGGCCTTGAGACCATGGCGAGCGATGCAGGCAGAGACCCGTTCACAGAGCGTCGGATCACGGAACTGTAGCGGTGAGAGGTTGATGGATAGCACCATATCCGGCTGCGCAGTTTGCCACTGCGCCAGCTGGGCACAGCCCTGCTCCAGCATTAACTGGCCAAGCTGACCGATAATCCCCATCTCTTCCGCCAACGGAATGAATTCGTCGGGGGAGATCATCCCAAGCTCGGGATGGGGCCAGCGACAGAGCAGCTCGGCGCCGTGCAGTCTGTGAGTACGGGTACAGATAATGGGCTGATAGACGGCAACCAGCTGGGCGGACTTGATGGCGAGTGGCAACTGGGCGGCGATCAGCTGACGCCGCTTGAGCCGGGCATGCAGCTCGGGATCAAACAGGGTGCAGTACTGCTGCTGCCGTTTGCCCTGCGCCAGCGCAGCCTCGGCATGACTGAGCAACCGCTCGGCATCGCTTGCCCGCCCCTGGGCCAGCCCCAGAAACACCGGGATCTGGATTCGATGATCTTCCACCTGATAGTGCTCCATCAACTGCTGCTGCAGATGCTGGCTCCACCCCTGCAATGGCTCGTTGAAGTCGGGCAGCAACAGGCTGAAGTCATCGGCAGCGACCCGACAGAGCAGAGAACGCGGCGGCACCAGCTGCTGCAACCGCTTGGCCACTTGGCTGAGCAGGCGGTCGGCAATCCGGATCCCGAAGCGATCGTTGATTTCACGAAAATGGTGCAGATCGACCAGCACCAATGTGGCACTGCGTCCCCCAAGATGGCGGCTGGTCTGCAAGAACCGGGAGAGTTTGAGCAGTCCGGTCAGACTGTCGTAGTGCTGCTCCTGCTGCAACTGCGCCTGAGTGGTGCGCAGGCCGGTGATGTCACGCCCCAGCGTCAGGATCCCGAGGGAGTGACCGTCACCATCGGGGACATCGACCCGGGTGATCTCCATGTGTCGCCCCTGCCCACTGGCATCCAGCAGACAGCACTCGCCGTGGCCCATCCCCTGCGGCGCCGCCAACCGGAACGGCAGTTGCTGACCCAGCACCTCATCGGCCCCATGGCCGATAAAGTCGAGAAACGCCTGATTGCACTCCAGCAACACCCCGTTGTGATCATCGAAACGGATCAGGTCAGGAATGGCATCGAGCAGAAAACGCTGCAACAACTGCTGCTTTTTGACCGTCTGTTCCAGGCTCTTGCGCTGGGCAATCTCGTTAACCACCCCGAATACTGCGCACGCTTCCCCCTGCGGGGTGTAAAGAGGCACCTTGTGTACCTCCATCCAGCAGGTATTCCCGCCCCGGTTGCAATGGAGCTGCTGATACAGCATCGGCACGCCTCCGGCAAGCAGCTGCTCATCCTCACTGCGAAAGAGATCGCCCCATGGCATATCTGCATCTGTCTTGCCGACTACCTCGGCAGGCGACTCCAGCTTGGCTTCACGGGCGAACTCACGATTGGCGAACAGGTAACGCCCATGACTATCTCGACAGAAGATACTCATTGGCAATTGGTCGATGATCTGCTGCAGCAGATCCGGGGTGAGCATGTTGGTCACAGGGGTGCTTATGGAGGAATTTCGAGCAAATCTATGATAGCAAACCAATTTTGTAAAGCACCCCGATCACCTCCCCATAACATCGAACGCTGGATGGTTGCTGACAGAGATTGTCGCTCCGGCGATAATAGGCGCCGGTTGGCCAATGGCCTGGTGATATGGACGAGAGAAACAAGATGAAAAAGATTATGGGGAGCGCATTGGCGCTGCTGCTGGTTGGTTGTGCTGGTGACAATAACGGCGGTGAGGAGTATCGCTACAACCCGCCAATTGCCAAGGCAACCAACAATACTCAGGAAATGGCGATCCCGGTGGATCTGGTGTGGGCTCGCGCCGAGAAGTGGTTCACCGATCACGGCCTCACCATCGAAAACAGCCAGCGTGGCTCCGGCCTGATGACCGCCAACGTCACCCAATCAGCCGACGGGCTGGAGTGGCTGGACTGCGGAACTATGGGTTCCAAAGTTGCACTGGGCAACCCGAACCTGCAGATCAACCTGATCATCACCCAGAGCGGCAACAGCAGCGTGGCCACCGTCAACGTCAAGGGCAACACCGAGCTGTTCTTCGTTGAATCCTCAGGCGAGCGCGTACCGGCCCCTTCCATCAAGCCGGTCTGCGTCTCCCGCGGCACCCTGGAGCAGAGCCTGTTCGCCACCCTCGGCAACTGATTTCGCTTCCCTGCAAAGATAAAAAAAAGCGGCAGATTGCTCTGCCGCTTTTTTATTGCCCGAAGAGGGCTTACTTGTCGATATCGAGCATGTTGTTGGTCAACATGAAATCGATCACCTGGTTGGCCGTGGTGCCAGAACCGCCCGTCAGACTGTCGAAGGTATGGTTCATCAGCACAATCTCTTGAGTCACCGGCGCAGTACTGCTCTCCTTGACCTGCAGGTGCACCCCTTCATTGTCCTGGAACACCGAGAGCAGACTCTTCAGATCAGTCGTACTGTGAGAACCATCGTGATCCAGCAAATCGCTCAGATCCAGCTTGTCTCCTTCCAAACGGTTGATGGTGCCTGACCCCTTGTTGAAGTCCATGATGTAATCCTTGGTCAGGGAGCCGGATACTGTATCTCCCTTGTTCCAGACAAAGGTATCAGCCCCTTCCCCACCAATCAGGATGTCATTGCCCAAACCACCGATCAGATAGTCATTACCAGTTCCACCACCCAGCACATCGCTTCCACTCCCTCCACGCAGCGCATCTTTACCGTCACCACCGTAGAGATGGTCGTTACCCGAACCACCAAAAATGACATCAGAGCCATTTTGACCATAGATGCGGTCATCACCACCACCACCATGAGCAATATCCAGATAGGCATTGCTGTTTGCAGTGATTTTCAGGTCGCTGTTTTCATTGTTGGGGTCTTGCAGCAGAAGCGAATCTGCTCCACGGCTGAAGTTATCCACGGCAAGCTCTGCTGCATCCTGTTTCTGCTGGGAATTGCTATCGAAACCGGATACATGACTGTCTCCCAGATAGATAATATCGTTACCCTTACCCAGGTAGACCTTGTCGCCACCGACACCCACATCGACAACTATGCCGTTTTCAACGTGCTGCAGCGTCTTGTCGATCGGGGTGCCAGTTCCGGATGTCGACCATTGCACTTTCTGATTACTGGCTGTGGGGTCATACATCTGTACAGAGTCGATCATATCGCCCGTTGACTTGATGTCATAACCCACAACAAAGGTCAGCGTGCTTGCACTGGTGTCACCATCGAGATCTTTCAAGGTGTAACCGAAATCAAGCTTGACCGAGGGCGACACTGCAGCACCAAAGAACTGATAACTGCCGTTATCAAGATCGACAATCAACGAATGCTTGTTATCGATGTAGATAGTCAGCGTTTTGGTTGCTGCATCAAAGCTATGGCTGAGCGCGCTCGAACTGCCTGCAGTAGTAACTGTGCTGCCGTCAAAGTTATACGTCACGCCGCGGATCGTAAGTTGGCCAACAAAACCACCATCAGCACCAACTCCATATCCCTCAACACCGCTCAACAAATTACCGCCTATCGGCTGCACCACAGATTGCAACAGAATGGGTGGCAACTTGGTCACGTCCGGGACAATTACCGCATTGCCATCCACATTCAAGTAACCATCGAATGCAACTTTGTCCAGCTCGCCAGCTGGCACACTGTTCCCCATGCCGTATGCAAGCGCAGTCACCTTATTGTTCTGCAGATGTTTCGTCCATGCTGCAAGTTCACTCGCCTCAATGGTGTTGGGATTGCTGCCATCGCTACCTTCCGGTACGCCATCAGAGAGGAAATAGCTTACGTTGGAAGCTCCGGTTAACGGTCTTGCATTACTATTGCCACTCCAAAAACTCTCAGCCCATTTAATGGCGTCGTCGTAATCCGTTCCACCATTTGCAGTCAAGCCATTAATCCATCCTTTGGCCTGCTCAACAGTCATCCAGTAGATGGGGCTACCACTTGTTCCCTGATTCACAATACGTGCTTCAGAACTGAACAATACCAACTGCACCCGGGTTTGCCCTTGCGCCAGATATTGATCCAGCAACTGGTTGGCAGACTCTTTCATAACTTCCAAGCGAGTCTTTCCATTACCGGCTGCAAAGCCCATAGAACCGGAAACATCCAAAACCAGCTGTACGTTGGCACCAACTTTGGTTTCTGACTCCACGGCATGGAAGATCGGGCCAGCAACCGGTACATCGTCACGCACAGCCAAGTCAAACGAGCCAGTCGCAGTCTCAGCTCCAGACTTGCTTACCTCATAGTTGACGGTAAAGCGCAATTCGTCCTGGCTGGTCAACACTGTGCTCTGGCCATCTACTGTGTGGCTAAGCGGCTTGAGCAGAGTAAAGGTGTAGCTCGGTGGATTGGCACTGTTATCCACCGTCACGGTAAAGGCTACATTGGCGGGGTTGTTACCAAAGTACCCTTTGAGCCCGGCGCCATCCTGAACAACATTGACCGGCTGACCATCAATACCCGTCACCCCGCTCAGACCCGTAATGCCAACAAGTTTGAGTTGTACGCCAGAGACATTGCCACCACTGCCATCAGTCACCTGCAGCGACTGAGTCACAGAAAGCGGGCCGCTAGCAGGCATACCCACAGGCTCAGGCAAGTGTGCATTTCCGCCAGACAAACCATCCTCATCAACCAGACCATTGCCCAGTCGCACAGAGAGATCGTTGTCAGTAATGGTTCCGGCTCCGGTCGCACCACCTACTGTCAGAGTCAAGGTTTCAGTCTGTTCTACCAGCTTGTCATTCACTGTCGGCACTGACACGGTAAAGCTCGTCACACCGGCTGGTACTGAGATTTTGCCTGTGCTGCTGTTATAGGTAACACCGTGACTGAACTGCAGAGTTCCCCAGTCAGAGTTAGAGGCAGCATGAGTACCACTACCCGCGATTGAGAGGCTGTACTCAGTCGCTACATTAGTCGCACCACTCAAGGTCACAACATGCTGCAAGGTGGCCCCTTCAACCACAGTGGCACTCGATACGCCGGTTACATCAGGGCGCGCCAGCGGGTTGACAGCAAAGCTGCCTTGCGAGCCGTCACCGTCCCGATCATAGGCCTTGAAGGTGAAGTCGATGTCGCCATCACCAACCGGGCGCTGCATCTCTGCATACTGGAAGAATTCCCACTTGCCGGTAGCAGGGGTAAATTCCAGACGGAACACCAGGGTGCCATCGCTGGCTTCGCCATAGAGGGTATTGGGTAAGCCCGGTTTGCTGGAAATGGAAATCTCTTTACCAGTAGCGGTCATCAAACCCACTTCATTGGAGCCCAAAAGCCCTATATGTCCCTTGCCATCAGCCCCCCATTGCGGTGCCGCGGTCCCCGAGCCATAGGCAATTGCCTGTGGAGTAGAGGAGCCAAGGAACTCGATAGACTTGACGGTAAAGTCGCTGTTGTCCTTGACGTTGAAAGAATTGCCGTTATCGGTTGCTTTGATCACCATGGTGTCAAAACCACCTTGCTGAACCTGGAAGTTCTGGTTGTACTCTCCCCCTGCCGCATCCGACCTAAAGGGAAGTGTTGAGATCAGAACTCCGTCACGGTAGAACTCGACCACGCCGCTCTCCAGCTCACCACCGAACATCTTGCTGAACTCGATCTTGGCACCGTAAGCCACAGTGCCAGCATCCAGCTTGATCACCAGCTCTTCAGATACCCCTGAGCCATCGGCCAGTTTGCGGAAATCGACCTCGTTCTCAATATTGTGGTAAGGGGCTGTCGAGCTCTTGACACCTATTCCTTCGCCCGAGCCATTAACCAGAGCACCGGTCAAGACAGTAGACGTTGAAGAAAGGAACCCTTTAGCCGTAATGGTGAACTTGCCCCCATCAATGCTGGTGCGATCCCCGCTATAACCAGTCATGCTGAACTTGCCGGTCAATACATCAGGAATACTGGTTTTCAGCAGCGAAACCGCGGCAGCATCGCCAGCAATGGGGGCATCGTCCTCCACAGTGATAGGCAGACTATCGGTAACGGTTGTTTTGCCATCCGATATGGACACCCCCACCTTGAAGCTAAGCGCGTCTTCACTTTCCTTATCCGGATGATCAAGCGGCGCCTTAAGGGTCACCTCATAGCTCCAGTCACCCTTGGTGCTACCGGTAGGAGCGGTCAACTTGACATCAATGACCGCCTTGTAGTCCGCTCCGCCCTGAGTGCCGGTATAACCGGTCAACACTTTGGTAGTTGCATTCCAAGCCCACTGAATTACAGCACCACCGGAAGTCAAAGCGGTGGAAGGTGCACTCAGAGTAACGTTTAGTGTGTCCTGACTATCTACATCCCCAACCGTGATCTTACCGCTAGCTACCACACTATCAGTGCTGTCGCTGTTGCCCACTGTATCCTTAATACCACCGGAAAGCCCCTCTTCAGAAACGACTGCGCCATTATCAACATTCAGAGTAGGTGCATCGTTGGTGCCGGTGATGGTGATGGTCAGGGTGCTAGTCCGCGCTACCGTGCCGTCGGTCGCGGTGTAGGTAAACACCACGTTCGCCGGTTGACCTGCCGCCAGTTTCTGCGCATCCACGCCATTGGCATTGAAGCTGTAGCTGCCGTCAGCACGGATGGTCAGGGTGCCGTAGCTGTTGGTCAGCACGGTGTCGCCACTGGCGTTCACGGCCGTGGCCGTCCCGCTGGTGCCGCTCAGGATACCGGTCACCTTGAGGGCGTTGCCGTCGACATCGCGGTCGTTGGCCAGCACGCCGTTGGCCGCATCGACCGTCAGGATCGCGTCTTCGTTAACCGCGCCCACATCCGGTGTCAGCACCGGTGCATCGTTGGTGCCGGTGATGGTGATGGTGACCTTGGTGGTCGAGCCATCGCTCAGGGTCACGGTGAACTGCTCGATGTGTTTCTCGCCGGCAGTCA